>SCRF01000023.1 GCA_004322005.1 Rhodanobacter sp. | reverse complement strand
GCCCCAGCGCCAGCCCCAGCCCCAGCGCCAGCCCCAGCGCCAGCCCCAGCTCCAGCTCCCGCTCCCGCGCCACCCAGGCTGGTAGAGGGGGCGCCGATCCTGGGAGTGCCGCCGCCGCCCATCCCGGTGTGGACTGCAGCGCCGGCCACGCTGGTTGAAGTGACGCCCAGCTCACCGGTGGCCATGACGATGGTGGAGGCCCCGGTGCCTCCGCCGCCGGTCATGAGGGTCATTCCCTACGTGGCGCCTTATCACAAGCCGAAGCCGGAACGAAACTAGTGCGACACGCGATTCTCGCGGAACCGCTGATGGCTTTGGCTTGCGCAGCAAGACTCCCGGCGCACGTGGGTTTTCGCCACCTGCTGGTGGTGCTGACGCTCGTCGTTGTGTGCCATTCGGCGACCGTTGCGGCGAGCCCCTGGATCGACTCGGCGTCCATCAGCCTCGGCGCTGCGAAGGAGGTTTTGGACGGCGGGCTGGATTCACCGTCAGCGGAAGTCGCCGACCTGGCACAATGGGTAATCGCATCGCGCGACAACGGCGGCATGCCTTACCTGATCATCGACAAGATCAACGCCGCGGTGTTCATCTTCGATGCGGCCGGCCACCTTCAGGCCGGCGCGCCGGCCCTGCTCGGGCTGGCGCGGGGCGATCACTCGGTCGAAGGGGTTGGTGACGAAAGGATATCGGCCATTCGGCCGCAGGATCGGATCACGCCGGCAGGCCGCTTCGTGGCGTCACTGGGTCATGATCCGCACGGCAAGGAGATCCTGTGGGTCGACTACAACGACGCCATCGCGCTGCATCCGGTGGTCAAAGGGACCCCGCGGGAGCGTCGTGCCGAGCGTCTGCAGAGCGCCACCTCCGCAGATAACCGTATTTCATACGGCTGCATCAATGTGCCTCTGAAGTTCTACAAGAGATTTGTCAGCCCTGCATTCACGCATACCAGCGGTATCGTCTACATCCTGCCGGAAATCAGCTCGACACGTCGATTGTTCGGGCCGGACAAAGTCGAGCCCGGCGCAACCTTGCCTGTTCCGGCGCAGCCGTAGTCACGGGAAAGGTGCCGGGGACAATTTCATGATGCCGAGGTCGGAGTGCGCTTCGTCGTGCCAGCTCCTGATCAAAGATCGATCATTGCGATTCGAACTCCATGCACAAGGGCCGCATTCACATACGGCCCTTCGTCTTTGCAGCGTATGAAGCCCTTACCAGATCTTGATCCGAGCCTTCGGCGCCAGATACAGTTTCTCGCCCGGTTTCATCTTGAACGCGCGATACCGGGCGTCGAGGTTGCGCTCGGTCCGGGCGCGGAACTGGGCGTGGACGTCGATGGCGAGGCGTCGGGCGTCTTCGCGCGATTCGAGAGCGCTGAACCACGGTCGGTGGGCTTTCAGCGCCCGTAGCGCACCCGCGGCTCGTTCACGCGCTTGTTGCCGTCAAGGCGGATGTGCTGGCGTAACCACGTGGCGAAATCGGCTTCCGACAGGCTGCCTCCGGCGAGGGCGAGATATTTCGGATATAGCTCAAGGTCGTCGGCACTGAGCGTGCCGCCGTTGAGCATGATGAAGGTTTCGCATGCCACGGCCGCGGTGCGTTTGTTGCCGTCGACGAAGGGATGGTTGCGCGCCAGGCCGAAGGCGAGGCTCGCGGCGAGATCGGCAAGATCCGGCGGCGGGTCGCCGTAGGTGTGACTTTGCTGGGGTCTGGCTAACGCCGAATCCAGCAGGCCCTCGTCGCGCACGCCGCTGCCGCCGCCGTGTTCGGCCAACTGGCGTTCGTGGATGGCGATGGCGAGCGGCCTTTCGATCCAGATGATCATGGCCATGGGTTATTGCGCCAGCTTGTGCAGCAGGGTGCGCCGTTTGCGCATGACTTCCTCGGCCACTTCCATCTGTTTGGCCAGGGTGGGGTCGTAGGTGGTCAGCCGGAGGCCGTCGGGGGTTTCCAGTGCGAACAGCTCGTCGCCTTTTTCCAGGCGCAGGCGGGCCAGCAGTTCGCGCGGCAGGATGATGCCGGCGGAGTTGCCGATGGTGGTGATCTTCAGTTTCATGGCGGCCTCCCAGCAAGTTATAACGCATGTTATACGTCGGTGCGGCGCCAGCGGCAACATGCCATGGGTCGGCCTTGGGGGTTCTCCCGGGTAGCGTCGCCGCCACGGCCGGGCGCGCCAAGACAAAGGGCCGCCTTGGCGGGCGGCCCTTTGTTGTTTCAATGCGCGAAACGATCTACCAGATCTTCACCCGCTGCGCCGGATCGAGGTACAGCTTTTCGTCCGGCTTCACGTCGAACGCCTTGTACCATGCGTCGAGGTTGCGCACGGTCTCGGCGCGGAACGGGGCCGGGGCGTGTACGTCGGTGTTGATGCGCTGGCGGATCGCCGCGTCGCGCATCTTGGAGCGCCAGGTCTGGCCGAAGGCGATGAAGAAGCGCTGGTCGCCGGTGAGGCCGTCGATCACCGGTGCGGGCTTGCCGCCGAGCGAGGCATGGTAGGCGGCCAGTGCGGCGGTGAGGCCGGAGACATCGGCGATGTTCTCGCCCAGGGTCTGCTCGCCATTGACATGCAGGCCGGGCAGGGCCTGGTACTGGTCGTACTGCTTGACCAGTTTCCCGGTCGCCTGCTGGAAGTGCTTCAGGTCCTCCGGCGTCCACCAGTTCGACAACTTGCCCTGCGCATTGAACTCGGCGCCGGTGTTGTCGAAGCTGTGGCTGATCTCGTGGCCGATCACCGCGCCGATCGAACCGTAGTTGGCGGCCGGATCGGCCTTCGGATCGAAGAACGGTGCGCCCAGGATCGCAGCGGGGAAGTTCAGCGCATTCTGCAGCGGCAGGTTCACCGCATTGACCGTCTGCGGGGTCATCCACCATTCGCCGAGATCCACCGGCTTGCCGATCTTGGATTTCTGGTAGGCGTATTCGAATGCTTCGGCGCGAAGGTGGTTGCCCAGCGCGTCGTCGGGCTTGATCGTCAGCGAGGAGTCATCCACCCAGGTGTCGGGGTAGCCCACGCTCACGCGCAGGGTCTTGATCTTCTCGTGGGCCTTGGCCCTGGTCGCCGGCGCCATCCAGGCCAGCGTGTCGATGCGCTGGTCGAACGCGTGGACGATGTTCTTCACCATCGTCTCGACCTCGGCCTTGGACGAAGCCGGGAAGTACTGCTTGACGTAGATCCGGCCAACCGCATCGCCGAGATCGGTGCTGGTGGCGTCGATGGCATTCTTGGCGCGCGGGCGCTGCTGCGGCACGCCCTGCAGGGTGCGCGCGTGGAAGTCGAAGGCCAGGTCAGCGTAGGGCTTGGGCAGCAGCGAGGCGTAGCGGTCCAGCGTGTGGAAGCGCAGCAACGTTTTCCATGCCGACAGCGGCTGGCTGGCGACCAGCCTGGACAGGCCGGTAACGGCATGCGGCTGCCACACGTCGATCTGCTTGAGGTCGGACAGGCCGGCGGCCTTGAAGTAGGCGGCCCAGTCCAGTCCCGGTGCCTTTTTCGCAAAGTCCCGCATCGACCAGAGGTTGTCGGCCTTGTGCACGTCCTGGCTGTCGACCAGGCTGGTCTGCGCCTGGGCGATTTTCGTTTCCAGCGCGAGCACGGTGCGGGCGTCTGCCGCCGGATCCTTGGCGCCGGCCTGCTTGAGCAGGGCGGTGACGTAGTCGCGGTACTTGTCGCGGAAGCCCTTCATGGCCGGGTCGTCGGACAGGTAGTAGTCGCGGCTGGGCATGGCCAGACCACCCTGCAACAGGTAGGCGATGTTCAGCGACGCCTCGTCCAGGCCCTTGGTCACGAACAGGCCGAACAGATGGTCGGTGTGGAAGTGGGTGGCGTTGATCGGATCGACGTCGGCACGCAGGCGGCTGCCCAGCACCTTGGCCAGGCCGTCGCGCGAGTGGATGCCGTCGATCGCCGAGAGCATCGGCTTGAGCGGGGTCAGGCCGGCCTTGTCGATCGCCTGGGTGTCCATGTAGGCGGCGTAGTAATCGGCGATCTTGCGTGCGTGCGTGCCCTCGGCCGGGTTGCTCTTGCCGGCCTGCTCGATCAGCGCGGCGGTGCGCTTCTGTGCGGTCTCGTAGAGCTTGAGGAAGGCGCCGGTGCTGGAACGGTCAGCCGGGATGGCGGTGTTCTTCAGCCAGGTGCCGTTGGTGTAGTCGAAGAAGTTGTCGCCCGGACGCACCGTGGTGTCCATGCCGGCGATGTCGATACCGATCGGCGCGGTCGCGCTGGCTGCCGCGGCGGGCGCGGCGGTAGCCGGTGCCGCCGGCTTGCCGGCGCTGGCCTGCTGCTGGCTGGCCTGGTCAGGGGAGCCGCCACAGGCGGCGAGGGCGGTGCAGACGGCGGCGGTGAGCATCCAGCGGCTTGCATTCATCGGGGGACTCCAGGACGGAAAAAAGTGCCCCACGATACCCCCGTTGCCGGGCCGCTGCAGCATGGCCGACGATCCGTGCGCCCAGGGCGGGCACGATTCATTCCGAGCCCAGCGCCCGTGCGGCGGAGGCGACCATCGAACCTTCGCCGCCCTTCAGGTCGGACAGCGGCTTGCCGGTGAGCAGGTACGACAGCGCGTCGGACTGTTCCGGCACCGGCTGCGAGAACACGGTCAGCACACGGGCCGCTGCGCGGTGCCGGATACGTACTGGCCGACCTTCTGGCCTTCGTCGACGGTGGCGTCGGGATTGAGCTTGCGCACGGCGCGGATGTTCAGGCCGGGGTTGTCCAGCGGGGTGCCGGCAAACAGCAGTTGGCCATGCTCGATGGTGAGCTTCTGGCCATACGCCTTGTAGCCGCCGCCGGCCGCGATCTGACCCTGTCCGGTGGCGGCGTGTCCGGCGCACTGGCGCACGGTCAGCTGACCGCCGAGCGTGCCGTCCAGGCCCATGCCGACGACGTGGGTCTTCCCGCCCAGCTCGACGGCGACGTTGGCGGTGACCGGCGGCGGCCCGGCCTTGGACTGCGACGGTTTCTCGTCCAGCACCACGACATCGGGCGAGGCCCGGGTGGCGCCGGCACCGGGCAGTTTGGCGAGATCCACGTCGGCGCTGGTGCGAGGGCGAGCAGTGCGGCGGCGAGGCTCGGGCGGTGCATGGGTGGCTTTACTTCCTTGTCGGGGCGGGGAGGGTCTGGGCAGGTTATCGGCCCCCGTGTCGCCGCCGAATCAAGGCCGCGCCTGGCGGAGGCGGCGCCTGGCTGAGGTGGCGCAGCGTCAGCCGGCCTTGTCGCCAGCCTTGTGCGCGATCCACGCGCCGATCACCGCCGAGAAATAGGGAATCGACTGCGCGCCGAGGATGAACATCCACAGCGTGCCCTCGACGTAGCGGTTGCCGTAGTTCAGTGCCATGCCCACGATGCACAGCACCAGCGCGACCGCCATCAGCAGTTCCTCGCGCACCGGCGCGAAGGCGGCGAAGCTCGAGCCGCCCAGGCGCCGGCTCTTGGCGGTGACCACGAACGCGGTCTTCTTGCGGGTCAGCCCGTGCAGGATGCCGCGCGCGATCGCGTGGCTGAGGCTCATGCTGGCCAGCGACGCCATCAGCGTGTCGCGCCAGCTGCACGGCACGCGGGCGCGGTACAGCACGATGCCGAAGATCGCCTTGGCGAAGAAGAAGCCGATCACCGGGATCAGGAACAGCTGCATCGGCAGGCTGAAGTACTGCGGAAACGCCACCATGCCGGCGGTCCAGAACAGCGCCATCAGGGTGAAGATCAGGTGCAGCGCGTCGGCGAACCAGCTGAACCAGCCGGTGAGGAAATGGAAGCGCTGACCGGCCGACAGCGGGCCGGGCTTGACCATCCAGCTCCAGCGGCCCTTGAGGATCTGCATCGCGCCGAACGCCCAGCGGTAGCGCTGGCTCTTGTACGCCTTGAAGTCGGCCGGGGTCAGGCCCTTGCCCATCAGCTCGTCGACGTAGACCAGGTCGTAGCCGGCATGCATCAGGCGCAGGCCGAGCTCGGCGTCCTCGCAGATCGTCCACTCCGACCAGCCGCCGGTGCCTTCCAGCGCCGAGCGCCGCACCATCGTCATGGTGCCGTGCTGGATGATCGCGTTGCGCTCGTTGCGATGGTGCATGCCGATGCGGAAGAAGCCGTCGTACTCCCACGCGGTCATCCGGCGGAACGCGTTGTGGGCGAACTCGCGATGCGCCTGCGGGCACTGCACCACCGCCACTTTCGGATCGTGGAAGTGGCCGGTCAGCGTGGCCAGCCAGTCGGGGCGCACCTCGTAGTCGGCATCGATCACCGCCACCACCTCGGCCTGCGGGTCGGTTTCCTTCAGGCCGAAGTTCAGCGCGCCGGCCTTGAAGCCCGGCCACGGTTCGAGATGGAAGAAGCGGAAGCGCTTGCCGAGCTGCTCGCAGTACGCCTGTACCGGCTGCCAGATCGCCGGGTCCCGGGTGTTGTTGTCGATCACCAGCACTTCAAAGTTTTCGTAGTCGAGCGCGGCCAGCGAATCGAGCGTGACGATGACCATCTCCGGCGGCTCGTTGTAGCAGGCCAGGTGGATCGACACGAACGGCTGCCGGTCCAGCCGGTCCGGCCGCAGCATGCCGGCGTGGCGCAGCCAGGTCGGCCGCCACAGCACCTCGGTGAACTCGAAGCCGTTGATCAGCAGGATCGCCAGGATCGCGATCTGCGCCGGGAACAGCAGCGTGAGCATGGTCCAGTCGATCCAGCTCAGGTAGAAATTGAACGGCAGCGTGGCCGCCCACACGATCAGGCCGCAGGCCAGCTGGATCAGCATGCAGAAGAACAGCCGTCCCATCAGTTTGAAGCGGCTGAAGCGGCGCGCGAAGAAGATCATCGGCAGCAGCGCCAGCAGGCTCGCCGCCAGCGCCTTCCACGGCCAGCCGGTGTCCTCGGTGACCGGCCCGGTGAACGGGAATTTCAGCTGGCGGTCGGCATTGAACATGCCCCAGTACGCGCCGGTGCGGCCTTCGCCGAGGTTCTCCTTCCACGGCTGGTCGAACGCCTCCATCACGTAGTAGTCGATGTGTTCGCGTTTGGCGAGGTTGAACCAGTCGCGCAGGAAGATCGCCTCGTTGGAGATCGAAGGATAGGCGTACTCGTGGCGGTCGCCGTTGGACGGCCAGCCGATTTCGCCCACCACGACCGGCTTGTCGGGGAAGCGCTTGCGGATCGCCTCGTAGGCGTCGAGCGCCTGATTGACGGCGACCGGATCTCCCCGCGAGTTGGTCAGCGGCACGCCGTTCCAGAACGGGAACAGATGGATCGTGATGAAATCCACATGCTCCGCCAGCTCGGGGTACTTCAGCCAGATGTAGTCCGGCTCGGCGATCGATACCGGCTGGTGCAGCGCCGCGCGCACGCGGTCGGCATACGCCATCAGCTGCTCGGGCGTGACGTCGTTGCGGTACAGCGCCTCGTTGCCGACGACCACCCGGTTGATCGTGCCGGGGTAGCGCCGCGCCTGGGCGATCAGGGTGGCGATCTCCTTCTCGTTGTTGTCCAGCCGGCGGTCGATCCACGCGCCGGCCATCACCTTCAGCCCCGCGCGTTCGGCCAGCCGCGGCAACTGCGGGTTCTGCAGCATCGAGTAGGTGCGCACGTGCGAGGTGTAGCGGCTGACCAGCCCGAGGTCGTCGCCGATCTCGTCGTCGCTGGGAAAGTCGTTTTGCAGCGGACTCTGGTAGCGCTGGAACACCGACAGCGCAAGGCCGCCGATCTTGCCGTGCCAGTCCTCCGGACCATGCGGCAGGTTGCCCCACCACCACAGCCCGATGTTCATCGCGGCCACGATCAGCGCGAGCAAGAGGGCGGTGAGCAGCGGATGCCGGCTGTCGTGTTTTGCTGCGGTGGCGCTCAAGAAAATTCCCGGGGGAGCCTGCGCAACAGGCATTCAGCCGGGGGAGCTTACCGAATCTGGCGTTGACGGCCAATAAACTCCCGGCCCGATGGTCAGCGCAAGGTCAGCAGCGGGCGCGTGGCTGGTCGACGGCTGTTGCAAAATGTGTGGTGTCAGCGGCGGGACTTGACTTTGCGTAAAGTGTATTGTTGTATTGATACACATGGATGCCTCGCTGCTCACCGTTCAACCCGCCGCGCCGGAACCGATCTATCGGCAGATCGTCGAGCAACTGCGCCGCTTGATCGCTGGCGGCCAGCTCGGCGCCGGCGATGCGCTGCCGTCGGTGCGCGAGGTGGCCGGCTTCCATGCGATCAACCCGATGACCGTGTCGCGTGCCTACAACCTGGCCGAAGCCGAAGGCCTGCTGGAGCGCCTGCGCGGCAAGGGCATGGTGGTGGCCAGCACGAGCCGGTCGAGCCAGAGCGAAACGCGCCGGCTGGCCCTGCTGGAACCGCAACTGCACGCGCTGGCACGCCAGACCCATGAACTTGAACTACCCGCCGGGCTGGTGCTGCGGCGGCTGACCACACTGCTGGGGGAAGACAAATGAGCGCCGTACGACAGGCAAGGGAAGTAACCGCGATCACGCCGCTGGCCGTGCGTGATCTGGTGCACTGCTACGAAGGCAGCAACGTGCTGACGGGCCTCGATTTGACCGTACAGCAGGGCAGCGTGCTCGGCCTGATCGGCCGCAACGGTGCTGGCAAGTCGACCTTGATCCGCGCCATGCTCGGCCTGCTGCAGCCGCTTTCAGGCATGGCCAGCGTGTTCGGCGAGCCGGCGCTGAAACTCGGCGACCGGACCAAGGAGCGCTTGGCCTACGTGCCGCAGCAGCCCGAGGCGCTGGCCTGGCTGACCGCGCAGCAGATGCTCGACTACGTCGGCCGCTTCTATCCGCGCTGGGATCCGCTGTTCGCCAAAAGAACACTGGAGCGCTGGCAGATCCAGCCGAACAAGCTGCTGGCCAAGCTGTCGCCGGGCGAACGCCAACGGGTCGATCTGATCCGTGCGCTGGCCTCGCAGCCGGAGCTGCTGGTGCTGGACGAACCGGCCGCCGCACTCGATCCGGTGGCCCGCCGCGAACTGCTGCGCGAGATCGCCCTGCGCGCGGGCGAGTCCGGCACCACGGTGCTGTTCTCCACCCATATCGTGTCGGATCTGGAGCGCGTCGCTTCCGAAGTGGCGTTCCTGCATCAGGGCAAGCTGCTGATGCAATGCACCGTCGATGAGACCAAGGAGCGCTATGGCCGGCTGTGGCTGCCGGGCCAGATCGGCTACGCCGCACCCACCCAAAGCCTGAGCCGGCGCCGCCACGACGACGGCAGCCTCAGCCTGGTGGTCGAGCGCGACACGCACGACCAGTGGCCGGAAGCCGCCAGCCTCCCCGGCGCGCGCGTCGATGCGCTGGGGCTGGAGGATCTGTTTGTGGAGATTGCGGAGTGAAGCTGCCACTGGCATTGCTGGCGCCCTGGCGGTTCAACTTGACGGGTACACGATGGTTGGCCCTGGGGCTGGTTCTATTGGCGGTGTTCGGGGCGGCCGGTTGGGCATGCTTCATGCACACGGCGAACTGGTGGGTGGGTTCCGCTGCCATCGCCGGTGTCTTTGAAGCCATGCTGTGGAACTCTGTATTTTCCTACATGGTTTTGCCTGCCATCGATGCACATCAACTGCGGTTGCCCGGCATGCAGCGCAGTCTGTTCGTGGGTTGGGCCTTCTATGGCGTGCTGAGTTTACTGTTGCCTGCGATCGGGATTGGGCTGTGGGTAGGAAAGGTCGCGGTCATCGCCGTATTCGTTGGCCTCTTCTGCCTGGCGGGACTGCTGTGGGCGCTGTTGCCCCGGTATCTCGGAATAGTCGTCTACGCTCCTTTCTACGCTGCCGCCGTCCATGCTCGTTCCTTGCTCAGCCTCGGCCATTCGGGTTTTCTGATTTGGGCCCTTCCATTGGCGCTGCTCCTGCTGTTGTTGGCGATGGCGCGTGTCCATCGCCTGGTGGTTGCCAGCGAGCCCTACGTGTCAGGTCGCCATGGGCCGCCAGTCCTGCGGATAGGCCGGGGCATCGGTGGCGCCTTTGCGGCCGGTCGCGGTCGATATGGGTCGCGGGCGATCGCCGCGCGTCCAGACTGGATGCAGGCCAGGGCCAGCTTGCGCGGTTGCGGGCCGGGCCACCCGGTGGCCAGTCTGCGCTTGGCGTTGGGTGGCTCGTTGATGCCAACCAGCGTCATGGGCTGGCTGCACAGGAAGATGGCAATGCTGGCGATCATCTTCGCGGTCTGTGGTTTCATGCTCTGGCAGACTCTGGGACGCGCTTTTCAGGGGTCGCCGACCATCGACCGGCATACCAGCCAATTGCTTGTGCTGTCGATGCTGGGTGGTTTCGTATCGGCATCCATGGTGTTCAACTGCGGGATCGAGTTACTTCAGCGCTGGCGAAAATCCAGCGCCGAATTGCCATTGCTGGCCTTGCTGCCGGGATTGCGCAGTGGCGGTTTCGACGTGAAACGCCATCTTCTGTGGGCCATCCTGTTGCCGCCATTGCGCATCCAGCTAGTGCTGATGGCGGTGTTGCTCGCGCTGGCGACGAGCCTGCATGTGGACACTTCGATGAAATTTTATGTGCTGGCGAGCCAGGCGTCCGCGACTGTGGCTCTTGTTGCGTACACGCTGTTCGTCACAGGCGGTCAGACGGCAGGGCGCTGGGCGAATCTTGGCATCGGCCTTTTTTGGGGCGTGCTGCTCACGTTCCCGCTGTTTGTGTCCGGCCTCGATTTGCACCCGGCCAATCTGGCCATGACCAGATTGACGGTGCTGTTCGACGCCGGCTGGATCTTGCTTATCGCCCTTCTGGCCTGGCTCGGCCGCCGCGGCTGGCGCGGACTGCAGCAGCGGCCGCATCCGTTCTTGCCCAATTGACCCATCGCACGCATCGAGAGGAATGCCATGGAGTACATCACCATCAAGAAACTGCAACGGAAGTTCGGACTTCCGTGGATGGTGTGTGAGCAGATCATTCGCGGGCAGACCGGTCTGATCCGCAATCGATGGAACGGCCTCGGGGCACTGCTCGGCGGCATGTATCTGGGCGGGATGCTGTGGAGCCTTGGTGCGTTCGGCTGGCTGCTGCCTGGGCTACCGCCCCGTTGGGAGCTACTGCTTCGCCTGCCCGGAATAGTCCTGTTGTTTTTTTCCCGCTTCGTGCTGCCACGCCTGCTCGCAGGCAACGCCATCCTGGCGGCGGCGTCGGCACACGTTGATCGGCGCTGCGTCGGGGCACCGATGCAATGAGCATCGACCGCATTCTGCTGGCGCCATGGATTGCCACGCCGCGTTCCACGCGCTGGCTAGTGGCGATTGTGCTGGCACTTTTGGTTGTTGCCGACGTGCTGGCCTTGATCTATGGGCACGCAGCCCATCCGTGGATCCTCAGCGCGATTTTGCTGGGTATTGGCGACGGGCTGTGCTGGACGGTACTGATGCCGAACGGCTTGCTGCTGGTGCTGGATGCACGGCGGCTGGGCCTGCCGGGGATCCGTCACGACGTGGTCTGGAGCCTGCCGTTGTATGCAGTGCTCAGCATCGGCGTGCCGATGTTGCTGCAACTGCCTCATGGTCATGTGCTGGGCTTCGGCATCGTGCAGGTGTTGGTGGCGACAATCGGTGCGCTTTACATGTTGTTGCCGGCCTATCTTGGGCTTGCGTTCTGTCTTTTGCCCGTGCTGGCTGGACCAGTAACTCGCATGCTTGTCTTGCCTGGACCGACCGATCCGCGCTTCGCGCCGTGGGGCGCCGGAGCCGCCCTGCTGCTGGTGCTGGCGGTGGCTTGGCGTTTGCGTCAGCTGCTGGTTGGTGGCGTTGTTCCCACGCGCGGAATGCGTGCCCCGAACATGATCAATTTGCGCCGCTCGCTCAGCATGTCCCGCTCTGACCCGCGCACCAATGCCAGTGCGCTGCGGGCCCGCCCTGACTGGTTGTTCGCGCGGCGGCCGGACCTTCGTTGCGTTGGCCCGCGGGCATCTATTGTCTCGCTGCGCGTGGCGCTGGGTGGCATTTACCTGCCGCGAACCATCAGCAGTCGGTTTTTCGATTTGATTCTCGCCGCGCTGATCCTGGCGTTTTATGGCTTGCTCTTCTTCGGCATTACGCATTTCGACGCTACCGCCGAGCAGTGGGTGCAGTACGTGTTCAGCCGCCGGGGCTTCCTCTTCGCAGGCTGGATCTACGCCGTCTTCTGCCTTGTGCTGGTCTTGCTGGCCGTCGAACTGCTGACGTTGCGTTGGAGCCGGGTGAATGCCGAGTTGCCCATGCTTGGCTTGTTGCCCGGGTTGGGCCAAACCGGAGACATCAAGCGCACGCTGCTGCGCACGGCGATCAAGCGTCCGGCCAGCCAACTGGGCTTGCTCTGCGTGGTTGGCTTGATCGTCGCTGCCCACCTGCATGTGGGTCCGCAGGTTGAGCTGGCGATGCCGCTGATCGCCTTGGCCTGTCTGGGCTATCTGGTGGCGTCTGCGCTGAGCATTTTCGGCGGCCATCCTCTATCCGGCTTCGGCAAGAATCTGCTGGTGATCGGCATGTTCATGCTGCTCAGCCTCACCGCGCTGTTGCCGATGCTGTGGCATGACCGGGCCGAGCTGTCCGCAGTCAGGACAGGCGATACGCTGGGCGCGGCGTGGTTCGCCTTGGCGCTGTTCCTGCTCTGGCTCGGCCACCGCGGCTGGCGCGGGCTGCGGCAGCGGCCGCATCCGTTCCTGCCGAATGGCTGGAGGGAGTGAACAGGCATCTGGTCGAGAACACCTCGAACAACCCTGATGTGTAGGAGCGCACCTTGTGCGCGATGCTCTTGCTCTGACCAAGCCAAGAGCATCGCGGCTGAAGCCGCACAAAAGGTATCGCGCACAGGGTGCGCTCCTACAGCCGCTCCTGCCTGTCGGAGCAGCGAAGTGGGCGAACCTGAAACAGCCCTGCTTCAGCCCGCCTGTCGAGCGCAATTTCTTTCATCGCACGTCGGCGACTTGTAGGCAAGCTGCATCGGAAAACGTAGTCCTTCCCTGACATTTTCTGCATTGCAGGCGGGTAACGCCCGAGGGCATTGAGTGCTTGTGATCGTGGGTTCTTGCGGTAGCGCGCAACTCAGAAAAATTCCTATGGACACTCGCCGTTCCGATGCGGACCATGAAGCGATCCCTGCCGGAAGACGACGCGTTGGAGTCTTTCGGGAAACAGGTAAAATCCGTCAGTGAAAGGATGCACACGTTTTGTCGCAGGGACTGTTTCGCCAGGAAGTCATCGATGCCAAACGCGGCGAATGGCTGGGCAGCATCATCGTCGTGGCCCCGCTGTCGCGCTGGCTGCTCACCGTGCTGGCGCTGGTGCTGGCGGCCGCCATCGGGCTGTTCCTCTTCTTCGGCCACTACACCCGCCGCGAAACCGTCACCGGACAACTGGTGCCGAGCGCCGGTCTGCTCAACATCGCGGCTCCCGGTGTCGGCACGATCACCCGTGTGCACGTGCACGACGGCCAGGCCGTCAAGGCGGGCGACGTGCTGCTCGAACTTTCCAGCGAGCAGGACAGCGCCACGCTGGGCGATATCCATGCGCTGGTGGGGCGGCAACTGGATGCCCAGCGTGCCCGATTGCAGGCCGACCTGCTCAACCAACAGCAGCTGTCACAGCAACAGGCCGAGGCGTTGCGGGCCAAGGCGGCGCTGCTGCGTTCGCAATGGACCCAGATCGCCGGGCAACTGGCGATCCAGCAGCAGCAGGTGACCAGCAACCAGCACATGTTGGCGCGCTTCGAGCCATTGGCTGCCAAAGGTTATGTCTCGGGCATGCAGATCCAGCAGCAGCGCACCGCCGTGCTGGATGCGCAAACGCAGTACAAGGCGCTGGTGCGCCAGCAACTGGATACCCGCCAGCAACTCGATAGCGCGCAGCAGCAACTGGCCCAGTTGCCGCTGGACGACGCCAGCAAGCGCAACGACACCGAGCGGCAGCTTTCGTCGATTGCGCAGTCGATGGCGCAGAACGAAATGCAACGCGCCGTGGTGCTGCGCGCGCCGCGCGATGGCGTGGTGTCTACGGTGCTGTTGAAGGATGGGCAGATGGTCAGCGCCGGCCAGCCGCTGCTGTCGATCCTGCCGGCCGGCTCCATGTTGCAGGCGCAACTGCTGGTGCCCAGCCGCGCGATCGGCTTCATCGAGCCGGGCAGTCGCGTGGTGCTGCGCTATCAGGCGTTTCCCTATCAGAAGTTCGGTCAGCAGTACGGTCGGGTGACGGACATTTCCCGCAGTGCGCTCAGTCCCGCCGACCTCGTGGCGCTGGTGGGGCAGCAAGCCCAGCAGCCTGACCCGCTCTATCGCGTGCAGGTGGCGCTGGACAGCCAGCAGGTGCTGGCTTACGGGCGGGAAGAGCCAGTCAAGCCGGGCATGGCGTTGGACGCCGATATTCTGATGGACCGCCGACGGCTGATCGAGTGGGTATTCGAGCCGCTGTACGGCATGGCGCATCACCTGACGGGAGGGGCGCATGGCTGACGGCAGCAGCGTAAAACCCGGCGCCACCGCCGGTTACCGTCTGCCGCTGCAGTTCGGCTGGCGGCGACGGTTGCCGATGATGCTGCAGACCGAAGCGGCCGAATGCGGCCTCGCCTGTCTGGCGATGGTGGTCAGCTATCACGGCCACGACGTCAATCTGGCCGGCTTGCGCCGCCGCTTCTCCACCTCGCTCAAGGGCGCCACGCTGGCCCGCGTGATGACGATGGCCGGTCAGCTCGGCTTCGTCTGTCGCCCACTCAAGCTGGATATGGACCAGTTGGGCCAGCTCAAGACGCCGTGCCTGCTGCATTGGGACCTGAACCACTTCGTAGTGCTGAAAAGCGCCGGCAAGCGTGGCATCGTCATCCACGACCCGGCGCGGGGTCTGCGCAAGTTGACTCTGAAAGAGGCGTCCGACCACTTCACCGGCGTGGCGCTGGAGTTGAGCCCGTCCGCCGATTTTGTGCCGGTGCGGGAAAGGCAGGCGGTCTCGCTGCGGGCGTTGACCGGAACGGTGCGTGGTCTGCTGCCCGCGCTGTCGCAGATCCTGTTGCTGGCGCTGGCGCTGGAAGTGTTTGCGCTGGCCGCGCCGTTCTATCTGCAATGGGTGCTCGATCAGGTCTTGGTATCGGCCGATCGCGATCTGTTGACCCTGCTCGGTCTGGGCTTCATCGGCATCACGATTTTCTCGGCGATCATCACCGCGGCACGTTCGTGGGCCGTGACCTGGCTGGGCGCCACGCTCAACGTGCAATGGGCCAGCAACCTGTTCGGTCACTTGATGCACCTGCCGCTGGACTGGTTCGAGAAGCGCCACGTGGGCGACGTGGTGTCGCGCTTCGGCTCCATCCAGACCATCCAGCGTACGTTGACCACGCAGTTCATCGGCTCGCTGCTGGACGGGCTGATGTCGCTGGTCACCCTGGTGGTGATGAGCTTTTACAGCATCTGGCTCACCGTGCTGGTGGTCGGGCTGTTCATCGCCTACGGCCTGGTTCGCTGGGTCTTCTTCAATCCACTGCGCCGCGCCAACGAGGAGCAGATCGTCTACGGCGCTCGCCAGCAAAGCGAACTGCTGGAATCCATCCGTGGCGCCATGCCGATCAAGCTGGCCAACAAGCAGGACGAGCGACTTTCGCGCTATGCCAATGCCACGGTGTCCACCGCGAACCGCGAGATCGGCATCCAGCGTCTGGGTATCGCGTTCTCACTGAGCAACCAGCTGATGTTCGGCATCGGCCGGGTGGCGATGATCTGGATCGCCGCCACCCTGGCACTCGACGGAAAGTTCTCCGCCGGCATGCTGATCGCCTTCATCGCCTACTCGGATCAGTTCACCGGCCGCGCTGCCGGCCTGATCGACAAGTGGGTGGACTTTCGCATGCTGAAACTGCATGCGGAGCGGGTGGCGGACATCGCGCTGACGGCGCCGGAGAAGAGCGCCGAGGCCGCATGGACCGGCCCGATGCCGGAGGCCAGCATCGAATTGCACAATGTCAGTTTCCGCTATGCCGAGGGCGAACCCTGGATTCTCAAGGATTGCTGTCTGCGTATCGAGGCAGGTGAGTCGGTTGCCATCGTCGGCCCCAGTGGTTGCGGCAAGAGCACGCTGGCGAAGATCGTGCTGGGCTTGCTGCAACCGACCGCCGGCGAAGTGCGCTTCGGTGGCATCGACATCCGCATGCTGGGGCTGGATACCTACCGCCAATGGCTCGGTGCCGTGATGCAGGACGATCAGCTGTTTGCCGGCTCCGTCGCCGACAACATCAGCTTCTTCGACCCCGAGGCAACGCATGTGAGAGTCGAGGCAGCAGCACGACTGGCGGCCATTCACGACGACACCGCGGCGATGCCGATGGGTTACCAGAGCCTGGTGGGGGATATGGGGTCGAGCCTGTCGGGTGGTCAGAAGCAGCGGATGATTCTGGCGAGGGCATTGTATCGGAGGCCGAAGTTGTTGGTGCTGGATGAGGCGACCAGTCATCTAGACGTGGACCGAGAATACCTCGTCAATGAAGCTCTTCGTCGTCTCAAAATTACAAAAATCGTAATCGCACACAGGGCAGAAACGATTCGGATGACATTACGTGTTGTTTCTCTGTGCGGCGGGAGAACTGAATTAGTCGATGGGCATACGCTATAGGAGCCGCCCGATGAAGCCACGCGGCGCATCAAGGGGGTGGCTAAAGATTGATCAAACTGCAAAAGTTTAAATTTGCGGTTTGATCATGAGCGAACCAAAATATTGGTGCATAATTTGACGAGTGAATTCAAGGAGAACAAAAGTGTCTTTTTCCAAATCGATGCGTGAATTGGAACAGTGTGAAATTGACGAGGTATCTGGTGGTGGATATATTGCGGATGTTTTTTGGGCGGGGGCAGCAATTTTAGCTGTTGGTGCTGCCGTGCTTGCCGCGCCAGTACTTGGAGGGGCAATGCTGGGGGCCGCCGCTGTGTATGGGACAGCAAGTGCTGTGATGGCTCTTGGTGGGGCGGTCGCCGAGTTGTCGGGTTACTGAAGAGAACTTTGAGCACCATCGCCTCTTGATGGTTTTGAGTCAGCGAGCCTTGGCGTTGCCAAGGCTCGCTTTCGCCGATCAAACTCGGCGAATCTGGCAAATGAGTAAGGCCGAACTTTAGTCTGTGCTTCTTCTAATCATACACTGCGAGTTAGTTATGTATAAAACATTATACAAAGTATCGGGTGTTGTTTTGCTCGTAGTTGGGTTATTTTTATTAAATAATTCAATATTATTCAGCACAACAATTGATGTTTGGGTTAAGCGCATTATGCTTGCGCTGTTCAATATTTCAGGAGTAATTCAACTGTATTATTTTCTATTTAGTAGTTATCGCGGGAATTTCATGTACTGGATGACAATGGCAATATACTGCATATCAGGTGCAATAGTATTTGTATTAACAAAAATAAATGGCAATTATGCAATGGTTGCTTTATTTATCTTCTATTTAATATCTATCATACCGTCGGTTAATGTGCAAATACAAATGCGAAAAGAGCCGCCACCTGAAGATTTTTTCACTAAGTACTTTAATTGACCCCTAGACAGCCAAGTAGAACATGGTGGCGAAGGCGGACTCGATAGATGTCAGTGGCGGAGGTTCGCTGCGAATTTAAATCAATTCTTGGATGCGTAAAGTGACCGCTATGACAAAGTTTTTCGAAACTCCAATGGGAAAGCTGCTTGCGTTTTATGAAAATCAGAAGCGCATTGCCCCGATTGCTCCTAAACGTCACGGTTTGGATAGCCAGCTAATAGTATCAATGACATCTTATGGGCCGAGATTTAAATGGCTTCATTTGACGATAAATAGCCTTCTTGAGCAAACGATTATTCCAGATGCCATATTGCTTTGGATATCCGATGATGAAATAAATGACTTGCCGGATTCAGTTCGTGATCTCAGTTAGAAAATAACCATTTTGCCAACAAGAAATATTCGCTCATATAAGAAGGTTATTCCAGCCATACATAGACATCCGCACGCCCATATCGTGATATGTGATGACGACATCTATTATCCGAGACATTGGCTTGATGAGTTAGTGCTTGGTCTCGTTAATTTCGGCGAGTCCATTTTGGCGCATACAGTGCATAGGTTTCATTATTGGCCAAGTGGGCAACTTGCC
>SCRF01000022.1 GCA_004322005.1 Rhodanobacter sp. | reverse complement strand
GCGCGCGATGCTCTTGCTACGCCCCTGGCAAAGAGCATCGCGCGCAAGCGCGCTCCTACAAAAAATGGGCGCAGCGGGATGTCATGGTTCATCGGCGGGCTCCGCGGCTTTCAACAGCATCGTGTGCTGCGGATCGAGCACGTCGCAAACCAGTTCGGTGGCGGCCACGAAGGCGTGGTGTGCGGGGCTGGCGGGCTCGAACAGGTCGAGCCCGCGACTCAGCAGGGCCGCGTAGCCGGGGGCGTAATCGCGCTCGCCGACGTGGTTGAAATCATCGCCGTTCCACGCGGCGGTGGCCCTGGCGAGGCGATGCTCCGGAGCGGCCATGGCATAGGCCTGCGCGGTGCGCGCAAAGAACAGCAGCGGTTGCTGTGCGGC
Organism: Rhodanobacter sp.; assembly: GCA_004322005.1. GTDB lineage: Bacteria > Pseudomonadota > Gammaproteobacteria > Xanthomonadales > Rhodanobacteraceae > Rhodanobacter. The sequence continues at coordinate 27,204 of SCRF01000022.1, read as the reverse complement.
GGCCAGATACGCCTCGATCAGGCGGCGCAGCCCACGGCGCAGTTGTGCGGCGTCCTGTGCCCGCACGGGATCGAGCAAGCTGGCGCTGCGGGTCACGGCGGGGTTGGCGGTCGGTTCCAGGAAATCGCCGTGCACGGCGGCGTCCCGGGTCAGCCGCAAGGCGGCCCAGTCGATATAGAAGGCCAGCATTTCCTTGAGCCCGGCGGCGCGTGCGGGCTGGGCGTCGAACAGCAGCAGGCCGCCTTCGGCAGCGCGAAATACCCGATCGACCACGCCGGTCAGCCGCAGGCCGTCGCCGAGGTCCAGCTCGATCGCCTGCGCCTGCGCTTGCGCGATGCCGTCGGCGAACAGTTTGCGTGCGCCGGCGAGCAGGCCTTGCAGCGAGTCGCGCAGCTGCGCATAGGCCTCGGCGCCGATGGCGCCGCCGGCCAGCATGCCCGAGCGCGCCAGCCACGCCGGCGGTTCGGCGGGCAGTTCGTCGATGCCGGCGGCGAGTGCTTCGCCGAGCAGCCGGCGATCGATGCGTTCGATCCGCTCGAGTCGGGTTTCCAGCGGTTCGCGATCGGGCCGGATGGTTCGACCCAGCGCCTGCAGGCTGATGCCATGGCCGTGCAGCAAGGCATCCCTGGCGGGGTCGCGCCAGTAGCGTTTGAGTGCGCCGAGCGAGATCTCGCCGCTGGCCGCCGGCCGAACAAAGTCCGATAGACTGCCGGCCGCGGGCATGGTTTTTGGCATGCCGACCGCGCCGAGAAAACGTGGGGTGTCGCCGCTGGACGGCGCGGCGAGAAACGCCGGGTCGTACGAGAACAAGCGCGGATCGTGCCGCGGCTGGCCGTGCGCGTCGCGCTCGTAATAGCGCGCGTCGAAGGGTTGCAGCGGATGGCGGATGCGCCACGGCCGATCGATCCTGTCGCCATCCGCCCCAGCGTCGGCGGCGATGCCGTGCTGCTCGTCGAGGAACTGCAGCAGCTCGGTCAGCGGCGCGGCCGGGTTGCGCGGCTTGCCGTCGCGCACGCCTTCGCCGACGTAGCTGATGTGCAGCGCGTCGCGCGCCGACATCATCGCCTCCAGGAACAGGTAGCGATCCTCGCTGCGGGTGTCGCGGTCGCCGTGGCGCGGCTGGCTGAGGATGCGGTTGAGGCCGGCGTCGTTGCCGGGGCGCGGAAACTCGCCCTCGTTCATGCCGAGCAGGGCGACCACGCGGAACGGGATCGAACGCTGCGGCACCAGCCCGCAGAAGGTCACCCCGCCGAGCAGGAACGGTTGCCGCTCCGGCACCGCGTCGAGTGCGCCGCGCACCGCTTCGCGCACCACGCTCCACGGCAGCGGCATCGCGATGCCGGCTTCGGCGGCCTGGCCGCCGAGGCCGGCGGCGAGCCGGCGCAGCGCGTCGAGCGCATGGTTCTCGGCATCGTCGCGCGGGTCGGCGAGGAACAGCGCGTCGATCCGCGCCAGCAGCCATTCGCTCCACGCGGCGAGCGGTCGCGCGGTGGCGAATTCGCCGCGCACCCGGCGCAGTTCGCCGAGCAGGCGATCGAGCTGACCCAGCGCCTCGACCGCGCTGCCGGAGACCCCGCCCAGCGGCAGGATGCCGTCGAGCAACGGATCGTCGGCCTCGCTGCCCACGATCAGCCCGGCGTAGATGCGGTCGAAACCGAATTGCCAGGAATGCGCATCGGTCGCCGCCGCGCCGACCGCGGCCTTCATGTCGGCGTCCAGCCCCCAGGCCACGCGGGCGCGGCGCAGCCAGCGTTCCAGCGCACCGCGGCCATCGGGGTCGATCGCGAAGCGGCGCGCCACCGCCGGCACGTCGAGAAAATCCAGCACCTCGCTGACCGTGAAGCGGCTTTCGGCCAGATCCAGCAGCTGCGCGAACGCGCTCATCAGCGGATGCGCGCGCGACAGCCCGACGTCGGCCAGATGCCAGGGAAGGTGCAGCGGCTCGGCGCGGTAGTGCGCCGGTTCGCCGAACACGGCTGCCAGATACGGCGCATACGCGCCGATGTCCGGTGCCATCACCACGATGTCGCGATGCTGCAGCGTGGGGTCCTCGGCGAGGCAGCGCAGCAGGCTGTTCTTCAATACCTCCAGTTCGCGCAGGCGGGTGTGGCAGGCGTGCACGCGCAGGCTGGCATCGCTGCGCAGGGCGGTCAGCAGGTCCGCCAGGGCGGCGCCGTTTTCGCGTCGTTGGCGGAGCGCCGCGCCGACCAGCTCCGGTTGCAGGCAGCGGATGCTCGATTGCAGCCGGGCCAGCAGGGTGGAGGCCTGCGCCAGCGGCTCGGCTTCGTCGAGCGGATCGCGCTCGTCGGCGGTGTCGCATTCGTCGAGGGTGATGCAGAAGTCCTGCGCGATGCGCCCCAGCGCCACCAGCAGCGGGTGGCCGATTTCGTAGTACAGCGCCTGCGGGTCGTCGGTCTGCGCCAGCTGGGCGCGCCGGCTGCGCAGGTCCGACCAGTATTCGCGGCAGGGGTCGGGAAAATACAGATGCACCGGCGTGTGCAGCGCGGTGGCCTGCAGCGCGTGCAGCACGTCGGGCGGCAGGTGGCTGACGCCGAACACATGCAGCGGCGCCTCGGCGGATTTGTCCTGCGCGGATTCGCTCTGCGCAATCAGCGCATCGGGCAGGGCGGCGCTGCGCTGCGCACGATGCGGACGATCGACGGCGGTTTGCACCTGCCGCCACAGCGTCGCCTGCCAGTCGTGCAGGTACCGGCCGGGGTGCTGTTCCCAGTCGAGGATCCAGTCCGGCCGATAGATCAGGTACTGGGTATACAGGGTGGCCAGATGCTCGGCCAGCTGAAAGCTGCGCCGCGGCGCGTCGTCGCCGGCCAGATAGCTGCTGATCTGCGGCGCGCCCAGCGTGGGCAGCGCCTGCAGCAGGCGCCAGCGCAGCACTTCGTGCCGCCAGGCGCCGCCGATCAGCGCCTCGTCGCCGAGCACGCGGCGGGCGGTGCGCTCGAACCACTGCCACGGCAGGATCATCTCGACGTTGGCGGCAATGCCGTGGCCGCCGCGTGGGCCGCTGCGCCGCGCGAGACGGCCGAGCAGCCAGCGCTGCAGGCCCGGATGCGCCACCACCACGGTTTGCGCCGCCAGCGGGTTGGCCGGCCGCTGTGTCTCCAGTTGCAGCGCCAGCGCATCGGCCAGCCGCTCGGTACGGCTGGCGCGATGGACGATCAGTCCGCCTGGGGTTTCCTTCATCCGTTGCCGCCCTGGATAGGTCGATGCCACATGCTGCACAGCATACCGAGGCACCGTCCCACGGCCTGAGATTATTTCCGGACGGGCATGCCGGCCTGCGATGCGGCGGTTGCCCAGGCTGACCAAAAAGTGCAGGTTTCGACGGTGGCGACCGATCGGCGACCGGGTCGCGGCGCAGCAGGGCATGTGGACGCAGGGTTGGGCCAGTGCGTGGCCAATGGCTCGTTTCTTGCTGCTGGTGTCACTGGGGGATCTCGTCGAATGCAGGGCCTGGCGCGCTGATTGAGGCTATCCTGCATCGGTAGGTCGCCCGTTCGGGTTTCGCGATCAGGCGTCGCAACCATGGATGCGAATGACATGAATGTCTGCACCGTATTGATGTTCGAATGACGGGGTTCGGGCCGGCTTTGCTGCGCCGGTCGATCCGGGGAAAGAACCTGGAGTACGGGATGGCGAGTCGGGACCAGGCACGAGGAGCATTCCGCGAACGCTTTTACCAGAGCGTGGCGGAGACCTTGACGCTGCTTCATGCGGCGCCCGGCCACGACTGTCGACAGGCGCTGCGCAAGGTCGCCCGGATTCTGGCCATCACCATGGATCTGCCGCTGGTCTGGATCGGGCGGCGTGAGCCGGGGCATTCGGCGCTGGAGATCATGGCGGCAGGCCCCGCTGCCGATTACATGTCGTCGTTGCAGATCAGCAACGATGAGCGCGAGGAGGGCGGGCGTGGTCCGGCGGGAATCGTGTTGCGCAAGGGAGGTGCCCGGGTGACACCCGTCGACGCGCCGGAGTTTGCGCCATGGCGGGAGACCTCCCGGCGTTACGGTTTCGGCGCCAGCATCGTGGCAGCGTCGAGCACTGCCGATGGCGGTCAGCTGGAGCTGGCCGCCTATTCACGCCATGATGGTCCAGCCCTGAGCGACGAATTGCTCGACTGGGCGCAGCGCCTTGTCGATGAACTTGCCCGCTTCTGGGATGACCAGGCGCTGCTCGACCGCAATTTGCGATTGAACCGTTATCGTGACGCACAGCGGGCGATCCAGCGGGCGCTGCTGGAGCAGCCCGACCCCGAGGCGGTTTGCCGCACGCTGGCCCAGGCGCTGGTGGACGTGGCCGGCGCGGCTGCCGTCGATGTGTTTGCCGTCGATGGCGAGCGACTGCGCCGCGTCGCCCTGGTCGGCATCATGGTCGAAGCCATGGGCACGTTGCCCGACCCCCCGCTGCACAGCGACGGGCCGTCGATTCCCGCGCCCACGCTGTGCTTCATGCAGGGAACACCGGTCATCCGCAGTCACCCGGCGGCGCATCCGGAGATGTCCGGCGCATGGCGCACGGAACCACTGGCGCAGATGGGGGCGATCGGCTGCTGGCCGGTTTTTTCATCGTTGCCCGGCGCAACCGTGTCGACGCGCGCACCGGCTGCCGTGTTCGTGGTCGTTACCGCCGAAGCCGATGCTTTCGACGCGGAAATGTGCAGGCTGCTGGACGAGATCGCGGATGCCGCCGGTCTCGCCCTGAGGCAGCACAGCGACCGCCACGCCCTGCTCCAGGAGCAGGAGCGCCAGACCCACCTTGCCTTGCATGATGCGCTGACCAACCTGCCCAATCGCCGTGCGCTGGACAATCACCTCGAAGGTGCCCTCGCCAGGGCGCAGCGACACCAGCGCCTGATCGCCGTCGGCATGCTGGATCTGGATGACCTCAAGCCGATCAACGATCGCTATGGCCATGCCGCGGGCGATCGCATCCTGGTGCAGGTCGCGGCACGCTTGCGCGATGCGCTGCGTTCGGACGACTACGTGGCCCGTCTGGGCGGCGACGAATTCGTGCTGGTGCTGGAGGATCTCGAGTCCACGGAAGACCTGGACGTACTGCTGGCGCGCGTCTGGCAGGGATTGCGGCTGCCGCTGGAAATCGACGAAGCGAAATTCCAGATCTCGGCAAGCCTGGGCGTGGCGTTGTTTCCGATCCATGCACAGGCAAGCGGCGAGCAGTTGCTCCGGCGCGCCGATCAGGCGATGTACCAGGTCAAGGCGCAAAAGCGGCAGCGCACCCGCTGGTGGTCGTTGCCGTCGTCGTCGGGCGATGCGGTGGAGTCCAAGGATGCGCATGGCGTGCACGAACATCCGCCGTATGGCGAGTCGGCCGCGGGGCTGCTCGGGCCCTGGTGCAGGGCGCTGGAAAGCCAGCTGCCGAGCCTGGTGGAAGGCTACTATGTCGATCTCATGACCCATGAAGGCGCCGCGAAACTTCTCGGCGCGCTGACTGCCGACGACGTGGTTGCGATCAAGCGCCGCCTGTCGTGGCACCTGCGGCTGCTGCTGAGCCCCGAGCTCGACCTGGACACCCATCGTGCCCGTGCCACCCAGTCCGGGTTTTTCTATGCGGCGTGCGGAGTGGAAGAGGTATGGCTGCTGGAGGGGATCGAGCGGCTGCGCGATCTGTTCGGCGTGGTGCTGGCTTCCGATGCGCATCGCGACCGGCGACCGTTGAGCATCGTGCTGCAGCGCCTTGCGCTGGAGCGGCAATGGCAGCTCGAGAGCATGCGCGAACTGCAGCGCCATCGCGTCGCACTGCTGGCCCGGCTCAATGCGCTGGCCTGGGCGGCGGAAGGCTATCTGGCGTTGATCCAGGGCGTGGTCGATATCCTGGCGTCGCATGACGAGATCATGGCCTGCGCGGTGGGCCGTCCCGAAACGTCGGGCCGTTTCACCTACGAGGCGGTCGCCGGCAAGGCCTTCGCGGATTACCTGCGGGCGATGGAAATCGGCGAAACCGCGCCGATAGGCGTCAGTGCGGAGAGTCCGGAGGGCGGCGGTCCGAGTGGCCGGGCGTGGCGCACCGCGACGATCCAGCGTTGCGCGCACTTCGGCAGCGATCCGGCGATGGTGGGCTGGCGCGATGTGGCCATGCGGTTGGGGGTCGTTTCCGCCACCGCCATCCCGTTGTGCCCGTTGCCGCGTACGCCTGCCGTGGTGCTCAGTCTCTACAGCCGCTATGCGGGAGGATTTCAAAGCGAGGATCAGCAGGCGTTCGTCGAGCAGATCAAGGCGGTGCTGGATCTGGCGCTGGCGCGCATTGCACCGCCGCGGCGGGGAACCGAACTGCTGCCGTTCTTCGTGCGCGAGCGCTGGCGCGCGATGATCGCCACCTCGGCGGTCGAGATGCATTATCAGCCGGTGGTCAGGCTCGCCGATGGCCGCGTTGCCGAGCTGGAGGCGCTGGCGCGCCTGCGTGACATGGATGGCAGCCTGCTGCTGCCAGGCCGGTTTCTGCCGGCGTTGAGCGAGGATGACCTGATCGTGCTGTTCCGCGAAGGACTCACGCAGGCCGCGGCATGCCGCCAGATGCTGGCCCAGGCAGGCTGCACGCTGGACATGTCGGTCAATGCGTCCGCCGCGGCCTTGACCGACCCACGCTACGCCGGGATCGCGGCAGCCGTGCTGGCGACCAGCCATTGCCCGCCGGGTGCCCTGCTGCTCGAGATTCTGGAGTCGCCGATCGGCACGGAGCATTCCATGCCTACCGGGGAGAACGGCATGCAGGCGCTCAAGGCGCTGGGCGTGCGGCTGGTCGAGGACGATCTGGGCGCCGGCTACAGCTCGCTGATCCGGCTTCGCCAGTGGCCGTTCGATCGGGTCAAGATCGATCAGACGATCGTCCTGCAGGTCGCCGACGAAGCGCTGCGCACCCTGCGCTTCATCCGCCAGCTGGTTCGTCTGGGGCACGATCTGGATCTGGAGGTTGTGGTGGAGGGGCTGGAGACGCCCGGCTTGATCGAGGCCGCGCAGATCCTTGGCGCGGACCTGGGACAGGGCTACGCATTTGCGCATCCGATGCCGGCATCGGCACTGCGCGGCTGGCTGGCCAGTTTCGATTCGAAGTGGGATGTGACGCAGCCGGTGACCGCGCTGGGTACCCTGGCGGCAACCCTGCTGTGGGAGGAGCGCTTGGACGCCCTGCCCGGCGATCCGGTTTTCTGGCGGCGGCATGCCGAGGCGAACGACGCTCCCAGTGCCTACCTGCATCACGGCAACCCGGCGTCGGCGGCCCTGATCGAAAGCCATGCCCGGATGCATGCGGCGTCCATGGGCGGTCCGCGGGATCCGGTTTATCGCCGGGCACGCGAGGCCTACATCGCCGAACTGATCCAGTGCGTGAATGCCGAGGAGCACCGTGGCCATCGGACTGTCCCGGACGCCGCCTGAAACGACGAAGGGCCCAGTAATACCGACTCCCTTGCAAGGAATGCATATAACATGCATAAAAGGCAAGCAGACAGGAGACGAACATCTATGCGCAGTGAATACGATTTCAGCAAGGCCAAGCGCGGCGCGGTCATCGCATCGCCGAACAAGACCCGCATCACGATCATGCTTGACGATGACGTGCTGGACGCGTTCCGCACGCGTGCGGAGAAGGAGGGGCGTGGCTATCAGACCGCGATCAATGAGGCGTTGCGTGCGGCGATCAACGCCGATGCCGCGCCGGTCACGCTGGCGACGCTGCGGCGCGAACTGAAACGCGCCTTGAAGGCCATGGCTGCCTGACACGTTCAACGTCGTGCCTGGCAGTCTGTCGGGCCGTTGGTGGTCGAGGCGAGCCGCGCGAAAACAAACTCAACTCCGTACCGGCACCCGTACGACGAAAATGGCCACCTGTGAAGGTAGCCTAAGTCGTTGAAATCAGTGGTGGGCGGTACAAGGATCGAACTTGTGACACCTGCCGAGTGAAGTGCCCGTTGCTACACGCACGCTGCGCTTTTCATGGCACCCGAACGACGAAACCGACCGGATGGGTCGGTTTCTGGATCGTTGGTGGGCGGTGCAGGGATCGAACCTGCGACACCTGCCGTGTGAAGGCAGTGCTCTACCGCTGAGCTAACCGCCCGCCGGGAGCGCGCAAATATACGGGGTGTCGGCGTCCGGGTCAATGTTGCCGGACTGGCGGCTGAGTGGTCGCGAAGCTGGGGGTGGTGCGCGCGGCTTGCTAGACTTGTGTGCTGGATTGCACGAGGTTACCGCGATGGATTTTCTGCAGCACGAACTCAACCACATTCTTGCCGCCCTGCACGGATTCGAGCTGACGCCATGGAAAGCGGTTGGTTTGACGGGCTCGCTGTTGTTCACCAGCCGCTGGTTCGTGCAGATGTACTACACCCGCAAGCTCAAGCGGGTGGTGATGCCGCTGGCGTTCTGGTGGCTGTCGGTGTGCGGCAGTGCGCTGTTGCTGGCGTATTTCATCATCGGCAAGAACGATTCGGTCGGCATTCTCCAGAACTTCTTCCCGGTCTTCGTCTCGGTCTACAACCTGATCGTGCACATGCGCGACGTGAAGCGCCGCAGGGTGGTGGTCGAGAGCGAGGTCTGAAGGGAATGGCACTTATTCAGAGGTGAATCGCCATTCCCGCGAAAGCGGGAATCCACTGCCTCCCATGGCCTCCAAGCGCTTGGAGGCACTGGATTCCCGCTTTCGCGGGAATGACGAACTTTGTTTGTATGTACTCAGGTCTGAACGCGGTCAGTCGGGGTCGTAATCGAGGTTGGGCGCCAGCCATCGCTCGGCTTCCTCGCGGCTCCAGCCCTTGCGTGCGGCGTAATCCTCGACCTGCTCCTTGCCGATCCGGCCGACCACGAAGTACTGGCTGTCGGGGTGCGAGTAGTACCAGCCGGAGACGGCGGCGGTGGGGTACATCGCGAAGCCTTCGGTCAGTTCGATGCCGGTGTTCCTGGTGACGTCGAGCAAGGCGAACAGGGTGGTTTTCTCGGTATGGTCGGGGCAGGCCGGGTAGCCGGGAGCGGGGCGGATGCCGCGGTATTTCTCGGCGACGAGCTGCTCGTTGTCGAGCGATTCGTCCGGCGCGAAACCCCAGAACTCGCGCCGCACGCGTTCGTGCAGATGCTCGGCAAATGCTTCGGCGAGACGATCGGCCAGTGCCTTGAGGGTGATCGCGGAGTAGTCGTCATGGTCGGCCTCGAAGCGTGCCAGATGCGGCTCGATGCCGAGGCCGGCGGTGACCGCGAAGCCGCCGATCCAGTCGGGCTTGCCGAACTCCTTCGGCGCGATGAAGTCGGCCAGGCAGAAGTCGGGGCGCTCGATCGGCTTGTCGACCTGCTGGCGCAGGCTGTGCAGCGTGGCGAGCTTTTCCCTTCTCCCCCCGGGAGAAGGTGCCCGAAGGGTGGATGAGGGTTCGGGCGTGCTGGAAGCATGCGCTCCGGCCGTACCCTCGCCCCCAACCTCTCTCCCGGAGGGAGAGGGGAGTTCGAGGGCGTAGACCTCCACGTCGTCGCCGATGTTCGCGGCCGGCCACAGGCCGATCACGGCGCGGGCGGTCAGCCATTTCTCGGCGACGATCGTGTCCAGCATCGCCTGCGCATCGCGAAACAGCTCGCTGGCCTGCTTGCCGACCACGGCGTCGGTGAGGATGGCCGGGTAGTGGCCGGCCAGTTCCCACGCCTGGAAGAACGGCGTCCAGTCGATGTAGCGGCGGAGCGTGGCCAGATCGTAATCGTCGAACACGGTGATGCCGGGCCGGTTCGGCTGCGGCGGCTCGTACGCGGCCCAGTCGCAGCGGAAGCGCTGCGCGCGGGCCTTTTCCAGCGATACCAGCTGCCTGCCGGGGCCGCGGTTGCGATGGCGTTCGCGCACGTCGGCATAGTCGGCGCGCACCCTGGCCAGGAAGTCCTCGACCAGATCCTTGCTGACCAGCGACTGCGCCACGCCGACCGCGCGCGAGGCGTCTTTCACCCACACCGTGCCGGCCTTGTAGTGCGGCTCGATCTTCAGCGCGGTGTGCGCGCGCGAGGTGGTGGCGCCGCCGATCATCAGCGGAATGCGGAAATCGCGCCGCTGCATCTCGCGCGCGACCTGGCTCATTTCCTCCAGCGACGGCGTGATCAGGCCGGACAGGCCGATGATGTCGGCGTTCTCGGCAATCGCGGTTTCCAGGATCTTCTGCACCGGCACCATCACGCCCAGGTCGATCACCTCGAAGTTGTTGCAGCGGAGCACCACGCCGACGATGTTCTTGCCGATGTCGTGCACGTCGCCCTTGACCGTGGCGATCACGATCTTGCCGTTGTTCTTGCTGGTCTCGCCGGTGCGCAGCTTTTCCGCCTCGATGTACGGCAGCAGGTAGGCGACCGCCTTTTTCATCACGCGGGCGGATTTCACCACCTGCGGCAGGAACATCTTGCCCGCGCCGAACAGGTCGCCGACCACGTTCATGCCATCCATCAGCGGGCCTTCGATCACGTCGAGCGGGCGCGTGGAGAGCTGGCGGGCTTCCTCGGTGTCCTCGACCACGTACTGGTCGATGCCGTGCACCAGCGCGTGGCTGATCCGCTCGCGCACCGGCTTCTCGCGCCAGGCCAGCGTCTCGACCACGGCTTCGCCGCGTTTGCCCTTGTAGTTGTCGGCGATCTCCAGCAGGCGTTCGGTGGCGTCGTCGCGACGGTTCAGCACCACGTCCTCGACGCGCTCACGCAGCGGCGGGTCGATGTCGTCCATGATCGTCAGCGCGCCGGCGTTGACGATGCCCATGTCCATGCCGGCCTTGATCGCGTGGAACAGGAACACCGAGTGGATCGCCTCGCGCACGACGTTGTTGCCGCGGAACGAGAACGACACGTTGGAAACGCCGCCGGAGACGTGGCAATCGGGGAAACGCCTTTTCAGCTCGCGGGTGGCCTCGATGAAGTCCACCGCGTAGTTGTTGTGTTCCTCGATGCCGGTGGCGATCGCGAAGATGTTCGGATCGAAGATGATGTCTTCGGGCAGGAAATCGAGTTCGCGGGTCAGCAGTTCATACGCGCGCGCGCAGATTGCCACCTTGCGCTCGCAGGTATCCGCCTGGCCTTGTTCGTCGAACGCCATCACGACGGCGGCGGCGCCGTACTGCTGCACCTTGCGCGCGTGTTCGAGGAACTGTTCCTCGCCCTCCTTCATCGAGATCGAGTTGACGATGCCCTTGCCCTGCAGGCAGCGCAGGCCGGCCTCGATCACGCTCCACTTGGACGAGTCGATCATGAACGGCACGCGGGCGATATCCGGCTCGGAGGAGATCAGGTTGACGAAGCGGGTCATCGCCGCCTCGGAATCGATCAGGCCCTCGTCCATGTTGATGTCGATGATCTGCGCGCCGTTGGCGACCTGCTGGCGGGCGACCTCGACCGCCTCGTCGTAGCGCTCTTCCTTGATCAGCTTCTTGAACTGCGCCGAGCCGGTGACGTTGGTGCGCTCGCCCACGTTGATGAACAGCAGGTCCGGGGTGATCACCAGCGGTTCGAGGCCGGACAGGCGGGTATGGCGGGTGGTGTTCATGCTTTTGCCTCCTCTCCCCCTGCTCTTGTTTCGCTTGGGGGAGAGGATTGAGGTGAGGGGCGGGTGCTCGCGGGATGGTTCATCGAAGCGCGCTTCGACGAGACTTCATCGCCAGCGTGGCCCCTCACCCCAGCCCTCTCCCCAGCCCTCTCCCCGCAGGGGAGAGGGAGTGGCTCACCACGGGTCCGCTTCATGCGGCCTCCGCATCGCGCACCGGCAACGTGCGCGGCGCGCAGTCGCGCACCGCCTCGGCGATCGCCTTGATGTGCGCGGGCGTGGTGCCGCAGCAGCCGCCGACCAGGTTCAGCAGGCCGTCGCGGGCGAAGCCGCCGATGATGCCGGCCATGTGCTCGGGGGTTTCGTCGTATTCGCCGAATGCGTTCGGCAGCCCGGCGTTGGGATGGGTGCTGACGTAGCACTCGGCGATGCCGGCCAGGGTCTGGATGTGCGGGCGCAGGTCCTCGGCGCCGAGCGCACAGTTGAAGCCCACCGACAGTGGCCGCGCATGACGCACCGAGTAATAGAACGCCTCGGCGGTCTGCCCGGACAGGGTGCGGCCGGAGCGGTCGGTGATGGTGCCGGAGATCATGATGGGCACCCGCGCACCGCGCTGGTGGAACAGTTCGCTCAGCGCGAACAGCGCGGCCTTGGCGTTCAAGGTATCGAAGATCGTCTCGACCATGATCACATCGATGCCGCCGTCGATCAGCCCGCTGGCCGATTCGGTGTAGTTCTCGACCAGCTCCGCGAAGGTGACGTTGCGGAAACCCGGATCGTTGACGTCCGGCGACAGCGAGGCGGTGCGGCTGGTCGGGCCGAGCACGCCGATCACGAAGCGGGGCTGGTGTGGCGTCTTCGCGCTCATCGCATCGCAGGCGGCGCGCGCCAGCTGGGCGCCTTCGAGATTCAGCTCGTGCGCCAGGTGCTGCAGTCCGTAATCGGCCTGGCTGATGCGGGTGGAGTTGAAGGTGTTGGTCTCGACCAGGTCGGCGCCGGCGCCGAGGTAGGCGTCGTGCACGCCGCGGATGATCTCGGGCCGGGTCAGGGTCAGCAGGTCGTTGTTGCCCTTCAGGTCGCAGGCGCCCGGATGGTCATGGGCATGATGGTCATGGGCATGATGCGCATGAGCATGGCCGTCGTGGCCGTGTTCGAAGCGCTCGCCGCGAAAGCCGTGCTCATCCAGCTCGTGCGCCTGCAGCATGGTGCCCATGCCGCCGTCGAGAATCAGGATGCGCCGGCGCAGCGCCTGCTCCAGCAGGGCGACGCGTTCGGGGTGGAGCCAGGGCAGGGTACTCACGGGAATTTCCTCACGTTCGGGCAACTCTCCTTGCGGGAGCCAAGGTGTTCAGCGCGGCTTGCGTGCCAGCAGGCTGATCACTTCGAAATGCGGTGCCTTGCGTTCGCGGCTGAGCCGGTTGCAACTGAGCACGTCCAGGCCGGCGGCGCGGGCGAAGCCGTCGAGCTGCTCGCTGCGGAAGCCGAGGTTGCGATGGTCGAACGGTTCGACGGCAGCGCGGTGGTCGTGCTGGCCCAGCGTCACCGCGAGCAGCCGGCCGCCGGGGCGCAGCAGCCGTGCGGCCTCGGTCACGGCCCGGGCCGGATGTTCGGCATAGGTCAGCGCGTGCAGCATCAGCACCAGGTCGAAGCGTTGCTCGCCCAGATCCAGCGCATGCATGTCGCCCTGGCGCACCTGCACGTTGGCGAATGACCGCAGGCGCCTGGTGGCGGCCTCGACCACCCGTTCGCTGCTGTCGACACAGACGATCGCGTGCGCGTGCGGCGCCAGCAGTTCGGCGGTGATGCCGTCACCGGAGGCGATGTCCAGCACGTCGCCGGTGGCCAGCAATTGCAGCAGCGAACGCGCCAGGGTCTCCCAGGTGCGTCCGGGCGAGTAGTGGCGTTCCATGTCGCCGGCGACGGTATCGGCCCAGCCCTCCTCGCGGGCGCGATTGGCGAGTACGCCGGGCAGGCGCGCGCTGTCCTCGCGCAGCAAGGCGTCGTCGATGCTCTCGCGCAACGAGCGGATCAGATGGCGCTGCGTTTCATCGCCCTCGTTGTTGGCGCGGTAATAGGCCGACACGCCAGCACGCCGATCCCGCACCAGCCCGGCCTCTTTCAGCTTGGCCAGGTGGGTGGATACACGCGGTTGCGCCAGATGCAGCACGGCAGCCAGTTCGGCCACGGTGAGTTCTTCGTGTTCGAGCAGGGCCAGCAACCGCACCCGGGTGGGGTCGGCCAGCAATCGGAGCACGCTGGAAGCGGCGGCCAGATCCATCAGGCATCCTTGTATCGCGATATAAAGATGACAAGGCTAGGCGCCCCAGGCCAAACCGTCAAGCCGTAGAAGCGCACCCTGTGCGCGAAAGCTCTTTGCCGGGCCGTGCCGGGAACAAGAGCTTTTCGCGCACAGGGTGCGCTCCTACCGGGGGGGAGCGGCGGCCGTTAGAATGAGCGGCTCGATTCCATATCTGTCTTGATCAGCCGCCGCATGCGGTGTCCGGGAGTAATGCATGGATTTCCGTTTTACCGAAGACCAGTTGTCGATCCAGTCGATCGCCCGTGACTTTGCCTCGAAGCGGATTGCGCCGGTGGCGGCCGAGCTGGACGCAAAGGGCGAGTTTCCGCTGGAGAATATCCGCGAGATGGGCCAGCTCGGCCTGATGGGCATCGAAGTGCCGCACGAGTACGGCGGCGCGGGCATGGATCCGATCGCCTACGTGCTGGCGATGATCGAGATCGCCGCAGCCGACGCGGCCACCGCGACCGTGATGTCGGTGAACAACTCGCTGTTCTGCAATGCGATCCTCAAACACGGCGACGAGCAACAGAAGCAGCGGTATGTGCGCGCCGTGGCGCAGGGCGAGGCAATCGGCGCCTACGCGCTGACCGAGCCGCATTCGGGTTCCGATGCCTCGGCGATGCATACCCGCGCCGACCGGAACGCGAACGGCGACTGGGTGATCAACGGCAAGAAGAGCTGGATCACTTCCGGCCCGGTGGCACGTTACATCGTGCTGTTCGCCATCTCCACCCCGGGCATCGGCGCGAAAGGCGTGTCGGCCTTCATCATCGATACCACACTGCCGGGTTTCCATACCGGCAAGGTCGAGCCGAAGCTCGGCATCCGCGCCTCGGCCACCTGCGAGATCGAATTCGTCGACTACGTTTGTCCGAAGGAAAACCTGCTCGGCCCGGAAGGCAAGGGGTTCTCGATCGCGATGGGCGTGCTCGATGCCGGCCGGATCGGCATTGCGTCGCAGGCGGTGGGCATTGCGCGCGCCGCCTACGAGGCCACCCTGCGGTGGGTGCGCGACCGCAAGGCGTTCGGCCACCCGATCGGCACGTTCCAGATGACGCAGTCGAAGGTCGCCGACATGAAGTGCAAGCTGGACGCGGCGACCCTGCTGACCTTGCGCGCCGCCTGGCTGAAGGGCGAAGCCGAGACGCGCGGCGGGCGTTTCGGCACCGAGGCGGCGGTGGCCAAACTCACCGCGTCGGAGGCTGCGATGTGGATCACCCATCAGGCGGTGCAGATCCACGGCGGCATGGGCTACTCGAAGGAAATGCCGCTGGAGCGCTATTTCCGCGACGCCAAGATCACCGAGATCTACGAAGGCACCAGCGAGATCCAGCGGCTGGTCATCGCGCGCGCCGAAACCGGCCTGCGCTGAACCCGCGACGCTCGTAGGAGCCCGCTCGCGGGCGATGCTCTTGCAACCTACCTCAAGAGCTATCGCCCGCAAGCGGGCTCCTACACATGCCATGATGCCGCATCAAGCTCCCCGCTGCGGATCCGAATCGAACGACTGCATGCCGTCGCGGGTCCGTACCGCCGGTGGTGTGTCGCCGTCCAGCTGGTCGCCCAGCAGTCGACGGACCACCACGTAGAACACCGGGATCAGCAGCACGCCGAAGAAGGTGGCAAACAGCATGCCGCCGATCACGCCGGTGCCGATCGCGTGGCGCGCGTTGGCGCCGGCGCCGGTGGAAATGAACAGCGGGAACACGCCCAGGATGAAGGCCAGCGAGGTCATCAGGATCGGCCGCAGTCGAATGCGCGCCGCCTCGATCACGCTTTCGCGCAAGGTCATGCCGCGTTGCTGATGTTCCACCGCGAACTCCACGATCAGGATCGCGTTTTTCGCGGCCAGGCCGATGACGGTGATCAGGCCGATCTTGAAATAGATGTCGTCGGGCAGTCCGCGCAGCAGGGCGAACACCACTGCGCCGAGCATGCCCAGCGGCACCACCAGCATCACGGAGACCGGAATCGACCAGCTTTCGTACAGCGCGGCCAGGGCCAGGAACACGATCAGGATCGACAGCACCATCAGCAGCGTGGCGGCATTGCCGGAGAGGATTTCCTGGTACGACTGGCCGGTCCAGTCGAAGCCGAAACCCTTGGGCAGGTCGTTGTTGACGATCTGCTCCATCGTTTTCATCGCCTCGCCGGAGGCATGGCCCGGTGCCGGCGATCCGACGATTTCCACCGCGGAGTAACCGTTGTAGCGGGTCAGCGCCGGCGAAGAATTGATCCACTTGTCCTTGATCACGCTGGCCAGCGGGATCATGGCCGGCGTGCCGTCGCTGCCGGTTTGCGTACTGCTGGGAGAGTAGATGTGCTGCAGTGCGTCCGGGCCTTTGCGATAGGCCGTGTCGGCCTCCACGAACACGCGCTTGACCCGGCCGTTGTAGGTGAAGTCATCGACGTAGACCGGGGCCAGCATCAGCTGCACCGCGGTATAGATGTCGCCAACCGACAGGCCCATCGACTGGGCCTGCACGCGATCCACGTCGAGTTGCAGCTGTGGCGCATCTTCCAGCATGTTCGGCCGGACGCCGACCAGGGTGGAGTCCTGCGCGGCCTTGCCCAGCAATAGGTTGCGTGCGCGGGTCAGTGCCTTGCGGCCGGCCCCGCTGCGGTCCTGCAGGTACATGTCGAAGCCGCCGAACTGACCCAGTCCCCGCACCGTGGGCAGGTTGACCACGAACACCCGCGCATCGCGCACCTGCTGGACGGCACGGTTGGCGTTCTGGATGAATTGCTCCGCCGTGACTTTGCGTTTCGCCCAGTCCTTCAGCCGCACGAACACCATGCCGACGTTTTCGCCGGCTCCGACGAAACTGAAGCCGGTGATCTGCATCACGCCTTTCACGGCAGGGTCCTTGCGGATGATCCTGCGCAGCTGATCCATCACCTTGTCGGTACGCTGCATGGTGGCCCCCGGCGGGAGCTGCACGATGGCCAGCGCATAACCCTGGTCCTCCTCGGGCAGGAAACTGCCGGGCAGGCGGCTGAACAGGAAGCCGCCCAATGCGGTCACCAGCACGAACACGAACATCCAGCGCGGCGCGTGCCGCACCGCGTGGCCGACATGTCCCACGTAGCTTTGGCTGGCCCGGGTGAAGATCCGGTTGAAGCCGCGGTAGATGAAATTCTTCGGATGCTCGTGTTCCGGCTGCAGGAAGCTCGCGCACAGGGCCGGCGTGAACGACAGCGCGAGGAACGCGGAGAAACCCATCGAGACTGCAATGGTCAGCGCGAACTGCTTGTAGATGATGCCGGTGGCACCCGGTTGCAGTGCCGAAGGCACGAACACCGCCGTCAGCACCACGGTGATCGCCACCACCGCGCCGGTGATCTGGCTCATCGCCTTGCGCGTCGCCTCCTTCGGCGACAGGCCTTCCTCGGTCATGATGCGCTCGACGTTCTCGATCACCACGATCGCGTCGTCGACCACGATGCCGATCGCCAGCACCATGCCGAACAGGGTCAGCTGGTTGATGCTGAAGCCAAGCACCAGCATGCCGATGAAGGTGCCGAGCAGGGCGACCGGGATCACCAGGGTGGGGATGATGGTGGCGCGGATGTTCTGCAGGAACAGCAGCATCACCAGGAACACCAGCACGATCGCCTCGATCAGGGTATGCACCACCTCGTTGATCGATATCTTCACGAAGCGGGTGGTGTCGTAGGGGCTGAACCAGCTGACGCCCTGCGGGAAACTCGCGGACAGCTCGTCCATCTTGCTGCGTACCGCGGTGGCGACGTCCAGCGCGTTCGCGCCCGGCAGCAGCTGGATCGCGAAGGCGGCGACCGGGGTGCCGTTGTAGCGTGTGTTGAAACCGTAACTGGCCGGGCCGAAGCTGACCCTGGCGACGTCCCCCAGGGTCACCGTGGTGCCGTCGCGATTCGCGCGCAGGATGATCCCCTTGAACTGTTCCGGCGTGGTGAAGCGGCCCTCGGCGGTGACGCTGGCGGTGAACCCCTGGCCGGCCGGGGCCGGGTCGGCACCGATCGAGCCGGCGGCGAACTGCACATTCTGCGCGCGGATCGCATCGAGCACCTGGGTCGAGGACAGGCCGTAGCCATGCAGCTTGTCCGGGTTCAGCCAGATGCGCATCGCGTATTCGGAACCGAACAGCCGGGTGTCGCCGACACCCGGCAGGCGCGCGATCTGGTCGATGACCTGCGAGGCGATGATGTCGCTGAGGTGGTTGCGGACGATCGACGGATTGTTCGAGCGCAGCGCCACCACCATCAGGAAATCCGAGTTGGACTTGGCCACCACCACGCCCTGCTGGACCACCTCCGAGGGCAGCCGCGGCGTGGCCAGCGCCACCTTGTTCTGCACCTGCACCTGGGCGATGTCCGGATTGGTGCCGCTCTCGAACGTCAGCGTGATGTTGGCACTGCCGCTGTTGCTGGAGGATGAACTGAAATACAGCAGGTGGTCGATGCCGGTGAGCTGCTGCTCGATCACCTGGGTCACCGATTTTTCGGTCGTGTCCGCGCTGGCGCCCGGAAAGCTGGCGTGCACGGTGACCTGCGGCGGGGCGATCGACGGGTACGATTCCACGCCCAGGTTCAGGATCGCCAGCACGCCACCCAGGGAAATCAGGATGGCCACCACCCAGGCGAAGATCGGGCGGTCGATGAAGAAACTCGGCATGCTCTTCGCTCCGTTACTTGCCGTTCGGGGCGGCGCCCGGAGCGGTGGCTGCGGAGGGCGCGCCGGTTCGGTCCGGATGCCATGGAGTGGCCTTGGCCGGGGCGCCGGCCTTGACCTGCTGCACGCCCGATACCACCACCTGGTCACCGGCCGCAAGGCCGGCGGTGATTACCCAGTCGCTGCCTTGCATGTCGCCCAGGGTGACATCCTTGCGCACGACCTTGCCGTCCTTGCCGACGGTCATCACGTAGGCGCCGCTGGTGTCCCGCAGCAGTGCCGGCTGCGGGATCAGGAACACGCCGTGCTGCTGGCCCAGGTCGACTCGCAGGGTCACGTACATGCCCGGCAGCAGTTGATGCTTCGGGTTGGGGATCCTTGCCCGCAGATTGACCGAGCCGGTGGCCGGGTTGACCGACGTATCGGAGAAATCCAGTACGCCGGGCTCTGCGTAGGCGCTGCCGTCGGGCAGGCTGACCTGCACACTGGCCTTGTCCGGTGCGGCCAGGGTGACGTTGCCGTGGCTCTGGGCGCGCCGCAGCTGTTCCAGTGCCGACACGCTCATGGTGAAGTTCACGTACAGCGGGTCGATCTGCTCCACGGTGGTGAGCAAGGTATCCGTCCCGTTGCCGACCAGGGCACCTTCGGTGACTTGCTGCTGGCCGGCGCGGCCGGCGATCGGCGATCTTACGCTGGCATAGCCCAGGTTGATGCGGGCCGTCTGCACGTTGGCGCGTGCCACCTGCACCGCGGCCGCAGCGGTGCGTTCGGCGGCCTGTGCATTGTCCAGCCCGGCCTGGGAGATGTAGCCCTTGGGCGCCAGTTTGCGCGCCCGCCGGGCAGTCACTTCGTTGTTGGCGTAGGTGGCCTGGGCCTGGCTCAGCGCGGCGAGGCTGGCATCCAGCGCCGCCTTCAGCGGCGCCGGGTCGATCTGGAACAGCAACTGACCCTTGTTGACGTCGGTGCCTTCGTCATAATCGCGTTTGAGCAGCACGCCGGGGACGCGGGCGCGCACGTCGGCGCTGCGGTACGGCGACAACCGGCCGACCTGTTCCCTGGTGAGCGGGGTGTTTTGCGGCTGCACGCTGATTACGCCGACTTCCGGCGGCGGCATCTGCGCCGGCCCTTGTTCCCGGCCTTTGCCGCCACAGGCGACCAGCGCCAGCAAGCCAAGGCACAGCAAGGGAATACGCAGAAACGAGGGCAACATGCAGGGCTCCATGAACTGGCCGGATCGGGGAGGAGGCGCGGGGCGACGGGGCGGGGCAAGGCATGATATTTACCGCATCACCATGCAGCTGTCGTGTGTCATTGGTTGGCTGGTGCGTCGCGGAACGGTGTGCGGCGATGCCGGAACGGCGGAATCGGCATGCCGGAAGCGAGACTATACCGTGCAGTTCACATTTTGTGGAGACCGACCATGCCAGGGCACTGGCCCGTGCGCCACCTAGTGCTGCGGCGTGGTGGACAAAACGCATGACATGCGCATCGGTTTACCCGGGTTCGTGTTCGCCCATGGCGGGGCGTGCGGTGGATTCGCCCGGATGCCCAGCGTATCCTTTCAGGGCTTTTACCTGCGTCATTCTCACCTTGTCTCCACCGACCAGCAGATGCCATGAATGCGATCCATGCAGCCGACCATGTCCCCCTCTCATCGCGAGTGTTCGAGCAACTGAAAAAAGACGGTTTTCCTGCCTGGCGCCTCGATGAGGCGCAATTTTTTATCGACGGCTTCTTTGCCCGCATCGCCTCCAGCGATGTGGAGTTGCATGCGCCCGGGCAATGGGCCGCGTTGATCGCCGACCTGCTCGATTACATGCAGCAGCGCCAACCCGGTCACGCGCTGGTGCGCGTGCTGAACCCGCCGGCCGGACACGCCGGGCGCAGCCTGCTGCAGGTGGTCACCGACGACATGCCGTTCCTGGTGGACACGGTGAGCATGATCGCTTCGGCCAATTTGCAGATCCAGGCCGTGCTCCACCCGGTGTTCAAGGTCCTGCGCGACGATGCGGGACGCTTGCAGCGCCTGGGCGACGAGAGCGGCATCGCCGAATCGATCATGCATTTCGAGATCGACCGCGTTGCCGACGAAGCCAGCCAGGAGCAGTTGAAGGCACAGGTGGAATCCGCCCTGGAAGACGTGCGCGCCGCCGTGACCGACTGGCCGGCAATGCACGCGAAGGCGCTGGCGATTGCCGCCGAGCTGCCGCTGCGCAAGCAGCCGCTGGACGCCGCGTCCGTGCGCGAAGCCAGCGAATTCCTGCGCTGGGTGGCCGACGACAACTTCACCTTTTTCGGCTACCGCGAATACGAGGTCACCGATGCCGACGGCGAGCAGGTGCTGCGCTCGTTCGCCGAATCCGGGCTGGGCATCCTGCATCGCAACGACCGCCTGCTTGCGCCGCGCTCATTGCGCACCCTGGCAGCCAGCAGCCTGCCGCAATCCGGTGCGATGGATGCGATCATCCTGACCAAGACCAACGCGCGTTCGCGCGTGCACCGCCCGGGCAACATGGATTACATCGGCGTGCTCAAGTTCGACGCCGGCGGCAAGCCGGTGTCCGAACAGCGTTTTCTGGGCATGTTCACCTCCAACGCCTACATGGCCCGCCCGCAGGATGTGCCGCTGGTGCGGCAGAAGGTCGAGGCGGTGATGTCGCGTTCGGGCCTCAAGCGCGATTCGCACTCCGGCAAGTCGTTGAGCCACATCCTGGAGACGCTGCCGCGCGACGAGCTGTTCCAGAGCAGCGAAGACGAGCTGTTCGCCACGGCGACCGGCATCCTCGGGTTGCGCCAGCGCGCGCGCGCGCGGCTGTTCATGCGCGCCGACCGCTACGGCCGCTTCTACACCTGCCTGGTGTTCATCCCGCGCGAGCGCTTCAACACCACGGTGCGTGAGCGCATCGAGCGCCTGCTGCGCGAGGCGCTGCAGGGGGAGCATCTGGATTCGGCCGTGCTGATGGGCGACGACGTGCTGGCGCGCCTGTACGTGGTGATACGTCCACGGATCGGCAACCACCCCGGCTACGACATCGCGGCGCTGGAACAGGGCGTGGTGGCGATCGCGCGCAACTGGCACGACGATCTGCGCGATGCGTTGACGCGGGCGCGTGGCGAGCAGGACGGCGTGGTGCTGGCGAACCGTTACGGCAAGGCGCTGCCTGCCGGCTACGTCGACGAAGTGTTGCCGGAAGTGGCCGCCGAGGACGTCTACCAGCTGTCGCTGCTGCAGGGCAACGATGCGGTGCGGATGTCGTTCTATCGCCCACCGCAGCAGCCGGACCAGCTGCGTTTCAAGATCTATCGCAGCGGCAGCGACATCGCATTGTCCGAAGTGCTGCCGCAGCTGGAGAATCTCGGCCTGCGCGTACTTACCGAGCATGTCTATGACCTGTGCGGCGGCGGCGAACTGTGTGGCGAAGATACGCCATTGTTCATCCAGGATTTCGAAGTGCAGCCGGTCGGCGCGCTGACTTTCAGCGTGGAGCAGGTCGGTTCGCTGTTCGAGGATGCCTTCGAGCAGATCTGGCGCGGCAACGCCGAGAACGACGGCTTCAACCGGCTGGTGCTGGGCGCCAAGCTCGACTGGCGCCAGATCGCCGTGCTGCGCGGCTACTGCAAGTACCTGCTGCAGGCCGGCGTGGCGTTTTCGCAGAGCTACATGGAGGATGCGCTGAACCACTATCCGGTGATTGCCGGCCTGCTGGTGGAGCTGTTCCTGGCCAGGTTCGATCCGCGTCGGGAAAGTCTCGGTGCCGAAGAACTCAAGGCCGCGCGGGCCACCCTGGTCGCCGAGATGCAGGCGCTGATCCCGCAATCGGTGCAGGCGGCCCAGCCGGCACTCATCGACGGACTCGGCGCGGCGCTGGCGCTGCCGCGGGCCGAGCAGATCCGGGTCGTCGAGGGCGCCATCGGCGTGCTGCTGGAGAATGTCTCCAGCCTCGACGAGGACCGCATCCTGCGCAGCTTCAAGGCGGTGATCCAGGCCACCCTGCGCACCAGTTTCTTCCAGCAGTGGGACGGTGCCTGGCGCAACTACATCAGCTTCAAGTTCGATTCGCACCTGGTGCCCGACCTGCCCAAGCCGGTGCCGTACCGCGAGATCTTCGTCAGCGCGCCGCGGGTCGAGGGCATCCACTTGCGCTTCGGCGCGGTGGCGCGCGGCGGCCTGCGCTGGTCCGATCGCCGCGAGGATTTCCGCACCGAGGTGCTGGGCCTGGTCAAGGCGCAGATGGTGAAGAACACGGTGATCGTGCCGGTCGGCTCCAAGGGCGGGTTCTTCGTCAAGCGCCCGCCCGCCGGCGGCGACCGCGATGCGCAGCTGGCCGAGGGCATCGCCTGCTACCGCCTGTTCGTCAACGGCCTGCTCGACATCACCGACAACCTGGTCGAGGGCAAGGTGGTGCACCCGCACGACGTGGTGCGCCACGACGCGGACGATCCGTACCTGGTGGTGGCCGCCGACAAGGGCACCGCCACGTTCTCCGACATCGCCAATGCGATCTCGATCGAGCACGGCTACTGGCTGGGCGACGCGTTCGCCTCCGGCGGTTCCAACGGCTACGACCACAAGGGCATGGGGATCACCGCCAAGGGCGCCTGGGAATCGGTCAAGCGCCATTTCCGTGCGCTCAACCGCGACTGCCAGTCGCAGGACTTCACCTGCGTAGGCATCGGCGACATGTCCGGCGACGTGTTCGGCAACGGCATGCTGCTGTCGCGGCATATCCACCTGCTGGCCGCGTTCGATCACCGGCACATCTTCCTGGATCCGAGTCCGGATGCCGAGCGCTCGTTCGTCGAGCGCGAGCGGCTGTTCAAGCTGCCGCGTTCGAGCTGGGACGATTACGACCGGTCGCTGATCTCCGCCGGCGGCGGCATCTGGCCGCGCAGCGCGAAATCGATCCCGCTTTCGGCGGAAGCGCGCACGGCGCTCGGCATCAAGGGCGACGCGACCCAGTTGCCGCCGAGCGAACTGCTCAGCGCGATCCTCCGCGCGCCGGTGGATCTGCTCTGGAACGGCGGCATCGGCACCTATGTGAAGGCCACCAGCGAGACGCATGCCGATGTCGGCGATCGCGCCAACAACGCCTTGCGCGTCAACGGTGCGGAGCTGCGCTGCAAGGTGGTCGGCGAAGGCGGCAACCTGGGCATGACCCAGAAAGGCCGTATCGAGGCAGCCCAGCACGGCGTGCTGCTGAATACCGACTTCATCGACAACTCCGCCGGCGTGGACACCTCCGACCACGAAGTGAACATCAAGATCCTGCTCGACGACGCGGTGCAGCGCGGCGAACTCACCGCCGAGGCACGCAACGCGCAGCTGGCGGTGATGACCGACGAGGTTGGCCAGCTGGTGTTGTGGGACAACTACCGGCAGAACCAGGCGATCACCCTGATGGAGCACCAGTCGGTGCGCCGGCTCGGCTCGATGGCCCATTTCATCAGCACGCTGGAGAGCGAGGGCCTGCTCGACCGCCAGGTGGAAAACCTGCCCAGCGACGCCGAACTGACCGAGCGCAAGGCCCGCCACCAGGGCCTGACCCGGCCGGAGCTGGCGGTGCTGCTGTCGTACGACAAGATCAAGCTATACCAGCAACTGCTCGACTCGGACGTGCCGGAGGATCCGTACCTGTCCAAGGAGCTGATGCGCTACTTCCCCGAACCGCTGCACGCGAAGTATGCCGAGCACATGCAGCGGCACCGGCTGAAGCGCGAGATCATCGCCACTGCGGTGACCAACTCGACGATCAACCGCATGGGCGCCACCTTCATGATGCGCATGCAGGAGGATACCGGCCAGGGCCCGGCCGCGATCGCCAAGGCGTATACCGCCGCGCGCGAGATTCTCCAGGCGCGCGAGCTGTGGGTGCAGATCGAGGCCCTCGACAGCAAGGTGGCCGAGGACACCCAGTTCGACGCGATCATGCAGTTGTGGGCATTGCTGCGGCACGTCACCCGCTGGCTGCTGAACCTTCCCGGCGGCACGCTGGATATCGCCGCCAACGTGGCACGCTACCAGGCGCAGGTCGCCAGGCTGTGCGAGGCGTTGCCGGCGGCGCTCACGCTGACCGGCAAGGGCGATTTCGAGTCGAGCCGGGAGAAATGGGAAGGGCTCGGTTTTCCGGCCGGGCTCGCCTTGCCTCTGGCGCGGTTGTCGGAGCTGCGCGCCGCGCTGGACATCGTCGAGGTGGCGCAGCAAAGCGGGCAGCCGATCGGCCGCGTCGCCAGCGTGTTCTTCGAACTGGGCGAGGCACTGGACCTGGAATGGCTGCGCGGCCAGATCGAAGCCTTGCCGGTGGAGGGGCAATGGCACGCACAGGCACGCGGTTCGCTGCTGGACGAGTTGAACCACCAGCACCAGGCGCTGGCCCTGCAGGTGCTCGCCGTGGCAGGCGCCCGCACGGACGTTTCGCCGGTGCAGGCGTGGCTGCAGCGCGACGATCCCACGCTGAAGTACACCCGCAGTACGCTGGCCGAGATCCTCACCCAGAACGCGGATTACCCGATCGCCTCGGTAGCCGTGCGCCGTCTGGCCCAGCTGGCGCAGGTGCCGGTGAGCTGAGCGAGCGGCCGCTGCGCCATCGGTCCCCGTAGGAGCGCACCCTGTGCGCGATGCTTTTTGGTGGGTCCGCGCAAAAAGCATTCGCGCACAGGGTGCGCTCCTACGGTAAGCTCGAGCGAGCTTCCAGCCGATGATGTCCATGCGCCTTGCTTTTGTCGCCAGCGACACCGCCATCGCCCAGCAGGCGCACCGCGCACTGGTCGACCGCTATGGCGACGTGCCGCCGGAGCAGGCCGAGCTGATCGTGGCGCTGGGCGGCGACGGTTTCATGCTGCGCACCCTGCATGCCCACCGTGCTCTCGACGTGCCGGTCTACGGCATGAAGCTGGGCCAGGTCGGGTTCCTGATGAACAAGTACCGGCTCAACGCGCTGCCGGAACGGATCGGTCGCGCCCATGTCGCCTCGCTGTTTCCACTGCAGATGCAGGTGACCGATGCGGCCGGCGACGAGTACACGGCGCTGGCTTTCAACGAGGTGTCGCTGTTGCGCCAGAGCAACCAGGCGGCGCATCTGCAGGTGCAGCTCAACGACACGGTAAAGCTGGCCAACTTGATCTGCGACGGCGTCATGGTGGCCACCCCGGCCGGCTCCACCGCCTACAACTCGTCCGCCCACGGCCCGATCCTGCCGCTGGACGCGAACGTGCTGGCGCTGACCCCGATCAGCCCGTTCCGTCCACGCCGCTGGCGCGGCGCGATCCTGCCGCACCGCACCGAAGTCATCCTGCGCGTGCTCGATCCGGCCAAGCGCCCGGTCAGCGCCACCGCCGATTTCCACGAAGTGCGCGACGTGCGCACGGTGGCGATCCGGCAATCTGGCGGGCAGGGCGTGCGACTGCTGTTCGATCCGGAGCACAACCTCGAACAGCGCATCATCGACGAGCAGTTCGCTTCGGAATGAGGCAGGACACCCCGTAGGAGCGCACAGGGTGCGCTCCTACGGGCAATCTCCGCCCGGCTTTGCTAGATTCTTCTTGTCCCCAGCCATCGCCGTATGCATGACTCCTCCCATCACCGATGCCCATGACCCCGCCGCTGCCACCGACAACCGCCTGGTGGTGGCGATCTCCTCGCGTGCGCTGTTCGACCTGGGCGACAGCCATGCGCTGTTCGAGCGGGAGGGGTTGGATGCGTACCGCACTTTCCAGATCGATCACGAGAACGAGATCCTCAAGCCCGGCGTGGCGTTTCCGCTGGTGCAGAAACTGCTGGGCCTGAACAAGCTGGCCGGCGACGTGCCGCCGGTCGAGGTGATTTTGCTGTCGCGCAACTCCGGCGACACCGGCCTGCGCATCTTCAACGCGATCCAGCACTACGGGCTGCAGATCAGCCGCGCCGCGTTCACCAGCGGTGCGCCGACCTCCGACTACATCGCGCCGTTCAAGGCCGACCTGTTTCTTTCCGCCAACGCCGAGGACGTCGGTCGCGCGCTGGCGGCCGGTGTCGCCGCCGCCACCATCCTGCCCAGCACCGCACCGCCGCGTGCCAGCGAACAATTGCGCATCGCCTTCGATGGCGACGCGGTGATCTTCGGCGACGAAGGTGAGCGCGTCTCGCGCGAGGAAGGCCTCGAGGCCTTCCATCGCAGCGAGGCCGAGCACGCCGCCGAGCCGCTGTCGGTGGGCCCGTTCCGCGGTTTCCTCACCGCGCTGCACCGGCTGCAGACCGCGTTCCCGGCCGAGGACTCGCCGATCCGCACCGCGCTGGTCACCGCGCGTTCCGCGCCCGCGCACAAGCGGGTGATCCTCACCCTGCGCAAGTGGGGCGTGCGCATCGACGAGGCGCTGTTCCTCGGTGGCCGCGACAAGGGCCCGTTCCTCGACGCGTTCGGCGCCGACATCTTCTTCGACGACTCGCCGGCCAACGTCGAGTCCGCGCGCAAGCACGTGGCGACCGGGCACGTGCCGCATGGGGTGAGCAATCGCTGAGGCGTTCGCTCAGGGCACCGCATGCCCCTTGCTGGCCGTCCAGATCGCGTACCAGTCTTGTGCGTCCAATCGCACGTCGAGCGCGCTGACAGCCTCGCGCAATCCCGCGCTGCGGCCGGTGCCGGTGATCGGGTGCGGGCGGGAGGGATGACGCAGGATCCACGCGTAAGCCAGGGTCGCCAGGCGGATGCCGTAACGCGCGGCGATCGAGGTCATCGCCTCGCGCACCCGCAGGGCT
>SCRF01000021.1 GCA_004322005.1 Rhodanobacter sp. | reverse complement strand
GATAAGGAAGCCTGCCGATGTGTGGAATCGTTGCCGCCGCTGCCCAGCGCGACGTCGCTGCGCTGCTGATCGTGGGACTCAAGGCGCTGGAATACCGCGGCTATGATTCATCCGGCGTGGCCGTGCTGGACAACGGCACCATCCGGCGCGTGCGCGCCAAGGGCAAGGTGCGCGAGATGGAAGCGCTCTACCTTGCCGATCCGTTTCCCGGCGGCACCGGCATCGCGCATACGCGCTGGGCCACGCATGGCGTGCCGAACGAGGCCAACGCGCACCCGCATGTGGCCGGCCGGGTTGCCATCGTGCACAACGGCATCATCGAGAATCATGTCAGCCTGCGTGCCGAGCTGCAGGCGCGCGGGCATGTCTTCACTTCGCAAACCGATACCGAGGTGATGGCGGCGCTGATCGACGAGCGCATCGGTCAGGGCATGCATCTGCGCGAGGCGGTGCTGGCCACCGTGCGCGAGCTGGAAGGCGCCTATGCGATCGCGGTGATCAGCAGCGACGAGCCCGGCAGGGTGGTCGGCGCGCGCCGTGGTGCACCGCTGCTGGTCGGGGTAGGCATCGGCGAGAACTTCCTCGGTTCGGATGCGCAGGCACTGATCCAGGTCACCAACAGGATGATCTACCTCGACGAGGGCGACGTGGTCGAGATCAGCCGCGACAGCGTGCAGGTCTACGCCCTCGATGGGCGTCCGGTCGAGCGCCCGGTGTACGAGAGCGAATTGTCCACCGATGCGGTCGAGCGCGGCGAATACCGCCACTACATGCAGAAGGAGATCTTCGAGCAGCCGCGTGCGGTGGCCGACACGCTGGAGTCGCGCATCGGTCCGCATGGCGTGCTGCCGAACATCTTCGGCAGCGACAGCGAGGCGATGCTCGAGCGCACGCGCGGCTTGCACCTCGTCGCCTGCGGCACCAGTTATCACGCCGGCCTGGTCGCCAAATACTGGATCGAGGAATTCGCGCGGCTGCCGGTCAGCGTCGAGGTGGCCAGCGAATACCGCTATCGCGAGGCGGTGGTGCCGGTCGACACGCTGTTCGTGGCGATCTCGCAGTCCGGCGAAACCGCCGACACGCTGGCCGCCCTGCGCGAATCGCGCCGTCGCGGTTATCTGGGCACGCTGGCGATCTGCAACGTGCCGGAGTCCTCGCTGGTGCGCGAGGCGGATCTGAAGCTGATGACCCGCGCCGGCCCGGAGATCGGCGTGGCTTCGACCAAGGCGTTCACCACCCAGCTTGCCGCGCTGGCGCTGCTGGCGCTGGAGCTGGCGCGCCGCAACGGACTCGATCCGCAGCGCTACGCCGCGTTGTGCGCCGAGCTGCAGCATCTGCCGCGCGCGCTCGAGAATGCGTTGCAGCTGGAGCCGGCGATCATCGCATTGGCCGGCGAATTCATCCATCACCAGCACGCGCTGTTCCTGGGGCGTGGCGTGCAGTATCCGGTGGCGCTGGAAGGCTCGCTCAAGCTCAAGGAAATTTCCTACATCCACGCCGAGGCGTATCCGGCCGGCGAACTCAAGCACGGCCCGCTGGCGTTGGTCGACGAGGAGATGCCGGTGGTGGCGGTGGCGCCGAACGGCCCGCTGCTGGACAAGCTCAAGTCCAACCTGCAGGAAGTACGCGCCCGCGGCGGGCGGCTGATCGTGTTCGCCGACGGCGCCGCCGGCATGGACGACATGGCCACCTACGGCGCCATGCTGCGGGTGGAATCCGGTGGCAGCTTCATCGCACCGGCGGTATTCACCGTGCCGCTGCAACTGCTGGCCTACCACGTCGCCGTGCTGCGCGGCACCGACGTCGATCAGCCGCGCAATCTGGCCAAGTCGGTGACGGTGGAATGATGGAAAAACTGATCGGCCTGCTCGCCGGCTTCGTGATTGCCGTGATTTCGAGCTGGCGCTACGCGGGCATCGTGCTGCTGATGGCGATCGAGAGCGCCTGCATTCCGCTGCCGTCGGAGATCATCATGCCGTTCTCCGGCTACCTGGTGTCCACCGGCACGCTGGTGCTGTGGCTGGTGGCGGTGGCCGGCGCGGTCGGCTGCGTGGTCGGCTCCTGGCTGGCTTATGCGCTGGGCGCCTGGGGCGGACGGCCGCTGGTGGAGCGCTACGGCAGGTACGTGCTGGTCTCGCACCATGACCTGGACCTGGCCGACCGCTGGTTCCAGCGCCACGGCGACATCACCATCTTCATCGGCCGGCTGCTGCCGGTGGTGCGCACCTTCATCGCGTTTCCCGCCGGGGTGGCGCGGATGCCGTTGTGGCGGTTCACCGCGTACACCTTCCTCGGCTCGCTGATCTGGTGCTGGGGGCTGGCCTGGATCGGGCTCAAGCTCGGCCAGCACTGGGACACGCTGGGCGTGTATTTCCATCGCTTCGACGCGCTGATCGGGGTGGCGATCCTCGGCGGCCTCGCGCTGTACGTGTGGCGACACCTGCGCCATATGCGCCGTCACTGATGCGCGCCGCCGCTTCCGGCGACAATCCTGCCGATCGACACCAAGGAGCGACTCTCGCATGAAATGCTTCAAGGCCTACGACATCCGCGGCCGGCTTCCCGACGAACTCAATCCCGACATCGCCTGGCGCATCGGCCGCGCCTTCGCCGAAACGGTCGGCGCCGGCGCCGTCGTGGTCGGCTACGACATCCGCCTCGACAGCCCGGTGCTGGCCGAGGCGGTGAGTCGCGGCCTCAACGAGGGTGGCTGCGACGTGATCGACATCGGCCTGTGCGGCACCGAGGAAGTCTATTTCCACACCGCGCATCGCCGGGTGGCCGGCGGCATCATGGTCACCGCCAGCCACAACCCGATCGACTACAACGGCATGAAGCTGGTGCGCGAGGACGCCCGGCCGATCAGCGGCGACACCGGCCTGCGCGAGATCGAGCGCAAGGTGGAGGCGAACGCCTTCGGCGCGTCGGCCGCGACGCCGGGGGCGATCTCGCGCGACCACGACAAGTCCGCCTACATCGCGCATCTGCTGGGCTACATCGACCTGACGGCGCTGCGACCGCTGAAGATCGTGGTGAACGCCGGCAACGGCGGCGCCGGCGCGGTGGTCGACCTGCTGGCGCCGCATCTGCCGTTCGAGTTCGTGCGCATCCACCACGTGCCGGACGGCTGTTTCCCCCACGGCATTCCCAACCCGCTGCTGACCGAAAACCGCGACGCCACGGCGCGGGCGGTGATCGATTCGGGCGCCGACTTCGGCATCGCCTGGGACGGCGATTTCGACCGCTGCTTCCTGTTCGACGCGGCGGGCCGTTTCATCGAGGGCTACTACATCGTCGGCCTGCTCGCGGCGCAGTTGCTGGAGAAGAACCCCGGCGCGAAGATCATCCACGACCCGCGGCTCACCTGGAACACCATCGACATGGTGCACGCGGCCGGCGGGGTGGCGATCGAAAGCAAGACCGGCCACGCCTTCATCAAGGAGCGCATGCGCAGCGAGGACGCCGTCTACGGCGGCGAGATGAGCGCGCATCACTATTTCCGCGACTTTGCCTATTGCGATTCCGGCATGATTCCCTGGCTGCTGGTGGCCGAGCGCGTGTGCGCCACCGGCACGCCGCTGGCCGCAATGCTGGAGCAGCGCATGCAGGCGTATCCGTGCAGCGGCGAGATCAACTTCCGCGTCGACGATGCCGCCGCCACGGTGGCGCGCGTGATGGCGTTCTATGCGAACCGGCAGCCGCAGATCGAGCACGTCGACGGCGTGAGCGCGGCGTTCGGCCAGTGGCGCTTCAACCTGCGCTCGTCCAACACCGAACCGCTGCTTCGCCTCAACGTGGAGACCCGTGGCGACCCTGCGCTGCTGGCGGCGAAGACCGCCGAACTGAGCGCCCTGATCGGCAGCCCACCCGCCTGACCCCACCTGCGCGCCGGATGTCATCGCGAGCGTCACGCCGCCGTCCCTCACCGCGGTAGGAGCCCGCTCGCGGGCGATGCTCCACCGTGTGTAGGAGCCCGCTC
>SCRF01000020.1 GCA_004322005.1 Rhodanobacter sp. | reverse complement strand
CCATCTCGTTGCCAAGCAATTCGCCGTCCTTGACGAACAGCTCCAGCGCAAACACGCCGGTGTAATCCAGCCGCTCGGCCAGCGTGCGCGCCAGTGCCGTGGCACGCTGCTGCAGCTGCCCAAGATCCGGTGCCGGCGCCAGACTCATCGCCAGCACGCCGTCCACATGCCAGTTGCGGGTCAGCGGCCAGGTATGGAACTCGCCGGCGCGACCGCGCACTGCAATCACCGACAGCTCGCGCTCGAACGGCACGAACGCCTCCAGGATCAGGCCATGCCTGGATGCCTGCGCACCCAGCGCCGTCCATGCCGCATCGGCATCGGCCAGTTGCATGAGCCGGAACTGGCCCTTGCCGTCGTAACCGAGCCGACGGGTCTTGAGGATGGCCGGTGTGCCGATCGCGGCCAGCGCCTGATCCAGCTCCTCGCGCGTGTCCACCGTCCTGAAGTCGGGGGTCGACAAGCCGCATTCGCGGAACAGGGTCTTCTCGGCCAGGCGATCCTGCGCCACCGCCAGGGCCTGCGGTGCGGGAAATACGGCCACCCGCTCAGCCAGCCAGCGGGCGGTCGCGGCCGGTACGTTCTCGAAATCGAAAGTGACCACGTCGACCCGCGCGGCAAAGGCTTCAAGCGCGGCATAATCGGCCCAGTCCGCCACCACCAGTGGCGCGACCTGCCCGGCACAGGCATCGGCCGCGCTGTCCACCACCAGCGTGTTGACGCCCAGCGGCGCGGCCGCCAGCGCCAGCATGCGCGCCAATTGACCGCCGCCGAGGATGCCCAGTACGGGTTGCCGCCGCTCACTCACTGGCGTGGATCCGGCTGTTCGAGCACGGCCTGCGTCTGCCGCGCCCGCCAGTCGTCCAGCGCACTGGCCAGCGTCGGATCGTGCAGCGCCAGCACCGCAACCGCCAGCAGGCCCGCGTTCACCGCACCGGCGCGGCCGATCGCCAGCGTGCCGACCGGGACGCCGGCCGGCATCTGTGCAATCGACAACAACGAATCCACGCCGTTCAGCACCTTCGACTGCACCGGCACCCCGAATACCGGCAGACGGGTCTTGGCCGCCAGCATGCCCGGCAGATGCGCGGCGCCACCGGCGCCGGCGATGATCACCTGGATGCCCCGCGCCGCAGCCTGCTCGGCATAGCGGAACAGCAGATCCGGCGTGCGGTGCGCGGAAACCACCTGGACTTCGTGCGGCACGCCCAGTTCGGTCAGCACGCTGGCCGCGTGCTGCATGGTGTCCCAGTCCGAACGCGAACCCATCACGACGCCAACGCACGGCGGTTTGGTTGTTCCTGTCATGGCCGGGCCGTCCAAAAACAGTTATTGTACGGGCTTTCCCAGTACCGGCACAGCCTGCAACCCGCCATGGACAAGCGACTCCTCGACATCCTGTGCTGCCCGGTCAGCAAAACACCGGTACGCCCGCTCAGCAGGCATGAGCTAGATGCGTTGAACAACGCCATTTCCGCCGGCGAGGTCGACACGGTCGCCGGTACCGCCGTGCGCGAGCGGCTTGTCGAGGCGTTGATCACCACGGATCGCAAGGTGATCTACCGGGTCGACAACGGCATTCCGGTGATGCTGCCCGAGGAGGGTATCGGTACGGTGCAGCTGAAGAGTTTCCCCGCGGCTCCCTGAACAAGCGGCTGTGACGGCCGTCACCTTGCCGGTACCCGTGCATGACACGGCGGCCAGTTTGGCTTATCGTCACCAACCAGGTGCGCCCCTGGTGCCGGCCACGCATGCAACACTTCATGGGCAATCGCATGAACCAAGCCAGTGATTCTCCCCGGGTCGTCAGCCTGACCCAGCGCCTGGACCCCGCCAGCGAGCGCGTTGGCGAGTTGTTCAATGCCGTACGCACCATTGCCTCGCGCCGACTGCAGCAGACGATCGGCAACATGTTCGAGCAGGTGGACGATGCGTTGTTCGATCTGGCCGAAAAAGCCGAAAACAATGCCGCCCAGATGCACTACTTCGATGGCATGCGCGATGTGCGCAAACGTCGCCCGGCAGTGGAACGCAGCTTTCTGGCCACCATCAGCCGCGACTTCGGCGAGATGGCCCGCGCACCGGTGCAGCCGCCCCTCGGCACGCAGCTGCCGACCGGCAACGTCGAACTGTCGCTGGTGGCCGAGAGCGAACTGGAGGAGTCGCTCGCGATCACCAGCATGATCGGCAAGAACGAATCGCGGCTGGGACGCGACCTGTTTGCCGTCAATCAGCGATTGTCGGTGATCTGCGGCGGCCACAAGATCGAGGACGCCAACAACCCGGTGGCGCCGGCCAACCTGACCAGGGCATTTCGCCAGGCACTGCATGAGCTCAGCGCCGACATGCGGGTCAAGCTGATCATCTACAAACTGTTCGACCGCTATGTGCTCTCTGTGCTGGAGGAGCTGTACCGGGAAATCAACGCCGAGCTGGTGCGTGCCGGCGTGCTTCCGCAGCTGCGGCACGAGGCGCTGCGCAGCGACGGCACCAGGGCCGGCACCGACGGCCAGCCGGCCCCGGCCTCCGATGCGGTCGGTGATATTCCCAGCGACCTGTTGCAGACCCTGCACGCACTGTTCAGTGCGCGCCGCGGCTCGGTGGCTGACAACAGCAATGCGGGCCCCGGCGGCACGGGCACGGGCGGCGGCATGCCCGGCAGTCCGATGCCTTCGGCCAACGAGCTGCTCGGCGCACTCAGCGTGCTGCAGAGCCAGATCGTCAGCGCCGGTCCGTTGCTGTACGCCAGAGCTGGCGACACGGCCAACATCAGCAACGAAGTGATGCACCTGAAAGAGCAGTTGCTGAGCCAGATCGGTGCGTTGCGCGGCGAGCGCTCCAGCCACGTCTCGACGATCGACGAAGACACCATCGACCTGGTGGGCATGCTGTTCGAGTTCATCCTCGAAGACCGCAACCTGCCCGCACAGATGCAGGTGTTGCTGGCCCGGCTGCAGATTCCCTACCTCAAGGCGGCGATCATCGATCGCAAGATGTTTGCCCATCGCCAGCACCCGGCGCGCCGGTTGCTGGACGGACTGGCCGAACAGGCCAAGGGCTGGTCGGAGGAGTCCGACCGCGACCATCGCCTGCACGACAAGGTCAAGACGATCGTCGAGCAACTGCTGCACGATTTCGACGACGACATGGAAATCTTCGATCGCCTGCTGGCCGACCTGCAGCAATTCCAGGAGATCAACCGGCGACGCTCCGAACTGGCCGAGCAACGCGTGGCCGAGTCCTCGCGCGGCCGTGAAAAACTCGAGCAGGCGCGACGTCGCGCGGCCCGCGAAATCATCGATCGTATCGGCGGACGGAAACTGCCGCCGTTGCTGCATGGCGTGCTCGCGCGGGCCTGGGCCAACCATCTGGTGCTGACCTTGTTGCGCCAGGGCGAGGAGTCGGCGGAATTCAGGGGCGCACTGCACTTCATCGACGACTTCATTGCCAGCAGCCGGCCGGCGAAGGATCCGGAAAGCCGGCAACTGCTGCGCAAGATGTTGCCGGGCATCGAACGCTCGCTTCGTCTGGGACTGGCCAACGTGGCGTTTCAGGAACAGGACATCGATCGCCTGCTGGCCCAGTTGCAGACCTATTACCGGCAGCAGCTCGGCGAAAAGGTGGATGATGCCGCACTCGCCGAGATCGCCGCAGTCACCAGCGATGCCGCCATCCTGGCCATACCGGACAGCATCGAACCGATCGTGGCTCACGACACCGGGACGGGTGGCGATACGGGCATGGACGAACCCGCAGCGGTACCGATGGACACTCCGGAGTGGCACCAGGTGCAGGCGCTGCAACCCGGCACCTGGCTGGAGTTCTGCCTGGCCGACGAGCCCATGACGCGCGCCAAGCTCTCATGGATCAGCCCGATGAGCGGGCGTTACCTGTTCGTCAACCGGCGCGGTCTGAAAGTGGCCGATTACGAACCGCAGGAACTGGCCGTGCTGCTGGCCAGGGGACAGGCCACGATACTCGCCTCCAACGCCCTGTTCGACCGTGCGATGAGCGCGATCGTCGACCGCCTGAGCCAGCCGGACCCCCCGCCCGACACAGGCACTGCATGAGTCACGCCGACTCGTTCGCGGTACCGGACGCCGCACAGATCGCCGCGGATATCGAGCACGCCTTCGCCGAGGATTTCGGAGCAGGCGACGCTACCGCCGAACTGCTGCCTGCCGACGCCCGTGGTCATGCCGTGCTGACCTGCCGCGAAGATGCAGTGATCGCCGGCACGCCATGGTTTGACGCCTGCCTGCGCCGGATGGATCCGGCCGTGCAGATCGACTGGCATACCCGGGATGGCCAGCGGGCCCGGGCCGGCGCCGTGATCTGCCGCGTGTCCGGCCATGCCCGTTCGCTGGTCAGCGCCGAACGCACCGCGCTCAACTTCCTGCAGTTGTTGTCGGGTACCGCCACGGCGACGGCCGCGTACGTTGCCGCGGTCGCCGGCACGACGGTTCGCGTGCTCGACACCCGCAAGACCGTTCCCGGCCTGCGGGTCGCGCAAAAGTACGCGGTGCGATGCGGCGGCGGGCACAACCAGCGCATGGGCCTGTACGACGCGATCCTGGTCAAGGAAAACCACATCATCGCCGCCGGCAGCATCGCGGCGGCCGTACAGGCGGCACGCCGGTTGCACCCGGAACTGTTGCTCGAAGTCGAAGTGGAAAACCTCGACGAGCTTGCCCAGGCGCTGGAAGCCGGCGTGGATCGGATCATGCTGGACAATTTCAGCCTGCCGCTCATGCTCGAGGCGGTTCGCTACACGGCCGGCCGCGTGCCGCTGGAAGTATCCGGCAATGTCGATCTGCAGACGATCGGCGAGTTCGCCCGCACCGGGGTCGATTTCATCTCGGTCGGCGCGCTGACCAAGCATGTACGTGCAGTCGATCTGTCGCTGCGATTGCAGCTGGCCTGATCGGGAATCTCGAATAACCCGGTCACCGGCACTTGTTGTAGGAGCGCACCCTGTGCGCGAATGCTTTTTGGATGTATCCGGGCATTCGCGCACAGGGTGCGCTCCTACCGCATCGGGGTTATTCGAGGCGGCCTGATTTCGCCCTGCACGTCTTGCACCTGGCCGGCCATGCCCACACACTGCAGGCATGAACGATCTTTACAACCTGCTGCTACTGCTGGGGCTGGGCGCCGTGGTCGGGTTGTGGCTGAAACTGAGCGTGTCGCGCGAACTCGCCGTGAAGGAAGCGCGCCAGCAATGCCGGCAATACGGGCTGCAATTGCTCGACGAAACCGTCGGCCTGCGCGGGCTTCGTCTGCGCCGGGTGAATGGGTTGCGCAGGATCGAGCGCTGCTATGGCTTCGAGGTGAGCATCGATGGCCATGACCGGGAAGCGGCACGCCTGTGGATGCTCGGCAGTTCACTGAGCGAATTGAGCTTGCCCAGGGCCGGGTCGGCGTCGCGCGAATCGATTGCCCAGCCGGCCCCGGCCCTGGACGCACCGGCCAGCAACGTCGTGCAGCTTCATGTACGCCGCAACCGGGACGCGGATCGGTTGCATTGAGCGGAACGGGAGTGGCGCGCGGGCGGGTCCGGTCATCGCGGCTCGCGGACGGCGGGCCGCAAGGCCTACTTGACCACGCGCAAATGCGGCGCGCCACGCTTCGGCTTGTCGCCACCGGCGTCGGCATCGGACGCCGATGGCGCATCGTCGGGACCGGCAGGGGCCGGGGGCGATGGCGGAGTATCCCCGCCTTCCTCGGCCGGAAACATCATGCCCTGGCCGTTTTCCTGCGCGTACAGTGCCAACACCGCCTGCACCGGAATCTGGATGGCATTGCTGACGCCCGAAAAGCGCGCCTGGAAACTGATCCATTCGTTGCCCAGATCCAGATTGGCCACCGCGCGCATGGCCAGATTGAGCACGACCTGGCCGTTCTTGATCACCTGCGGCGGCACCCGCACGCCCGGGAACCCCGCATCGACCAGCACGTAAGGCGTCAGGTTGTTGTCGCTGATCCAGTCGTAGATCGCCCGCAGAAGATAAGGGCGATTGGAATTCATCGGGGGCAGTTCGTTCTTGCTCATGATGTTGCCGCGTGCAGTTGCCGCATGGCGTTTTCCTGGTCGGTCATGCTGCGCGCAAACCCCTGGCTGTTGAACAGTCGCTCGCCATAATCGATGATCGGCTTGCCGGCACGCCCCAGGTCGACGCCCAACCACGGCAATCGCCAGATCACCGGCGCCACCAGGCAATCGGTCAGGCTCATTTCCGCATTGAGAAAGAATTTCGATGCCTTGAACAACGGCAGCGTGGTCAGCAGTTGTTCGCGCAAGCGCTTCCGCGCCGCTTCGGCCGCCCTGCCGCCGGCACGAATGACATCCACCTCGCTCAACCAGTCCTTTTCGATACGTACCGCGGCAACCCGCAGACGTGCCCGCGACTGGGGGTCGATCGGCATCAGCGGTGGATGCGGGTAGCGCTCGTCCAGGTATTCGCACACTACCGAGGTATCGAACAAGGTCAGGTCGCGATCGACCAGGGTCGGTGTGCTGGCATAGGGATTGAGATCGATCAAATCCTGCGGAGGCTTGACCGGATCCACCAACACCCGCTCATAGCTGACCCCTTTGGCGGCCAGCACCAGCCGTGCGCGATGACACTGGATGCCATCGACCGTGGTGTAAAGCGTGAGTGCATTTTGCGAGCGAGCACTTGGGACCATGCGCTATTCCCCCGATGAGACGACCGCGGCGGCTCGAGGCCACCGCGGTCGGTTGATGCTCCTCCGGCTTGTCGATTCGGCTCGAATCCCGTTTCGATTCGGGCGAATCGTCCTCCCCATCCTTGCCCTCCCCCACGGGCGTGCGGGAAGGGCAATCCGGGAGCATGCAAACTAGTTGCACGCCGGATCATTCATGAACGTCTTTCCAGTATTCCTTCTTGAGCATGTAGGCCAGCAGCGTGTAGACGGCAAGAAACAGCAGCACCCAGATGCCGTAGTGCTCGCGCTGCATTGCCGCAGGCTCGGAAACATACTCGAGGAAATTGGTGAGATCGCGGGTTGCCTGCTGGTATTGCGCAGGCGTCAGCTTGCCGGGCGTGGCGAGTTCGAGCTTCTCCACCTCGTCGCTGCCGGGTTTTTTCACCGCGGTCTGCATGCCCTGCAGTTCCCACAGCGGGAACGGCATGGAGGCGTTCGGAAACACGGTGTTGTTCCAGCCCACCGGACGGCTCGGATCCAGATAGAACGAGTTGAGGTAGCCATAGACCCAGTCGGCCGTGCGTGCACGCACTTCCAGCGACAGATCCGGCGGCGCCTTGCCGAACCACTTGCTTGCCGAAGCCTTCGGCATGTGCGAGATCACCGGGTCATGGAACTTCGAACCGGTGAAATCGAGGTTCTGCATCACTTCCTGTTCGGTCAGTCCGAGGTCCTCGGCCATCCGCGAATAGCGCATGTACTTGAGCGAATGACAGCCCACGCAGTAATTGAAGAACAGCTTGGCGCCGCGCTGCAGTGACGCCTGGTCACGCAGATTGGTGCCGGCCGACGGCAGTTCGCCACCCTCCGCCGCCGCCACCTGGATGCTGCCCAGCAGCAGGCCAAGTGCCAGCACAATCGAGGAAAAATGCCGTTTAGTCATGCGTCGTCACCCGTTCCGGTACCGGCTTGGTCTTTTCCCAGCCAAGATGTGTGTACAGCCACAGAAACACGAAGTAGCCGAAGTAGATCGCCGTCATCGACCGGCCGAACAGGTTCTCCCAGAACGTCACGTCGACATGGCCGAACAGTTTCGGGATAAGTTCCGCCGTGAGATCGGTACCGACTGCACCCAGCCCGAAGAAGGCGAACACGAACAGCCCCAATGCCACCTTGTAACCGGTGCCGCGATAACGGATCGACTTGACCTCGCCGACATCGAGCCACGGCAGCGCGAACAACACCGCGATCGATGAGAACATCGCCAGCACGCCCCATACCGCCGTGCCGAACATTGCGGGGAACATGCGCACGATCGCGTAGAACGGGGTGAAATACCACACCGGCTTGATCTGCGCCGGCGTCACCAGGTTGTTCGCCCGGATGAAGTTGTCGTGCTCCAGGAACCAGCCGCCCAGCATCGGCGCGAAGAAGATGATGAATGCGGCGATCATCAGGAATACGCCGACGCCGAACAGGTCCTTCACCGTGTAGTAGGGATGGAAGGGAATCCCGTCGGCCGGCTTCAGCGGATCCCAGCGGTTGCCCTTGGGTCCTTTCTTGATCTCGACGCCATCGGGGTTGTTCGAACCCACCTCGTGCAGCGCGGCCAGATGCAGCACTACCAGCAGCAGCAGCACCAGCGGCAGCGCGATCACATGCAGTGCGAAGAAGCGGTTCAGCGTGGCATCGGCAGGCAGGTAGTCGCCCATGATCCACTGGACCAGGGTGCTGCCGATCACCGGGATGGTGCCGAACAGCGA
This sequence comes from Rhodanobacter sp., assembly GCA_004322005.1. GTDB lineage: Bacteria > Pseudomonadota > Gammaproteobacteria > Xanthomonadales > Rhodanobacteraceae > Rhodanobacter. The sequence continues at coordinate 11,490 of SCRF01000020.1, read as the reverse complement.
GATGATCACCTTGGCGCCCCAGAACGACATGTTGCCCCACGGCAGCACGTAACCCATGAAGGCCTCGGCCATCAGCGCCAGGTAGATCAGCATGCCGAGCAGCCAAACCAGCTCGCGCGGCTTCTTGAACGAGCCGTACATCATGCCGCGGAACATGTGCAGGAACACCACCACGAAGAACAGCGAGGCGCCGGTGGAATGCATGTAGCGGATCAGCCAGCCCCACTCCACATCACGCATGATGTACTCGACCGAGTCGAACGCTCCGGCAGCGCTCGGGTTGTAGTTCATGGTCAGAAAAATGCCGGTCACGATCTGGTTGACCAGCACCAGCATCGCCAGCGAACCGAAGTAGTACCAGAGATTGAAGTTCTTCGGTGCGTAATACTCGGTCATGTGCTTGCGGTACATCGGCAGCATGCCCGGCGAACGCTCGACGACCCAGTCGCCCATGCGGGTGAATACGTTAGCCATCAGCCAGCCCCCTTCGGATCCACGCCGATCTGGATGTGGGTTTCATCCGCGAAATTATACGGTGGTATGACCATGTTCTTCGGTGCCGGCACGCCCTTGAACACGCGGCCGGAGAGGTCATAGCGCGACTTGTGGCAGGGGCAGAAGAAGCCGCCCTTCCAGTCCGGGTCGAACGGCTCGGGCTTGATCGCCGGCCACATTTCGGGCACGCAACCGAGGTGGGTGCAGATGCCGATCATGACCAGCCACTCTGGCTTGATCGAGCGGTCGGGCCCCTTGATGTAGTCGGGCTGCTGGTCGACAGTCGAGTTCGGATCCGACAGCCGCGGATCGAGGCTGGGCAGTATTGCCAATTGCTCGGGAGTCCGATTGACCACGAAAACCGGCAGGCCGCGCCAGGCGAAATCCACCTTCTGGCCCAGCTCGATCTTGCTGATATCGGCTATGACTGGCGCGCCTGCGGCTTTCGCGCGCGCGCTGGGTTCCCACGACTTGAGGAAGGGCACGGCCGCAGCCACGATTCCGACACCACCAACCACCGCAGTGGCTGCTGTAAGGAAACGGCGGCGACCGTGATCGACGACTTCATTCGCCATCAGGCTCTCCAGTACTTGTACTTGGCAATATCATGGTGGGTTTTCGAACCCCGCAAAAATCCGGTTAGTGTAGCGGCGGGCCCGGCCCCGTACAATAAATCCACGGACTCCCGGGCAGTCTACGCAAGCGACCGATCATCCGGAAGCTTCCCGGGGTGTGGCTAAACGGCACACCGCAAGACCTTGCGGGCATTACTGCAAGCGCTCCCCTTTGCGCAACACCCAGGCCGGATTCAGGCTGCTGGACGGCCATTGTGTAGGCGCAAAGCTTTCGCTGCGCTGTCACGACACCAGCCCGCCCTTCGCGCCGGCTTGGCCCGGCACCAGCCGGTGAAGGCGGCGGAAGTTGATATCACCCGGATTTCGAACCAGATGCCCGCCAAACCAACTGCTGCGGGCAGACAGACAGGGGGCTCCTGCGTAGACTTGCCCCAGGAGCCTGGGCGGCGGAAACCAAGCGAGCAAAGCGAAGCGATTTCGAGCCGGATTTTTCGATCCTTTGAGGGGAATAGCCATGGCTATTTGACGAACTAAGGAGCGGGAAATCTGGCCAATAGCGCGAAGCCGTAGCCGCTTGGTTGCCACCACACTAGGCCACCTGTCGGCGAAGTCGATCCGCCGCGACTCACCGCCACGACTTGCCGGGATCCGCACTTCGACATGAAACATACCGTCGGCACCTTCGCCTTCATCGCACGCTTCGTCATCCTCGGATTGGCACTGGCGTTCGTGATCGGCCTGTTCTGGCCCGGCAGCGGCGAGCGCCTGCGCGAACGCTTCGGCCTGGCCGCCCCGCCTCCGCCGATTTCCGCGCCGGCAGCACGCCGCGATACCGGCCCGATCTCGTATGCCGACGCGGTTGCCGCGGCGGCTCCCTCGGTGGTGAATATCTACGCCAACAAGATCGTCTCCGAACCTGCCTTGCGCATGTACAGCAACCCGGTGCTGCAGCAGCTGTTCGGCGGCATGCCGACCACCTACCAGCATCGCGAGCAGACCCTCGGCTCGGGCGTCATCGTCAGTGCGCAGGGGCAGGGTTACGTGCTGACCAACAATCACGTCATCGCCAACGCCGCCGACATCCAGGTCCTGCTCTACGACGGCCGGATCGCCAAGGCCACGCTGGTGGGTGCCGACGAGGAAACCGACCTGGCGGTACTGAAGATCGACGCCAGCAATCTGCCGGTGATCCACATGGCCGACCGCCAGCCGTTGCGTGCCGGCGATGTGGTGCTGGCGATCGGCAACCCGCTCGGGCTCAACCAGACCGTCACGATGGGCATCGTCAGCGCCGTGGGGCGTCAATTGAACAGCGCCAGCGCGGAGGATTTCATCCAGACCGATGCCGCGATCAACCTGGGCAATTCCGGCGGCGCACTGATCGATGCGGAGGGCAACCTGGTCGGCATCAACACCTTGCTGATCGGCAAGGCCGCCGGCGCCGAGGGCATTGGCTTCGCGATCCCCGTCGCCACCGCCAAGAAGGTGCTCGATCAGATCATTGCCACCGGCCACGTGGTGCGCGGCTGGATCGGTGCCGATTACGCATTCGTGCCGGTGCCCGCCAACAGCGGCCTGCCGGCGGCAGCGCGCGGGGCCGAGGTCACCGCGGTCTATCCCGGCGGACCGGCAGCGCAGGCAGGCATCCAGCCGCATGACATCCTGCTGCGCATCGGCACCGACGACATCCTCGACCCGGCCGATCTGCGCCGCCACGAAGCCTCGCTCAAGCCTGGCAGCACGGTGGAGGTTTCCGGGCTGCGCAACGGGGTTCCGTTCCACGTCGAAATCCAGGTAGTGCAGCGGCCAGCGATGAAAGTCAGCCCCGGCTTGAACGATTAGCGCGCGGCCAGCGGAGCGATCAACCGGACCCGCGTGCCGCCAGCGCGCGGTGGATGGCCGCGCCATAGCGCTTGCGCAGGATTTCCACGCGCTCCACATACACCCGGGTTTCGGTGTAGGGCGGTACCCCGCTGTATCGTTGCACCGCTGCCGGGCCAGCGTTGTAGGCGGCGGCGGCCAGCTTTTCGCTGCCGTGGAAATCGCTCAGCAGGAGACCCAGATAACGCGCGCCGCCACGGATGTTCTGGTCGGTGTTGAACGCATCCAGCACACCCATGTCGCTGGCCGTGGCCGGCATCAATTGCATCAGTCCCTGGGCGCCCTTGAGCGACATCGCACGCGGGTTGAATGCGCTTTCGGCATGGATGATCGCCCGCAGGAACGCCTCGTCGACACCGTATTCGACACTGGCCGCACGAATCGCACCGGCATAGGCGGTGAGGTTGAGCGGCACGCTGCCCCAGTGGATCGGCGAGTGCAGATCGCAGGCGACGCAGGTCGCGATATAGCTGAACAGCATGGTGATGGCGCGGCCGCTCCCGCCAACCGGGTGCACATTGGTGTACTCCACGCTGCCATCGGGCTGCACGATCCGGTAGACCGCGCCACGCAGCACGCGGCTGCCCGGCGGGCCGGCTGCCGCCAGCGGTGCCGCTGCCCGCGATTCGCGGTAACTCCAGCCGGCCGGGGGAGGCTCCGCCGCGGGCGCCGGCACCGGTCGGGCGCTGGTCTCGTCGGAACCGCGCACGCCGGCCAGCGCCATGTGTTGCACCCGCTCGCTGACGAGCGCATGCGCGTCGGTGCGGACCGCACCCTGCACACCCGCCAGCGAGGTCGGCTCGGCACCATCCGCCGCCAGACTGCGCGCCGAGGTGGCGACCGTACCGATCACCAACGCCAGCGATGCCGGCCGCGGCAATACCCGGCGGCGTGGCGCCGCCGTCACGTAGCTGCTGATCTTCCTGCAGCCGCGATAACCCGCCACGCTGCTGCTGTACACGGCCTCGCCATGCACGCCGGTGCAGCGATACAGCGTGCCGGCACGCGCCGCCGGCAACCCGAACAGCCCCGCCAGAAGCACGCAGAAGATCGCGACCCGGGACAGGATCGAAGGTGTCGGGAAGCCTCCTGCAGCGCGACCGACGTTTCCCCCATGGCTTGCGGCGCCGAACATGGGGCGCAGTGTGCCGCCAAACGGCGCCCAACGCCAAGTGCGCGGCGGCCGTTTCGTGCGCCGCGCAGCGTTTCGGCCAGCTTCCCCGGACTGCTCCGGTAGGAGCGCACCCTGTGCGCGAAAGCTTTTGCTGCGCACACCTCAAGAGCATTCGCGCACAGGGTGCGCTCCTACGAGAGCAAGAGCATTCGCGCACAGGGTGCGCTCCTACCGGACACTGCCTGCCGCAAGTGCTTGATCTGTCGTGCCGATCGACTGGTGAGTGGGCCGCCACAAGGGGTAAACTGCGCGGTCCGGCGGATCGTACTTCCGGGTCTCACGAAATCACGGTACCCCCAGTCATGAGCGGCAAACCTGCCCCTACCAAACTCTTCATCAAGACCCACGGCTGCCAGATGAACGAGTACGACTCGGCCAAGATGGCCGACGTGCTCAGGGCGTCGCACGGCATGGAGCTGACCCGGGACGAGTCCGAGGCGGACGTGATCCTGATCAACACCTGCTCGATCCGCGAAAAGGCGCAGGAAAAGGTGTTCAGCCAGCTCGGCCGCTGGAAGCAGCACAAGCAGCGTGGCGGCAAACCGGTGCTGATCGGCGTCGGCGGCTGCGTGGCCTCGCAGGAAGGCGACGCCATCGTCAAGCGCGCGCCGTATGTGGACCTGGTGTTCGGTCCGCAGACCTTGCATCGGCTGCCCGAACTGATCGACGCCCAGCGCGCCAGCGGCAAGCCGCAGGTGGACATCAGCTTTCCCGAGATCGAGAAATTCGATTGCCTGCCCGAGCCGCGCGCGGAAGGCCCGACCGCCTTCGTTTCGATCATGGAGGGCTGTTCGAAATACTGCAGCTACTGCGTGGTGCCGTACACCCGCGGCGAGGAGCTCAGCCGACCGTTCGACGACGTGCTGGTGGAAGTGGCCAAGCTCGCCGCGCAGGGCGTGCGCGAGGTCAATCTGCTGGGCCAGAACGTCAATGCATATCGCGGCCCGACCTTCGATGGCGGCATCGCCGACCTGGCGCTGCTGATCCACGCCATCGCGCAGATCGACGGCATTGGCCGCATCCGCTTCACCACCTCGCATCCGCTGGAGTTTTCCGACTCGCTGATCGAGGCCTATGCCAGCGTACCGAAGCTGGCCAACTACCTGCATCTGCCGGTGCAGGCCGGCTCCGACCGCATCCTGGGCGCGATGAAGCGCGGCTACACCGCGCTGGAATTCAAGCACAAGATCCGCAAGCTGCGCACGGTACGGCCGGACATCTGCGTGTCGTCGGACTTCATCGTCGGCTTCCCCGGCGAGACCGAGGAGGACTTCGGCAAGACCATGCAGCTGATCGAGGATATCGGCTTCGACCAGAGCTTCTCCTTCATCTTTTCCGCGCGCCCCGGCACCCCGGCGGCAAACCTCGCCGACGACACCCCGCCGGCGGAGAAACACGATCGCCTGATGCGGCTGCAGGCGGCGATCAACACCAATGCGAAGCGGATCAGCCAGGCAATGATCGGCAGCGTGCAGCGGGTACTGGTGGAAAAACCCAGCACCCGCGACTCCGGCGAGCTGACCGGCCGCACCGAGAACATGCGCTACGTCAACTTCGCCGGCCACCCGCGACTGATCGGCCAGTTCGTCGACGTGCTGATCACCGAGGCGATGGCCAACTCGCTGCGCGGGCGCCTGTAGGAGCGCGCTTGCGCGCGATGCTCTGTTGTGCCGGAAGAGCATCGCGCGCAAGCGCGCTCCTACGAGGTATGCGGCAGCACGAGCGAGGGTCAATCCAACCGCTTGTGGAAGCGCAGGATCGCTGCCGTCATCATCACCGCCACGAACGCGACCAGCGCCAGCACGTCCGCCCGCATTTCGCCCAGGCTCGCGCCGCGCAGCATCACGCCGCGGATCAGGCGCAGGAAGTGGGTCAGCGGCAGGATCTCGGCGAACCACTGTGCGGGCCTGGGCATGCCGGCAAACGGAAACATGAAACCCGACAGCAGGATCGACGGCAGGAACACGAAAAACGTCATCTGCATCGCCTGGAACTGCGACTGCGCCCGGGTCGAGATCAGCAGCCCCAGCGAGAGATTGGCCAGGATCAGCAGGCCGGTCGCCAGATACACGTCCAGCACGCTGCCACGGATCGGCACGTCGAACAGCCAGATCCCCAGCGCCAGGATCACCGTGGTCTGCAGCAGGCCGATCACGATGTACGGCAGCACCTTGCCCACCATCAGCTCGGTGCTGGTCAGCGGCGTGGCGATCAGCAGTTCCATGTTGCCGCGTTCGCGCTCGCGCACGATCGCGATGGCGGTGAACAGCACCATCGTCATGGTCAGGATCACGCCGATCAGTCCGGGCACGATGTTGATCGCCGAAACGCGCTGCGGATTGTAGAAGCTGACCACGCTGATCCGCCCGAGCGGTGGCGTGCTCGTGGCCGGCGCGCGGGTGTCCGGCAGTGCGCTGTCCAGCGGTGTCTGCGCCAGTTGCGCCGCCGCATTCTGCACCGTGGTGTCGCTGCCATCGACCAGCACCTGCGCCACCGGACGGCCGTCGATGCGGCGGCGCTCGAAATCCGGCGGCACCACGATGCCGATGCTGATCCGGCCACGGCGGATCATCGCCATCAGCTGCTGCGGCGAGTCCGCTTTCTGCGTGGCGGAAATCACGTCGGTGGCCAGCATGTCCATCACCAGCGCACGCGAACCGGCGGTGTTGGCCTGATCCACGATGCCGGCATCGAGCCCGCGCAGGTTCAGGTTGATCGCGTAACCGAACAGCACCAGCTGGATCACCGGGACAACGACCACCATCGCCAGCGTGATGCGGTCGCGGCGCAGCTGGCGCAGCTCCTTGATCACGATCGCCCACAGCCGGCGCCCGTTCATGCCGCTTGCACCGCGTGCTTCGCATCGTTGCGGGTGGCGGCGACGAACACGTCCTCGAGGTTCGCCGGCGTCGCCGTCGTCTGCGCCGTCTGTCCGGCATGGGCGAGTACCTCGTCGATGCGCTGGCCGATGCCCGCCGCGCTTTCCGCGGCATCACCCCGCTCGGCCGTCAGCACGCGCAGGTTGTTGCCGACCTGGGCCACGCTAAGCACGCCAGGCACATCGACGATCAGCCGCTGCGCACGGCGCGGGTCGGCCGCCTCGACGATGAACGTGCGCCCCTGCAGCCGGCCGGTCAGCTCCGCCGGCGTGCCGTCGGCCACCAGCACGCCGAGATTGAGGATCGCCAGCCGGTGGCAACGCTCGGCTTCGTCCATCAGATGGGTGGACACCAGCAAGGTGGTCCCGGCATCGGCCAGCTCGAAGAGTTTTTCCCAGAAATCGCGCCGCGACTCCGGATCCACCGCACTGGTCGGTTCGTCCAGGAACAGCAGCTCGGGCTCGTGGATCACCGCGCCGGCCAGCGCGAGGCGCTGCTTCTGGCCGCCGCTCAGGGTGCCGGCCAGCTGCTTCTGGCGATCGCCGAAATGGTATTGCCCGAGCAGTTCGCCGATGCGGGCTTTCGTCTTCGCCTTCGGCACACCCTGCACCGCAGCCAGGAACTCCAGGTTCTCGCGCACCGTGAGGTCCTCGAACAGCGAGAACCGCTGCGTCATGTAGCCGATGTGCCGGCGCAGCGCCTCGGCCTCGGCCGGGATGCGCAGGCCGAGCACCTCGATCTCGCCGGCGCTCGGCGTCAGCAGGCCGCACAGCATGCGGATCGTGGTGGACTTGCCCGAACCGTTCGGCCCGAGAAAGCCGTAGACCCGCCGGGCCGGCACCTGCAGGTCGACGCGGTCGACCGCGACCAGTTCGCCGAAGCGCCGGGTCAACCCGTGCGCGCGAATCACCACCGTGTCGCTGTCGATGTTCACTGGTGCGGGCCGGCGAATTCGACGCGCACCGGCAGGCCGGCCGGCAGGTTCGCCGCGTCGGCGCCGAGCGCCACCTCGGCCAGATAGCTCAGGCGCGAGGCGTCCTCGCCGATCAGTGCGTAGTACGGCGTGAACGCCGGTTCGCTGCGCAGCATGCGGATCCTGCCGGCATAGGGCTTTTCGCGGCCGTCGACGAACACCCGCACCGCATCGCCGACGTGCACGTTCGCGCGCTGCCGCTCGGGCACGTAGATGCGCGCATAAGGCGCAGCGCCGACCAGCAGGATCGCCAGCGGCGCGCCGACCGGCGCCTGATCGCCGAGCCGGTACGGCAGGCTGTCGACCAGCCCGGCACGCGGTGCGACGACGTGCAGCTTGGCCAGCAGCACCCGCTGCGCATCGGCTTGCGCCAGCGCCGCCGCGAGGTTGGCGCGGCCCTGTGCGATCTGCTCCGGGCGCGTGCCGTGCAGCAGCAAGTCGAGCGCGGCCCGCGTCGCGGCCACCTGGCCGTCGGCACTGCCCGCCGCCGCGCGGGCGCGATCCAGGTCGGCGGCGGCCACATAGTTGCGGGTCTTCAGCGATTGCAGCCGCCGGTAATACGCGCGCGCCTCGCGCGCCTGGGCCCGGGCCGCCGCCAGATTCGCGCGGGCCTGGGCGATGTCTTCGGCACGCGGGCCGTTCAGCAACTGGGCCAGCGCATCGCGCTGCTGCTGCGCCTGCGCTTCGGCCGCCAGCATCCCCGCCCTGGTCTGCGCTTGATCCAGCTGCAGCAGCGTCTGCCCGGCGCTGACCCGCTGGCCTTCGCGCACATCGATTGCCACGATGCGCTCGGCCGCTACTGCCGGCAGCGTGATGCGGTCGTATTCGAGCGTGCCCAGCATTTGCGGCGGTGCTTTCGTGCAGCCGCCCAGCATCAGGATGCCGACGATGATCGCGACCGGTGTGCGGCCGACGATACGTGCGATGTTCATCGTGCTCCCCCAGGTGTCGTGGTGCCCTCGCCGACCGCACCGCTGCGAAGCAGCGCGAGCGTGTGTTCGCGCAGCGCGTCGGCACCGAGGTCCTGCGCGCCGAACAGCTGCTGCCAGACCGGCGCGCTGGCCACCGGAAACAGCGTCAACCCCACCAGCGAAACCACCAGCAGGCGCGGGTCCAGCGCGGCATTGAGGCGACCCTCGGCCTGCGCCTTCGCGAAACGTTGCGCCAGCATTTGCGGGATGGACGGTCCCTGCCGTCGCAGCATCACGTCGCGCAATGCGCCGCCTTCGCACAGCACCTCGCGCACCCACAAGGGCGGCAGCCACGGATGCTGCGCGACCACCTCGCCCAGGCCGCGCACGAAACCTTCGATCAGCACGGCGGGATCGTCGCCGGCGCGTTCCAGTTGCGTACGCAAGGCGGTCAGTGCCGGCAACAGGCGCTCATCGATCAGCGCCTGGGTGAGCCGCGCCTTGTCGCCGAAGTAGTAATGCAGCATGGCCGGCGTGACCTCGGCCGCGGTGGCGATCGCACGCAGCGAGGTCGCGCCGATGCCCACGCGGGCGAACTGCGCGATCGCCGTGTCCAGCAGCAGCTGGCGCAGGTCCGGCTCGTCGGCGCCGGGGCGACCGGCCCGCCGGCTGCGACGGGGTGCGGCGCGGTGGCTCGAGGTTGTCATGCGCATAAATTAATTCATCATTTAATTATATGCAAGCGCGACGAGCTGCAATGCCGGCTTTGCGTAGGCGCGCACCCTGCGCGCGAATGCTCTTCTTCACGTGCGGCAAAGAGCATTCGCGCACAGAGGTGTGCTCCTACAAATCGGGGTTATTCGAGATGCCTCGGTGGTTCTTGCGCGGCTTGCGCGTTAATCTCCGCCACTCATGAGCGAACTCAATCAGCGCGACTTCACCCTCGACCCGCAGGACAACGCCCGCCTGGCCAATCTTTGCGGGCCGTTCGACGAGCATCTGCGGCAGATCGAATTGCGCCTGGGCGTGGAGGTCAACCATCGCGGCCATCTGTTCCAGGTGATCGGCGAAGACGTCGCCACCCGCGCCGCCGACAAGGTACTGCGCGCGCTGTACCAGGTCACCGCCACCGAAGCGCTGACCGGCGCGAAGGTCAATCTGCACCTGGCCGAATCGGGCATCGACGCGATCAGCGATGCCTCGATCGAGGGCATCCAGGAAGTGGTGATCCGTGTCAAGCGCGGCGTGATCAAGGGCCGCGGCCCGAACCAGGCGCGCTACCTGCATGCGATCGCCAGCCATGACATCAGTTTCGGCGTGGGCCCGGCCGGCACCGGCAAGACGTATCTGGCCGTGGCCAGCGCGGTCGAGGCGCTGGAAGCGAACCGCGTGCAACGCCTGCTGCTGGTGCGTCCGGCGGTCGAGGCGGGCGAAAAGCTCGGCTTCCTGCCCGGCGACCTGTCGCAGAAGGTCGACCCCTATCTGCGCCCGCTGTACGACGCGCTGTACGAAATGCTCGGCTTCGAGAAAGTGGCCAAGCTGATCGAGCGCAACGTGATCGAGATCGCCCCGCTGGCCTACATGCGCGGGCGCACCCTCAACGATTCCTACGTGATCCTCGACGAGGCGCAGAACACCACCGTCGAGCAGATGAAGATGTTCCTGACCCGCATCGGGTTCGGTACGGTGGCGGTGATCACCGGCGACGTCACCCAGGTCGACCTGCCGCGCAACACGCGCTCGGGCCTGCGCCAGGCGATCGAGGTGCTGCGCGGCGTCGACGGCATCAGCTTCACCTTCTTCACCTCGCGCGACGTGGTGCGCCATGCGCTGGTGGCGAAGATCGTGCGCGCCTATGAAGCGTTCGAGCAGAAGGAGCAGGACGGGCCATGAAAGGCCGCGCCAGAATTACGCCCGTAGGAGCGCACCCTGTGCGCGAAAGCTCTCCCAGTCGGCCCGTAAGAGCGCACCCTGTGCGCGAAAGCTCTCCCAGTCGGCCCGTAGGAGCGCACCCTGTGCGCGAAAGCTCTCCCGGCCAGAACGCGAAAGGCATTCGCGCACAGGGTGCGCTCCTACGGGAAGCCGCCACGGTGCACGTCGGCTACGCCGTGCCGCGTGCCGGCCTGCCCTCCGCGATCAGCTTCCGCCGCTGGGTCACCGTGGCACTGCGCGGCGCACGGCGCCGCAAGCCGGCCGAGTTGGCCATCCGCATCGTCGGTGCCGACGAAGGCCGCGCGCTCAATCGCGACTATCGCGGCAAGGACTACGCCACCAATGTGCTGTCGTTTGCCGCCGAACTGCCGCCCGGCGTGGCGCTGCCGCTGATCGGCGACCTGGCGATCTGCGCGCCGGTGGTGCAGCGCGAGGCCGCCGAGCAAGGCAAGCCGGCGCGCGACCACTGGGCGCACCTGACCATCCACGGCGTGCTGCACCTGCTCGGCCACGACCATCTCGAAACCCGCCAGGCCGAGGCGATGGAAGCGCTGGAAACCCGCATCCTGGCCAGCCTCGGCATCGCCGACCCGTATGTGTAGACACTCTGTGAAAGGGTTTTTTGTAGGAGCGCGCTTGCGCGCGATGCTCTTGCTCAGATCGGAAGAGC
>SCRF01000019.1 GCA_004322005.1 Rhodanobacter sp. | reverse complement strand
GCTTTCGCCCACAGGGTGGGCTCCTACAGGGCCGGGCGTGTGGCGTAGGAGCGCACCCTGTGCGCGATGCCCTTGTCCGGGCGTCCGCGAACAGCTTTCGCCCACAGGGTGGGCTCCTACGGGCGGGCATGCGGTTGGAGCAGCGCGTGCGCGAAACGGCCACAATAGGGCGGACACCAGATGAACCGTGCACAAGGTCCGCTACCGGGAGAACCCCTATGGAATTCCTGCAAGACGCACCGCAACTCGCTCACCCCTGGCACAGCGACCGGCTGCTGCACGGCTGGCTCGACCGCGCCTTGCCGGCGGATCGCCGCACGGCGCTGGAGACCGATCTCGCTGCCCTGGGCGATTACGCGCAGATGGCCTGGCTGCGCGCTGGGCGCACCGCCCGCCGCAAACCGATACTGACCCAGTGGGATGCGTGGGGCCAGCGGGTCGACCGCATCGAACTCACCACCGCCTGGCTGGAAGGGCCGCAACTGGCCACCCGGCACGCAGTGCTCGCCGCCGGTCACGAGGCCCATCCCGACGCACGTCTGGAGCAATTCGCCCGCGTCTACCTGTATCACCTGGCCAGCGAGTTCTATACCTGCCCGCTGGCCATGACCGACGGCGCCGCCACCGCGCTCAAGGCCGCCGGCAATGCGGCGCTGATCGAGCGGGCGCTGCCGCACTTCCTCAGCCGCGATGCAACCACGCTATGGCTCAGCGGACAATGGATGACCGAGACCATCGGCGGCTCCGATGTCGGCCAGAGCGAAACCATCGCGCGCCAGGATGCTTCCGGCCAGTGGCGGTTGCATGGCCGCAAGTGGTTCAGCTCGGCGGTGGTCGGCGAAGCGGCGCTGGCGCTGGCGCGGCCCGAAGGCGCCGCCGCCGGCCCCGGCGCGCTGGCGCTGTTCTACGTCGAGACGATGGACGGCGCACGACGCAAGCCCGAACTGATCATCGACCGACTGAAGGACAAACTCGGCACGCAGGAACTGCCCACGGCGGAAATCCACCTCGACGGCCTGCCCGCCTGGCCGCTGGGCGAGCTTGCCCACGGCGTGCGCCAGGTGGCGCCGATGCTCAACATCACGCGCACCTGGAACGCGGTCTGCGCCGTGGCCAGCATGGCGCGCGCGATCAGCCTGGCGCGCGATTACGCCGCACGCCGGCAGGCGTTCGGCCGTCCGCTGATCGAGCAGCCGCTGCATGCGCGGACGCTGGCCGACATGCAGGTCGAGTTCGAGGGCGCGTTCGCGCTGACGTTCGAGGTCGCGCACCTGCTCGGCCGGGTCGAGAACGGCAGCGCGCAGCCGCATGAGGCCGCCCTGCTGCGCCTGCTCACCCCGCTGGCCAAGCTGTGGACCGGCAAACTGGCGGTGAAGCTGTGCTCCGAGGCGCTGGAGTGTTTCGGCGGCGCCGGCTACATCGAGGACACCGGCCTGCCGCAGCTGCTGCGCGATGCGCAGGTGTACGCGGTCTGGGAAGGCACCACCAATGTCCTTTCGCTGGATGGCCTGCGCGCACTGGCCAATGGCAGTCTTGCCGCGCTGCGCACGACCCTCGACGCCTGGTCGGCCGGTACCGGCGATGCATCGGCTGCCCATGCGATCCATGCCGCACTGGATGCGGCAACGGCGTATCTCGACCGGCACCAGGAAGCACGCGAATCGCTCGAAGCGGGCGCGCGCGGCTTCGCCCTCACCCTGGCCCGCTGCGCGGCGGCCGCCCTGCTGGCACGGCAGGCGAGCTGGTCCAGCCAGCACGGCGACCCGCGCCCGGCGGCGGCGCTGCGCGGTTTCGTCGGCCACGGCCTGGATCGGCTCAGCATGCCGATGGATGCCGCCGATATCCGTCTGCTGCTTGGCTGACGAGCTTTTTCGTAGGAGCGCACCCTGTGCGCGAATGCTCTTGGCCGAGATCCCGACAAGAGCCGCCGACAAGAGCATTCGCGCACAGGGTGCGCTCCTACGCGGGTGCGGAACGGTCGCTACCGGCCGCAACGGACTAAAATGCAGCCATTTCCCCCTACGGCAACCAGCATGCAGCATCTGACCATCGTCACCACCGGCGGCACGATCGACAAGATCTACTTCGACGACAAGTCGGATTACAAGATCGGCGCGCCGCAGATCGACGAGATCCTCGGCCAGCTCGGCGTGGCGTTCCAGTTCGACGTGATCCCGATCCTGCGCAAGGACAGCCTGCACATGAGCGCCGAGGACCGCGCGCTGGTGCGCTCGACGATCGAGGCGCAGCCGCATCGCCACGTGCTGGTCACCCACGGCACCGACACCATGGTCGAGACCGCCCGCGAGCTGGCGGACATCAAGGGCAAGGTGATCGTGCTCACCGGCGCACTGAACCCGGCGCGCTTCCAGGGCTCCGATGCGGTGTTCAACATCGGCTGCGCCGTGGCCGCCGTGCAGACCCTGCCCGACGGCGTCTACATCGCCATGAACGGCCGCGTGTGGGATCCGGCGAAGGTGCGCAAGAACCGCGACGCCAACCGCTTCGAGGAAGTGTAGCGCTCCGCAATCAGCCGGCCCCGCGCCGAAATCTCCTGCGGACGGTCGTCAGCGGGCGTCATGCCGCAACGTCTGCAATGCCTGACCGCGCAACACCTTCGGCTCCCGCGCCAATTCGCGCACACTGGCGTAGAACGCATGCCAGTTGCGCCCGGCGCGCTGGAACAGCACCCCGAATGCCGGGGTCCACTGGTCGTACAGACCGAACGGCAGCAGCCGCGCATTGTTGATCGGCTTCGCCACCCAGGCATCGTAGCGATGATCGTCGGGCCACTCGCGCTGTTGCCATTGGCGGTAGCGCACCCGAAACGCCGCGATCTCGCGCCGCTTGCCGGCAGCCATGGCCGGCTCGTCCGCGCCGCTGGCATACAGCGCCTTCAGTCGCTCGCGCAGCCCCAGCACGAGCCGGGTGAAGCCGCGTTCCATCGCCTGCGCCCGATCGTCCTGCGCGGGCAGGCCACGCGACTGCCGCCATTCGCGCAGGCCTTCGGTCTGCACGAAGGTGGCGAAGGATTCGTTGAACGCGGTGTCGCCCCTCACGTAGATCAGCTGAGCGCCAGTTCGTGGAAGATCGTGCCGGCCAGCTCGTCGTCGTCCCAGCGCAGCATGCTCGAGAGGATCGGATCGGCGAACCAGCCGAGGGTGGAATACGCCGGCACGCCGCCGACCCAGACATCGTCGCCGCGCGCCTGCAACCGCGCGGCGTCGGCCTGCGCGGCGGCCTCGTGAAAGTAGCCGCGATAGGCGACGCAGCCGGCGATCGGAAAACACTGCGGAATCGCCTCCACCGAATAGCGCGGCGCGGCAAACACGTTCCACACCACGTAGGGCCGGTGCAGATCGACGTAGCCGGTATAGCTTCGGTTGTCCGGCAGGCCCAGCTGTTGCGTGGCGAATCGGCGCGCCTGCTGCGCCAGCGAGAGTCGGGCGGCAAGTTTCGGGTCCGTGGCCGGATCGCGCACGACCGCGCTCACCGCGCGCCGGTGCACGACCAGCGCGCCCTGCCCGCGGGCCGCCTGCGCGTAGTAGCGCAGACTGCTGCAGGCGCAAAGCACAAGGCCCACCGCCGCGAAGCCGATGAGCCTTGGAAAACGGGTGCGCGGCGGCACGAAACGGGATCGGGACATCCGCCGATTGTGCCTGAAACGTCAGCAGCGCCTAGCGGCGATCATGATCGTTGTCGTGCCTGCGATGACCGTGGTCATGACGGTCGCCATCATGTGGACGGCCATCGCCGCGACGGAAGTGGTCATCGTCACGGCGGTAGCGGCGCCCGTCGTCCCGATAGCGCGTGCCGCCGTACCATACGCTGCTGACGCCCACGCTCACGCCCGGCGCATAACAACAGCCGTAATAGCCGCCACCGTAATAAGCCGGAGCGCCGTAATAGTCGTAGTAGCCATCGTCATACCCCGCAGCCGACCGGCCATAGTAGGCGCTGCCGCTGTAGCCCGGGGTCCCGCGCACGTAGCTGTAGTCCGGATCGTAGTAACAGCCCGACAACGCCGCGGCGGCGACAGCGGCAACCAGCGCAAGCTTCAGGTACTTCATGATCCGTCTCCGGCGGGAATGGCACTGCCACGCTAGACCAGCAGGCTTGAATGCGCACTGAGTTTCCGCCCCATGCCCGGTCGGCGTTCACCTGCCAGCCAGCAGCCGGGGAACCAACCCTTGCCGCATGCGCTAACGCCTGGCTGCAAGCAGTGCCTGGATATGCGCCACCGCTTCTTCCGGACTGATGTGCCGGACCGGTGCGTCCACCGCCAGGCCGGAGGCAGCCCTCCGCGCGGGCTTGCTCGGTGCAGATTTGGCGACCACCGGGCCGTCGAGTTTCCGGGCCGGATTTTTGCCGTTCGGCGGCTTGGCGGCAGCTTTCTTCACGGCGACCTTGCGGGCGACGGGTTTTGTTGCCGGGGTTTTCTTCGCTGCGGTTTTCTTCGCGGGCGTTTTCTTCGCCGCGCTCTTCTTCGCCGCCTCCCGGTCAGCTGCCGCTGCCCCGGCCGTGCTGCGCGTTGAAGTCTTGCCGGCAGGTGCCTTCTTTGCCGCGGACTTTCTCGCGGCCGACTTGCGGATCATGACCATGCGCTCGTTCTCCTGCGGTAGTCGACGAAAACGCGGTCAGTATGCGCGCCTGGGCCGCGCAGGGCATCTGCGACCGCAGCATGGCTTCGTCACCGGTGAGTACGGATCGGCACAAAAACCGCGGCGATCGCCATCCTCACTACCCCGGATGCGACAGCGCATTCAGGAAGTACGGCAGCACCCGGGGCTCCACCAGCAGGGTGAACAGCACGCCGTATGCCGCGCCCCACAGATGCGCGCTGTGGTTGACGTTGCCCTGCCCGCGCCGGTCCATGTAGATCGAGTAGACGGTGTACAGCACCGCGTAGACGATCGCCGGCATCGGTATCACCAGCACGATGATCCGGGACCATGGCGAAAACAGCACGTAGGTGAACAGCACCGCCGAAACCGCACCGGAGGCGCCGAGGCTGCGGTAATTCGGGTTGGCGCGGTTCTTCAGATAGGTCGGCAGGATCGACACCACCAGGGCACCGATATAGAACAGCACGAACCCGAACGTGCCCAGCCGATCGGTGAAGAACCCCTCGACCGCGCGACCGAAGAAGAACAGCGTGAACATGTTGAACAGCAGATGGCCGAAATCCGCATGCACCACCCCGTAGGTCACCAGCCGGTGGTACTCGCGCTGGCGGGTGATCGCCGGCGGCCACAGGATCAGGTCATTCATCAGCTTGCCGTTGTTGAACGCCATGAACGAGACGATGCAGGTGATGGCGATGATGACCAGGGTGATCGGCATGGGCGGTTCCGTGACGGCGGTGCAAAGTTTGGCATCTTGGCGCGCCAGCGCCGTCTTGTCGACCTTGCCGGTAACCCGCCATGCCGGCATGGCGCCAACCTTCGGCCGATGGACACCGACTTCGCCGTGCACTGCCCGGGCCAGCGGCGCATGGTTATCATGCGGAGTTGTGCGCGGCCGCTCGCCGCCTACGATGGACATTCATGACCTCGCTCCGCTATCTGCATCTGGACGTCTTTGCCGCCACCTTGGGCGGCGGCAATCACCTGGGCGTGGTGATCGGCGCGGACGACTGGAGCGCCGTCCAGATGCAGCGCTTCGCGCGCTGGACCGCACTGGTCGAAACCACGTTCCTGCTGCCGCCGACGGAGGCCGCCGCCAGCTATCGCGTGCGCATCTTCACCCCGCACAAGGAGATCCCGTTCGCCGGCCATCCCAGCATCGGCAGCGCGCATGCGGCACTCGAATGCGGCCTGGCCGAGCCACGCGACGGCGTGCTGTGGCAGCAATGTGGCGCCGGCGTGCTGCCGATCCGCATCACCGGCCTCGGCGCCATGCGCGAACTGCTGCTGCAATCGCCCGCCGAGCAGGTGCTGGATGACGGCCGCGACGCGCATCCGCTGCTGCCGGCCACACTGGCCGGCATCGAACTGGGCGCGCTGCCGCCCGCGCTGGTCGACGGCGGCCGTCGCTGGTGGCTGGCCGAGATTGCCGACGAGGCCAGCCTGCGCGCCTGGCAGCCCGATCACGCGGCGATCGGGGCGCTGGCCAGGGCCAGCGACAGCATGGGGCTATGCGTGTTCGCACGCGCCGCGCATGCGGAATATCAACTGGTGGTGCGCGCATTCCCGCCCGGTGTGGGCATCGTCGAGGATCCGGCCTCCGGCGCCGCCAACGGTTTGATCGCCGCCTATATCGCCCGCGCCGAACCGGACGGCCCGCTGGCTCGCGGCTATCATGTCAGCCAGGGCCGCGAGATCGGCCACGACGCGCGGCTGGTGGTGCGGATCGAACCCGACGCGGTCTGGACCGGCGGCCGCAGCCACACCGTGATCGACGGCACGCTGGACTGGGTGCCCTGACGGCAATCCCCTCGCCCACCGCCTGATCGCGAGCCGTTTCCTACGGCTGAAGGGAATTCTCGCGGAATTCGCGCTCGTCCAGGTGCGCCCGTCGCGCCGCCACCAGCGCCAGCGCCGAATGCGGCGTGGCCGCCCTCATCACGCCACCCCGCCCGCCGCCTGCCCCGACGCCCACGCCCACTGGAAGTTGTAGCCGCCCAGCCAGCCGGTGACGTCGACCACTTCACCGATGAAGTACAGCCCTGGCACCCGCTTCGACTGCATGGTGCCGGAGGACAGGCCGTCGGTATCGACGCCGCCCAGGGTCACCTCGGCGGTGCGGTAGCCTTCGCTGCCGCTGGCGGTGATCGGCCAGGCCTTGAGCCGGCTGCCGATCTGTGCCAGTTCGGCTTCGCGGTACTGGCGCATCGGACGGCTGTCGAACCATTGCTCGCACAGGCGCTGCGCCAGCCGTTTCGGCAGTGCGTCGCCGAGCACGGTTTTCAGTTCGGCCGCCGGTCGGGCGGTGCGCTGGTCGATCAGCCACTCGCCTACGTCCTGATCGGGCAACAGGTCGATGCGCAGATCGTCGCCGGGCTGCCAGTACGAGGAAATCTGCAGGATGGCCGGCCCGCTGAGGCCGCGATGGGTAAACAGCAACCCGGCGCGGAAACTCTGCCTGCCGAGGCGCGTCTCCACCATCGGCAGCGCCACGCCGGCCAGATCCCGGTAATGCTCCTGGTGCTTGCCGCTCAGGGTCAGCGGCACCAGGCCGGCGCGGGTCGGCAGCACGTTGTGGCCGAACTGGCGCGCCAGTTCGTAGCCGAAGCCGCTGGCGCCCATGCTGGGGATCGACAGCCCGCCGCTGGCCACCACCAGCGACTCGGCATGCACCTCGCCGCGCGCGGTGGCAATGCCGAAACCTTCCGGCGTCTTGCGCACGCGCTGCACGCCGCAGCTCGCCTCCAGCGTGACGCCGGCGGCGGCGCATTCGTCCAGCAGCATGCGCACGATCTGCTTGGAGCTGTCATCGCAGAACAGCTGGCCCAGTTCCTTCTCGTGGTAGGCGATGCGGTGTTTCTCCACCAGCGCGATGAAATCCCACGGCGTGTAGCGTGCCAGCGCGGACTTGGCGAAGTGCGGGTTGGCCGACAGGTAGTTGGCCGGGGTCGTGCCGGTATTGGTGAAGTTGCAGCGTCCGCCGCCGGACATCAGGATCTTCTTGCCGACCTTGTTGGCGTGATCGACCAGCAGCACCCGCCGGCCGCGCTGGCCGGCGGCGATCGCGCACATCAGCCCAGCCGCACCGGCACCGATGATCACCACGTCCACCTTCATTCGGCCATTGCCCTGCTCGTTCCGCTGCGCGTCGCAGCGCGGCATTATCCCTCAGCCATCGCGCGGCGCATCGCTTACACTGATCCACCGTTCTCCACGAGTCGCCGCCATGCCTTCCTTTGACGTGATCTCCGAAGTCGACAAGCACGAGCTGACCAATGCGGTCGACCAGGCCAACCGCGAGCTGTCCACCCGCTTCGATTTCAAGGGCCAGGACGCGTCGTACGCGCTGGACGATTTCGTGATCACGCAGAGCGCGCCCAGCGAATTCCAGCTGCAGCAGATGCTGGACATCCTGCGCGGGCGGCTGGTGGCGCGCAAGATCGACATCCGCGCGCTCGACGCGGCCGACCCGGAAACCAACCTGGGCGGCTCGCGGCAGAAGATCACCATCAAGCAGGGCATCGAGCAGCCGGTCGCCAAGAAGCTGGTCGCTGCGTTGAAAGCGGCCAAGCTCAAGGTCGAGGCGCAGATCAACGGCGACAAGCTGCGCGTCAGCGGCAAGAAGCGCGACGACCTGCAGCAGGCGATGGCGGTGTTGCGCCAGGCCGAGGTGGAGCTGCCGCTGCAGTTCGACAACTTCCGCGATTGACCCGTCGCATATCAGCCCCCCCGTAGGAGCGCACCCTGTGCGCGAATGCTCTTGTTGGCTGCTCTTGTCGGGATCTCGGCTAAGAGCATTCGCGCACAGGGTGCGCTCCTACGGGGGCTGGACCTACGCCCTGGACAGCAGCCGTCCGCCCATCATCGCGTTGGCGGCCACGACCAGCGCCACCGCCGCCGCATGCGTCAGCAGATCGGTCGCCGCGGCATCGTATTCGTGGCAGATGTTCAGCAAGGTGGCCGAGGCGGCCGCGCTGGCCAGGCCGACCAGCACCGCCGTCAGCATCGGGCGCAACGGGCAGGCGCGGCGCAGCAGCATGATCAGCAGGGCGGACAGCGGAATCGAAAAGCTGACGATGAAGACCAGGCAATCGGTGGACTGGTGCAGGCTGGCGATACTGGTCCCCGGCGCGAGCCACGTGCGCAGGCAACCCAGCCCGCTGGCACCGATCCACAACAGGGCACCGGGCAGCGGCAGCAGGGCCCAGCGCAGGTCCCGCCCCGGCACGCCCAGCGCGAACGCGGCCCACGCCGCGCCGATGGCGGTGATCAGCGCACCCAGCGCCGCCCACGCCAGATCCGGCGCACCGTCACAGCGCCTGAGCATCGGATGCACGCCATAGTGCATCAGCAGCAGCGCGGCGATCGCCGCCACCGCCAGCAGCCAGCCCGCGGTGCGCCGCCACGGCGGCGGCAGTCGGCGCACCGGCACCAGCTCGGTGCCGAGACGATCGATCAATACCTCATGCGGTTGCGAGTCGGACATGCGGTTCAAGGCTCTCCCAGAAAGCGTTCGCGCAGCGTTTTCAGCGCGCGGTGCAGGTTCACCTTCAGCGCGCCGGTATGGCGGCCGGTGAGTTCGGCGGCCTCGCTCAATGAGCGCTCGCGCAGGCCGAGCTGTTCCACCGCCTCGCGCTGGCCGGGCGGCAATTCGGCGATCGCCGCGTGCAGGCGCTGTGCCCGCTGCAGGCTTTCGGTGGCCGTGCCGGCATCGTCCGGATCGGAGTGGTGGTCCAGCGCGAAGTCATCGTGCAGCTCGCGACTGTCGCGGCGGCCGCGGCGGCGCAGCGCGTCGATCGCGCGGCGGCTGGCGATCGCGGTGAGCCAGGCATCGTAGGACCGGCTCGGATCATACGTGTGGCGCACCCGATGCACGGTGATCAGGGTTTCCTGCACCACGTCATCGAGATGATCGTGGGCCACGCCCTTGCGTCGCGCCGCCGCGCGGATCAGCGCGACCGACTCGGCCAGCACCTGCTCGTAGGCGCGCCGGTCGCCGGCCTGCGCGGCAGCCATCCGCGCCGCCCGACGCCGGTCGGGCGAATCGCTGAGATCGGCAGCGGCGGATTCGGCTGACACGGACGGATCGGCACTCACCCAGCGGGAAAGGTCACTATCTAGACCCATGCAGGCGGTTGCGGTCAAGGCTTGCGGCACGCTCGCTCCGGTTTTGGCAACACCGCATGAACATTCGCCGCATCCCGATGTCGAGTTACATCGTATTGACGGGACCAGCTTGCATGCGGTCGGCTCCAGCCGGCATGACGGAACCAGGATAAAGGTAACCGCCGCCGGCAGGCCGGCGAATAACCACATGACCCCACACTGGACCCTGCCCCATGTTCGTGTTGATCCTTGCCTACCTCGGCGGCGTACTGACCATCCTCAGCCCGTGCATTTTGCCGGTGCTGCCGTTCGTGTTCGCGCGCTCCGACCGGCCGTTCATGCGCAATGGCTTGCCGATGCTGCTGGGCATGGCGGTCACCTTTGCCGCGGTGGCCACGCTGGCCGCGCTGGGCGGCGGCTGGGCGGTGCATGCGAACCAGTACGGCCGCATCGTCGCGCTGGTGGTGCTGGCGCTGCTCGGCCTGAGCTTGCTCTCGACCCGTCTGGCCGAATGGATCACCCGCCCATTCGTGGCGCTGGGCAACCGGCTGTCCCAGCGTTCGTCCCGCGATGGCGATTCGGTCTGGGGTGCGGCCGGTCTGGGCGTTGCCACCGGCCTGCTGTGGGCGCCGTGCGCGGGGCCGATCCTTGGCCTGCTACTGACCGGCGCGGCCTTGAACGGCGCCAGCGTGCAGACCACCTTGCTGCTGCTCACCTACGCGGGCGGTGCGGCGACGTCGCTGGGTTTCGCCTTGTTGCTCGGCGGCAAGCTGTTCGCCGCGATGAAGCGCTCGCTGGGCGCCGGCGAATGGGTGCGCCGCGCGCTCGGCGTGCTGGTGCTGGCCGGCGTGGCGGCGATCGCGCTGGGGCTGGATACCGGCCTGCTGACCCGCGTGTCGCTGGCCAGCACCAGCAGGATCGAGCAGCGGCTGATCGACGCCGTGCGCCCGGCCCCGGCACCCGCGCCGGAGCTGAAAGCCGGCGAGCCGTTGCCGGTCGAAGGCGAGATGCCGTCGCTGGCCGGCGCCACGCAATGGCTCAACAGCCCGCCGCTGAGCACCAAGTCGTTGCGCGGCAGGGTGGTGCTGGTCGATTTCTGGACCTACTCCTGCATCAACTGCATCCGCGCGCTGCCGTACGTGCGCGGCTGGGCGGACAAGTACCGCGATCACGGCCTGGTGGTGATCGGCGTGCACGCGCCGGAGTTCGCGTTCGAGAAAGACCCGGCCAATGTCGCCAGGGCCATCCGGGATCTGGGCGTGGATTACCCGGTGGCGCTGGATAACGACTACGCGATCTGGCAGGGCTTCAACAACGAGTACTGGCCCGCGCATTACTTCATCGATGCGCAGGGGCGGATCCGCCATCACCACTTCGGCGAAGGCGGCTACCACGAAAGCGAGGACGTGATCCGCCAGCTGCTGGCCGCGGCCGGCCAGAAAAACCTGCCGGCCGGTTATGTCGACGACAACCGCCACGGGGTGGAGGCCGCCGCGTCGGACGACCCGACCCGCTCGCCGGAAACCTATGTCGGCTACGCCCGCGCCGGGAACTTCGCCGGTGGCCGGGTGGCGCACGACGAACCGCGGGATTACCGCGCGCCGGCCAGCCTGGCCACCAACCAGTGGGCGTTCGATGGCCGCTGGAGCGTGCACGACGAGAACGCGCAGCTGGACCAGGCCGGCGGGCGCATCGTCTACCGTTTCCGCGGCCGCGACCTGCATCTGGTGCTTGGCCCCGGCAGTGCGGGCAAGCCGATCCGCTTCCGCGTGCGTATCGACGGCAAACCACCCGGCGCCGATCACGGCGTGGATACCGATGCCGACGGCAACGGCACCGTCACCGCGCAGCGCCTGTACCAGCTGGTGCGCCAGGCCGGTGGCAGCGGCGAGCGCCTGTTCGAGATCGAGTTCCTCGACCCCGGCGTGCAGGCGTATGCCTTCACGTTCGGCTGATCCAAACCCAGTGTAGGAGCGCACCCTGTGCGCGAAAGCTTTGGTGTGAATATTCTGGTTGGAACGTCCGCGAAGAGCTTTCGCGCACAGGGTGCGCTCCTACGATTTTTTCAACCAACCGGAGGTACCCATGTCACGACTCGATGAAACCCTCACGCAGGATCGCCGCCGCTTCCTGCGCGCGGCACTCGGTGGCGGCACCTTGTTGGCAGTCGGCGGCGGTTGGCTGGCGCCGCGCCTGTTCGCTGCCAGCAGCGTACCGGTCGGCAAGCCCGGCAAGGTGTCGCTGGAGATCTTTGCCGACGACGGCCGCGACCTCGGCCCGCGCCAGGTACCGAAGCTGGTGCTGACCGACGCGCAGTGGCGGCAGCGCCTGTCGCCGCTGGCGTTCGACGTGATGCGCCGCGGCGGCACCGAGCGGGCCTTCAGCGGCAACCATGAAAAACCCGCCGCAAAGGGTCTGTTCCGCTGCGTCGCCTGCGGTACGGCGCTGTACGACGCCGCCACCGAATTCGATTCCGGCACCGGCTGGCCCAGCTTCTGGCAACCGATCGCCCGCAGCAACGTGATCCCGATCCACGACTCGAGCTTCGGCTGGGAACGCACGGCGATCAGCTGCGCCGGCTGCGACAGCCATCTCGGCCACGTCTTCGACGACGGCCCGCAACCGACCGGACTGCGCTATTGCATGAATTCGGTGGCGCTGCGGTTCGTCGCCAGCGTGTAATCGACAGCGCGCACAAGTCGGTGCCCTGACCCGACCCTCCAGTTGTGCCGGCCCCCCGAGCAGGCATCGGCGCGACCGCCGACGCACCCGCGCCGTGCCGGCATGAATACGTATGCAACAGCTGGTTGCCGCACCACGACCCTCCCTACCATGCAGGGTCGATGCGAATGACCATGCCGGTCGATGTTGCACCTGCAACATGCGGGGAACGCCGCGTCATGCCATAACAGCCGCAGGAGGGCTCATGCCGATCAAGCAGATCCATCACACAGGAACACCCGCGGTGCACGCATGCTGAGCCTGCTGCTGACCGCCGCGATGGCGGCAAGCGCCAGCGCACCGGCCTGGCAGGACGGGCTCGACTGGCACGGCGTGCACGTGAGCATCGGCGAGGGCGCGAAGCACCGCTATACGCTGGACTGGCCGTTCGGGCAACGCGTGATTCCCGCGCAGCCGTTGCGGGTGGACACCGCCAGCGTGCTGTTCGACGGGTTGTACGCGATGGCGCAGGACGACCTGAAGCTCGACTCGGTCACCGCGATCCGCGACGGCGCGTTCGACCACGGTCAGCCGATCCCCTGCCACTGCTTCGAGACCGGGTTGAAGTGGCCGTACGTGTGGACGCGCGACCTGTCCTACTCGATCGATCTGGGCCTGTGGCGGTTCGACCCGGCACGCGCGCGCAACGGGCTCAAGTTCAAGCTGTCCGACGTGCGCGTGCCGTCCGCGGCGCAAGGTCTGTACGTGATGCAGGACACCGGCTCGGGCGGCAGCTGGCCGATCAGCACCGACCGCGTGGTGTGGTTTCTCGGCGCGCAGCACCTGCTGGGCGACAAGGCGTTCGCAGGCGAGGTCTACACCGCACTGCGCGACACCCTGGCGCAGGATCGGCAATACGCCTTCGACGCCACATTCGGGCTGTATCGCGGCGAGACCTCGTTCATGGACTGGCGCGAACAGAGCTATCCGGCGTGGACGGCCAACGGGGTCACCTTCATCGCGCAGTCGTATGCGCTGTCCACCAATGTGCTGCACTACCAGGCACTGCAGCTGGCCGCCACGCTGGCCGGCGCACACCACGATGCGCAAGCCGCCGCCGCTTACCGCACGCAGGCCGCCGCGCTGAAGGCGGCGATCAATGCGCACTTCTGGCGCGCCGAGCGCGGCATGTACATGAGCTACATCGGCGGCGACGGCACGCCGGTCGACACCTACGACCTGCTCGGCATCTCGCTGGCGATCACCAGCGGCGTGGCCGACGGCGAGCGCGCGCGGCAGACGCTGGCGAACTACCCGAGCTGGCCGGCCGGCAGCCCGGTCATGTGGCCCGAGCGGGCCGACCAGCCGATCTACCACAACCGCGCGATCTGGCCGTTCGTCAGTGCCTATGCATTGCGTGCCGCGCGCACGGTGAACGACCCGGTGCGCATCGCGCACGAGCTCCGTTCGGTGATGCGCGGCGCCGCGCTGTACGGCTCCAACCTGGAGAACTACGAACTGCTGACCCAGGGCCAGCACGTGGACGACGGCAAGCTCAGCGGGCCGGTGGTGAATTCGCCGCGCCAGCTGTGGTCGGTGGCGGCGTATCTGGACATCGTCGCCGAGGGCGTGTTCGGCCTCACCGAAGACGGCCGCATCGAACCGAAGCTGCCGACCTCGCTGCTGCCGACGCTGTTCGGCAAGCGCACGGCGATCACGCTGAACCTGCCCGATCGCAGCATCACGCTCAAGCTGCCGACCAGACGCGACGGCAACCTGCTGGTCGCCGATCACGTCACCACCAAGGGCAACGCGACCACCGTGCGACTGAAGGCGATCACGGTGCTGGCCCCACCGCTGCGCCTCGATGCGCCGCTGTACGCGCCGCCAGCGCCCGCCGCGCCGACGCTCACCGTCACCGGCGATCGTCTGGCCGTCAAGGCCGACGGCACCGTGCGGCTGTACGTCAACGGCCATCGCGCGCAGGCGATCGACGGCAGCGGCACCCTGCCGCGCACCGCTGCGCTCACCTGCGTCGGCGCCACCCGCGTGGACGCGCAGGGACTGGAATCGCTGCCCAGCCCCGCCACCTGCGTGGGCGACATGGCCAGGGTGGCAGGCGACTGGCCGCGCCGCTGGAGCGCACCGGCGACCGGCAGCTACCGCGTGACGCTGGATTACCGCAACGATCACGGTCCGATCAACACCGGCATCACCGCGGCGGTGAAGATGCTGGCGATCCGCTGCGATGGCAGCGACGTGCAGCGCATGCCGATCGTGATGCCGCACAGCGTGGGCCGGCAGTCGTCGACCTACGGAACCTTCACGGCGCGTGCCGGCGCGAGCTGCCGCTTCGCGCTCGATGACGGCTTCAACATGAGCTACCTGCGTCACTTCGCGCATTACACCGGCGGCGCGGGCGGCATCCACGGCCCCTTGAACGACGCCAGCGTCGGCGATCTGCTGATCGCGCCGCTGGCCACAGGAACCACCCCACCATGAGCAGAAAACCCGAGCTGTCGTTCTGGCAGATCTGGAACATGTGCTTCGGCTTCCTGGGCATCCAGTTCGGCTTCGCACTGCAGAACGCCAACGTCAGCCGGATCTTCCAGACGCTGGGCGCCAACGTGAACGATATCCCGATCCTGTGGGTCGCCGCGCCGCTCACCGGACTGATCGTGCAGCCGATCATCGGGCACTACTCCGACCGCACCTGGAACCGGTTGGGAAGGCGCCGCCCGTATTTCCTGGCTGGCGCGATCCTCGCCACGCTGGCCCTGCTGGCGATGCCCAATTCGCCCACGCTGTGGATTGCCGCGGGCCTGCTGTGGATCATGGATGCCTCGTTCAACGTGTCGATGGAGCCGTTCCGTGCCTTCGTCGGCGACCAGTTGCCGGAGCGCCAGCGCCCGCTGGGCTTCTCGATGCAGAGTGTGTTCATCGGCGTCGGCGCGGTGGTCGCCTCGGTGATGCCGTGGCTGCTGGCCAAGGTCGGCGTCAGCAACCTCGCACCCGAGGGTGCGATTCCGGACACGGTGAAGTACGCGTTCTATGCCGGTGGCGCGGTGCTGCTGGGCACGGTGCTCTGGACGGTGTTGTCGACCCGCGAATATCCACCCGAGCAGTTGCGCGAATTCGACGACGACGCCGAACGGCCCGCCGTGGATGTGTCGCGGGCCTGGCTGCCCGGCGTGCTGCTGCTCGCAGCAGGCGCGATGGTCCTGCTGGCGATCCGCCACTTCGCGCTGGAGAAAGAGCTGTACGTGCTGGTCGGCGGCCTGGTCGTGTTCGGCCTGCTGTTCGTCTGGCTGGCGTTTTCGCGGAGTCGGCACATGTTGCGCGAGGTGATGGGCGACCTCTACAGCATGCCCGATGCGATGCGCCGGCTGGCCTGGGTGCAGTTCTTTTCGTGGTTCGCGCTGTTCGCGATGTGGATCTTCACCACGCCGGCGGTCACCGCGGTGCAGTTCGGCAGCAGCGATCCGCACTCGGCCGCCTACAACACCGGTGCCAACTGGGTCGGCGTGCTGATGGGTGCCTACAACGGCTTCGCCGCGCTGGCGGCGATCGTGATACCGCTGGTCGTGCGCCGCATCGGCCTGCGCTGGAGCCACCTGATCAACCTGTGGCTGGGTGGCGCCGGGCTGCTGTCGTTCCTGCTGATCCGCAACCCGGACTGGTTGATTGCCTCGATGGTCGGCGTGGGCTTTGCCTGGGCCTCGATCCTGTCGCTGCCCTACGCGATGCTGTCGGACAACCTGCCGGCGCAGAAAATGGGTGTCTACATGGGCATCTTCAATTTCTTCATCGTGATCCCGCAGTTGCTGGCCGCCAGCGTGCTGGGCGTGCTGCTGAAGCTGTTCTTCCACGATCAGCCGATCTGGGCGCTGGGCCTGGGCGGCGCCAGCCTGATCGTGGCCGGCCTGTTCACGCTGCGCGTGCGCGATCCGGTGGACGCTGCGGCCACCGGGCCTGCCCACGCCTGACACCGAACCCGTAGGAGCCCGCTCGCGGGCGATGCCTATCGCTCTGAATCCGCATCAAGGCAAAGGCATCGCCCGCGAGCGGGCTCCTACAAAAAAACTCGCTCCACGGAAACCGAATCATGACCAAGCAGCGCCTGCTCCCCACCCTCGTCGCCACCCTCGTTTGCGGCCTCGCCCACGCGGCCACGCCCGCGGCGATGCCCGAGTTCGTCGGCACCGACGCGCCGTTCGCCTCCAACGCAATCTACTTCGTGATGACCGACCGCTTCGTCAACGGCGACCCATCCAACGATCATCGCCACCAGGGCGGCGCCCACCCCACCTTCAACATCCCGGTGCCCGGCGCGCCCAAGGGCCAGAGCGCGAACATCGGCTACCTCGGCGGCGACTTCAAGGGCGTGCTGGAGAACGCCGGCTACATCCGCAACATGGGCTTCGGCGCGGTGTGGATCACGCCGATCGTGGACAATCCGGACCAGGCGTTCACCGGCGGCGACCCGGTGTACTGGGGCTCGAAGTTCACCGACCGCGGCAAGACCGGCTACCACGGCTACTGGGGCGTCAACTTCTACAAGGTCGACGAGCACCTGCCGAGCAGGAATCTCGACTTCGCACAGTTCACCGCGAAGATGCACGCGGCCGGGCTCAAGGTGGTGCAGGACATCGTGCTCAACCACGGCTCGCCGGCCTTCACGATGCCGGTGCGCCAGCCGCAGTTCGGCCAGATCTTCGACAAGAGCGGCAAGCTGATCGCCGACGAGCAGAACCTGCCGCCGTGGCAACTCGACCCCGTGCGCAACCCGCTGCACCGCTTCTATCACGCCTACGAGGATCTGGTGCAGCTGTCCAACAACGACGACCAGAATCCGGCGGTGCTGGACTACTTCACCGGCGCCTACCTGCAGTGGATCGGCGAAGGCGCGGACGCGTTCCGCATCGATACCATCAGCCACATGTCCACCACGTTCTGGAAGCAGTTCAGTGCGCGCATCCGGGCCCGTCATCCGGGCTTTTTCATGTTCGGCGAGGCGTTCGACTACAGCCCGGACAATATCGGCAAGTACACCTGGGCGCAGAACGGCGGCATCAGCCTGCTCGACTTCCCGCTGCAGCAGGCGGTGAAGCAGGTGTTCGAGCATCCGGACAGCGACTTCGCGGCTTTGCAGGCCAGGCTGTACCTCACCAACGGCCCCTACGCCAACCCATACGAGCTGGTCACCTTCTACGACAACCACGACATGGCGCGGCTGGCCGCCACCGACAACGGCTTCATCGACGCCGACAACTTCCTGTTCACCGCGCGCGGCATCCCGGCGATCTACTACGGCTCGGAGATCGGCTTCGAACGCGGCATGGCCGAGCACCAGGGCAACCGCAACTACTTCGGCCAGCCGCGTATCGACGACGCCCCGAAGAGCCCGATCTACCGGCAGCTGGTGCGCATCGCCCGGCTGCGCGAGCGGACTCCGGCGTTACAGCGCGGTCTGATGCTGCCGATCCATTTCGCCGGCCAGCAGGCGTCGTTCTATCGCGTCTACCAGAAGGGCAACGTGCACCAGATCGCACTGGTCCTGCTCAACAAGGGCGACCGTAGCGCCGGGTTCGACATCCGCGACGACCTGCAGTCCGGCCGCTGGCAACCCGCCTTCGGCGGCGAGGCCATCGAGGTGACCACCGGTGGCAGCCTGCATGCCAGCGTCGCGGCGCACGACGTGCAGGTCTACCTGCTCGACGCCCAGGCCACCCGCCCCGATCTCGTCGCCGAGCTGACCCGGCTGATGGAGGAGCGCGGGCACCCCCGCCATTGACCGATCGGTGAGATCGCAGGGTATCGGTTGCGCAGCCGCACCCCGGTGCTGCGCAAACGCCGCGCACCGCGTTCGGAAGGGCGACGTCACACCTCACCATGTTCAATCGCTGCGGATTGCGGGGACAACGCATTCGCCTCGAAAGTCGAGGCGGGCAACGGCACTTCCGGGTGCTCGCCGGGCGTCAGGCCACCCGGCGGCTTGCCGCCGGGTTTGCCGCAGCCGGCATCGCGCGGGATGTTCCCCTGGGCTCGATCGCGGCTGCGTCCGGCAAGCCAAGGCGTGTGTCAAACATGGTGGCAGCGACAAGGGCCCGGGACGC
Source organism: Rhodanobacter sp. (assembly GCA_004322005.1). GTDB lineage: Bacteria > Pseudomonadota > Gammaproteobacteria > Xanthomonadales > Rhodanobacteraceae > Rhodanobacter. Next base: position 2,579 of record SCRF01000019.1, on the reverse strand, counting down.
TAGCAGCGCGGCATGTTCGGCACGGTGCCGGGCCAGCTTGGCTTTCATTTTCACGCTTGATCTGGCGTGACTGAAGCGCAGCCGCTCATCGGTCGCGCGGGCAAACGATGCGCGGCGGGCGAGATAGTCGTAGTGGCCCATCTTGTAAGCCGTGGACAAGGCGGCAATCCGGAACGGCGACGAGGTGAAATCCTCATGCAGCCAACCCAGCCCCCTCGCCGCCCGCAGCGCGATCGCGACATTGGCAGCGCATGAACTGGATTTCTCGGTGCCGGATTTAGCCGTGCCGGATTTCTCCGGAGGCACTGCGTAGGCCGCCTCGATGGCGCGCACCAGGATCAGGTATTCGGATCCGTTCAATGGCCGCTCGAGGATCGACAGGCTCGATCGCAGCACCAGCCATGACTGATCCGCACTCGACAGTGCATGGGACCCGGAGGCGACGAGGTCGATGGCGCGCAACAGTGAAACGCCCAGCCGATCCATCAGTTCCCGCGTGAGCTGTTCGCGGTTCAGCGGCCGGGCACGGCTGAATCCGTCACGATCCACCCAGCGCATGTCCTCCACCGAATCGCCCAGGCCCCGGCCCGATCGGGTCCGCTGGAAACAGTGTTGTTCCGCGTCATGGTGCAGGCGCAGGTTGACCGGCTGGATGCCGCGCGCCTTCGCACTCACGACTCGGTGCAGCAGCACTTCGGCGATGACCAGCTGGTCATGGTAGGTGGCGTGTTCGGTGTGCTCGTCGGCGGCAACGAAGTACACGAAGCGAAGCGGATGGGACGGCAGGGACCACGACTCGAAGCCAGGTACACGTCGCGAGGTCACCGGATGATTCACGCCCTACTCCTCAAGGCTGGATTGTCGGACACATGCACGGATTTGCGGGAATCGTTGGCCTCTGAGGTAGCGGGAACATTCATGGAGGGCGTTTCGTGTGTCTTTGGGGAAAGGCTGGCACAGTCGGCGCGACGCAGATGACCAACGCGTCACAGTTCACACAATGAATGTGACGGGCATGTTTTCCCGCAGAAGCCGCCGGATGCCGACCGTGGCCGGCGACGCCCGTTCGCGCCGGTCAAATTCGCATCGATCCGTTGACAGCCAGACGACCGGCAGGATGCACGGGCCCAGCTCCTGGCTCGTCCCCGGGCGCTATCGCGACGCCGACCGAAGGCTGGATTCGCGCACCATCAGCTTCACCGGCAGCACGGCACCCTCGGCCGGCTCCTTGCGGATCAGTCGCAGCAGGCAATCGACCAGGATTTCGCCGGCGCGATTGGTGTCCTGCAATACCGAAGTGAGTGTCGGGTTGACGAAACTGGCGGTGGGGATGTCGTCGAAACCGGCCAGCGCCACGTCCTGCGGCACGCGCAGGCCGCGATCGGACAGCGCGCGCATGGCGCCGATGGCGATCAGGTCGCTGGCCGCGAATACCGCGTCGAAGTCGGTCGTGCGCGCGATCAGCGCCTGCATCGCCGCGTAGCCCGAGCTTTCGGTGCTCTCGGCGTTGACCTGCAGCGCTGGATCGATCGCCACGCCCGCCTCGCGTAGCACGTCGGCATAACCGCGGTAACGCTCGAAGAATTCCGGATAGTGGCTGGACGCGTCGCCGAGAAAGGCCAGGCGCCGGCAGCCTTGGTCGATCAGGTGGCTGGCGACATCCTGGCCACCGCGAAAATTGTCGCAGCCGATGGAGATCCCCGGCTGGCCGGGCAGCACCGCGCCCCAGCGCACGAAGCGCGTGCCCTGGGCGACCAGTTTTTCCAGCTTGTCGCGATGGGTCAGGTAGTCCCCGTAGCCGAGCAGGATGATGCCGTCGGCCTTGTTGCTGTCGGCGAAATCGGCATGCCAGTCGTGCGAAAACTGCTGGAACGAGATCAGCAGATCGTGGCCCTGTTTCGCGCAGGCCCGGGTGATCGAGCCGAGCATCGACAGGAAGAACGGGTTGATGTGCGATTCGTCGGGGGTGGGGTCCTCGAACAGCAGCAGCGCCAGCGTGCCGGAATGCATCTTGCGCAGGTTGGACGCGTTCTTGTCCACCTTGTAGTTGAGCGCATCGACGGCCGCCTGTACCCGCCGCCGGGTTTCCTCATTGACCAGCGGACTGCCACGCAACGCACGCGACACCGTGGACTGGGACACCCCGGCCATATGGGCGATATCGAACGATGTCGCTTTTCCCTTCATCCGCACGTTGATCGGAAACCTTCTGGCAAGACAGCAAGACGCCGGCGGCGGCGCGAACGCCGCCATCCATGCCGAATCCTAGCTGCTTTGCCCGTTGCCTGCCGTACATCGGCGTGCGTTGCCCGCCTGCGCGGATCGCAGGAACTTTCAGGAACGCACCTGATCAGTGTCGGGTTTCAGTACAGAGAATCTCGAATAACCTGGCTCCGGGTACTCCGGCGCTGCGATGGCAGGCCCGTCTCGTAGGAGCGCGCTTGCGCGCGATGCTCTTCCTCCACCTTTGGCAAAGAGCATCGCGCGCAAGCGCGCTCCTACGCGGGCGGAGTTATTCGAGGTGCCTGCCCGGACCGCTGCCGCAGATGCGGCGGCAACGGTCCGGGCGTCGATCAGGC
>SCRF01000018.1 GCA_004322005.1 Rhodanobacter sp. | reverse complement strand
CCATCTACTCACTTCGCGCCGCGCCCCCTACACTTCATCCATGTTGACCATCAGCAAGAACATCTTCCTGCCCGAGTCCGAGCTGGTCGAGCGCTTTCTGCGCGCCGATGGTCCTGGCGGACAGCATGTCAACCGTACCGAAAGTGCGGTGGAACTGCGTTTCGACGTGATCCATTCGCCGTCGCTGCCGGAGGAAATACGTGCGCGGCTGCTGGCACGGCGCGATCGCCGCTTGACCGGCGAAGGTGTGCTGGTAATCCAGTCGCGTCGCTTCCGCGAGCAGGCCCGCAACCGCGACGACGCGCGCGAACGGCTGGCCGAGATCATCCGCAGCGTGCTGGTGCCGCCCAGAAAACGGGTCGCCACCCGGCCGACCCGCGCCTCCAAGGAGCGCCGGCTGGCCGGCAAACAGCAGCGCGGACAAATCAAGCAAAACCGTTCGCGCAAGCCCGATGTCGAATGAGGACCGACGTCGAATGAAGGGGCATATCCCGCTACCCGCGCAATTGCCGCCGCGCATGCCGCAACTGCGCGACAGCCTGCAGCGCAAAGCCTGCCGCACCGCGCTGCGTCTGTGCGGCTGGAGTTTCGCGGGCGAGTTCCCCGATGTCTCCCGGGCGGTAGTGATTGCCGCGCCGCATTCGTCCTGGTGGGACGGCTTCTGGGGCCTGCTGCTGAAAGTGGCGATCGGTGCCGATGTGCATTTCATGGGCAAACGGGAATTGTTTCGCGGGCTGCTCGGCAGTCTGCTGCGCCGACTCGGCGGCATCGGCGTCGACCGGGGTGCCGCCAAGGGCGTGGTCGAGCAGATGATCGACCAGTTCCGACAACGCGATGCCTTCTGGTTGGCTATCGCGCCGGAAGGCACCCGCAAGCAGGTGGCTCGATGGAAAACCGGTTTCTGGCATATCGCCCATGGTGCCGGCGTACCCATCGTGACCGCGTATTTCAATTATCCCGACAAGACCATCGGCATCGGCCCGCTGTTCGAAACCAGCGACGACATGGAAAACGATCTTGTCCGCCTGCGCGCGTTCTACGCGCCGTTCGGAGGCAAGCGCCGCAACGTCTAACAGCCTGTCGGACCGTTGGTCGGCCGGGCTGCGAATTCGTCAGTGCGGTCCCAATTTCCGCCGCTTCTTGGCTCATGGAACCACCATGGGCCAACAAGAAGCCGTCGAGTTCTGTCCTCACACGGCCGAATTCTCGCCTCGACCACCCAAGTCCGACAGGCTGCTAGCGCTGCGAATGGCCCGACTCGTCGTAATCGCGATGGGTCAACAGGCCTGGATTGATCAGGTCGATGAACGCGCGCGCCTCGGCGCTGAGAAACTTGCCCTTGCGCATGACCACGCCGTAAGCCCGCTGGGGAAAATACTGGCGCAGGTTGCGCACGGCCAGCCGGCCGCGATCGGCCTCGCTGATGCAGATGCCGGTGACGATCGAAATGCCCAGTCCCATCGCAACATATTCCTTGATCACGTCCCATCCACCGACCTCGATGGCGACCTGATACGGCACCTGGCGCTGCTGGAACACCAGATCGACCAGTCGGTAAGTGGACAGCCGCTGTGGCGGCAGGATCAGCCCGTACGGCGACAGATCCTCCAGTACGATCTCTTCCTTCGCCGCCAGCGGATGATCCGGCGGCATGATCAGCATCGGGTCGTAGTGATGCACCGGTGCCCAGGCGATGTCGTTCGGCACGTCAAGCATCGAGCCGACCGCGAAGTCGGCCTGGTCTTCTCGCAGCATGGCCAGACCGTCCTTGCCGGTGACATTCGCCAGCTGCAATTTCACGGCAGGAAAGCGTTCGCGGAAACGACGCACCAGTTCAGGCAGCAGGTACTGGATCGTCGAGGTGCCGGCGGCGATGGTCAACCGACCGCCGTGCAGGCCTTTCACCTTGGCCTGGAAATCGCCATCCAGGGTTTCCCAGCCCTCCACCAGCGGGCGGGTCAGCTCATACAGCGCCTCGCCGGCATCGGTCAGATTGATGCGGCGGCGACTGCGTTCAAGCAGGCTCAAGCCCAGTTCGCGCTCCAGTGCCTGCAACTGCAGACTGATTGTCGGTTGCGACAGATACAGCGCCTCGGCAGCACGGGTCAGGCTGCCCAGTTTGACCACCGTGACAAACGCCCGCAGCTGCTTGTGGCGGTTGCCCTTGTAGTAGTAGCGGCCGACTTTTTCCTCGACTGGCTTGTTCACGACACGAGCTTTCGGTGCCAGGCGTGAACTTTTTTTCGCTGAATTCATGGTTTTTATCGGCCCTTTTATGTCTTCGTTCAACATCTTGGATCATATATTGATAAAGTCAATATCAATAATTGAAACATTTACATTGTCAAATACATCATTTCTGCCTAGCTTCGAGGCTCACGAGACCGGAGCAAGCCCATGGCAGTACCTCAAGAACGATTCGACGCCGACAAAGTCGAGATCCATGCCAGACGGGACGGTTACGAAAGCATCCTGACCCCGGACGCGCTGGCCTTTCTGGCCCGGCTGCATCGGTTTGCCGAGCCGCTTCGTCAGCAACTGCTGCAGGCCAGACGCGAACGTCAGGCTCGCTTGGACGCCGGTGCATTGCCGGATTTTCGTGCCGATACCGCATCCATCCGCGGGAGCGACTGGCGCGTGGCAGCCATACCGGCCGCGCTGCAGGATCGCCGCGTGGAAATCACCGGACCGGTCGAACGCAAGATGATCATCAACGCGCTCAATTCCGGCGCCAAGGTGTTCATGGCTGACTTCGAGGATTCCTCGGCACCGAGTTTCGCCAACCAGCTCGATGGCCAGATCAATCTGCGTGATGCGGTGAACGGCAACATCGAATTCCATTCGCCCGAGGGCAAGCACTACCGCGTGGGCGATAACCCGGCCGTGCTGGTGGTGCGCCCGCGCGGCTGGCACCTGCCCGAACGGCATGTCACCGTCGATGGCCAGACGATGGCCGGCGCCCTGGTCGACTTCGGCCTGTTCGCCTTCCACAACGCGCGTACCTTGCACCAGCAAGGACGGGGGCCGTTTTTCTACCTGCCCAAACTGGAGGCGATGGAAGAGGCCGCGTTGTGGGATGAGGTGATGGCGCAGGGCGAAAACGACCTCGGCCTGCCGGTCGGCTGCATGAAAGCCACCGTGTTGATCGAGACGCTGCCGGCGGTGTTCCAGATGCACGAGATCCTGCATGCGCTGCGCCGCCGTGCCGTCGGCCTCAACTGCGGCCGCTGGGATTACATTTTTTCGTACCTCAAGACGCTGCGCGGCCACCGCGATCGCCTGCTGCCGGAACGCGGCCAGGTGCTGATGACGGTACCGTTCCTGAAAGCCTATTCGGAGCTGCTGATCCAGACCTGCCATCGCCGCGGCGCATTCGCGATGGGAGGCATGGCGGCGCAGATCCCGATCCGCGGCGACGATGCCGCGAACGAGGCAGCCATGGCCAAGGTGCGCGCCGACAAGCTGCGCGAGGTGCAGGCCGGCCACGACGGCACCTGGGTCGCGCATCCGGCATTGGTGCCGGTTGCGCAGGAAATCTTCGACCGATACATGCCGGCGGCAAACCAGCTCGACGTGCTGCGCGAGGATGTGCGCGTGACACGCGACCAGTTGATTGCTCCCTGTGGCGGCTCGATCAGCCGTGCCGGGTTCGACAACAACGTGGAGGTCGCGCTGCGCTACACCGCGGCCTGGCTGAACGGACTCGGCTGTGTGCCGATCCACAACCTGATGGAAGACGCAGCCACCGCGGAGATCGCCCGTGCCCAGCTGTGGCAGTGGTTGCATCACGGTGCGCTCGAATTCAGCGACCACGCGCCGATCGATTTCGCCTTGTTCGATCAGGCACTCGCCGCACATGCCCACCGTTTGCGCGCAAGCGATGTTCCCGGGGCAGCAAGGGTCGATGATGCTGCCGCGTTGCTCTGCGCACTGACCCATGCCGAACAGCTGGCGGATTTTCTGACCCTGCCTGCCTATGACCGCCTCGCCTGACCCCCACACCATGTAGGAGCCCGCCTGCGGGCGATGCTCTTGCTCTTTCCGGGACTTCAAGAACGAGCAAGAGCATCGCCCGCAAGCGGGCTCCTACAAACAAAACGATAACGCCATCCACGGAGTACCCGTCATGAAGAACACCCTGCCCACCGCCGAACAGATCACCCTGGACTGGAACAACAACCCCCGCTGGGCCGGTATCCAGCGCACTTATTCCGCCGATGACGTGGTGCGCCTGCGCGGCACCGTGGCGATCGAGCATTCGCTGGCACGTCGTGGTGCCGAACGGCTGTGGAAATCGCTGCACAAGGAAGACTTCGTCAACGCGCTGGGTGCGCTTACCGGCAACCAGGCGATGCAGCAGGTCAAGGCCGGCTTGCAGGCGATCTACCTGTCCGGCTGGCAGGTCGCGGCCGACGCCAACGTCGCCGGCGAGATGTATCCGGACCAGTCGCTGTACCCGGCCAACTCGGTACCGCTGGTGGTCAAGAAGATCAACAACACCTTGCTGCGCGCGGATCAGCTGCATCATGCCGAAGGTGACAACAGCACCGATTGGCTGGTGCCGATCGTGGCCGACGCCGAGGCCGGCTTCGGCGGCGTGCTCAATGCGTTCGAGCTGATGAAGGCGATGATCGAGGCGGGTGCCGCCGGCGTGCATTTCGAGGACCAGCTGGCCTCGGTGAAGAAGTGCGGCCACATGGGCGGCAAGGTACTGGTGCCTACCCGCGAGGCGGTGGACAAGCTCAACGCCGCGCGCCTGGCCGCCGACGTCTGCGGCGTGTCGACCCTGCTGGTGGCACGCACCGACGCTGACGCCGCCGACCTGCTGACCTCGGACATCGACCCCAACGACAAGGCGTTCATCACGGGCGAGCGCACGGTCGAGGGCTTCTTCCGCGTGCAGCCGGGTCTGGACCAGGCGATCAGCCGCGGCCTGGCCTACGCGCCTTACGCCGACCTGATCTGGTGCGAGACCAGCAAGCCCAACCTGGAGGATGCGCGCCGGTTCGCCGACGCGATCCATGCGAAGTTTCCGGGCAAGATGCTGGCCTACAACTGCTCGCCCAGCTTCAACTGGAAGAAGAATCTGGACGACGCCACCATCGCCAGGTTCCAGAAGGAGCTCGGCGCGATGGGATACAAGTTCCAGTTCATCACCCTGGCCGGCTTCCACGCCCTCAACTACGGCATGTTCGACCTGGCCCACGGCTATGCGCGCCGCCAGATGAGTGCGTTCGTGGAGCTGCAGGAGAAAGAGTTCGCCGCCGCCGATCGCGGTTTCACCGCGGTGAAGCACCAGCGCGAAGTCGGCACCGGCTACTTCGATGCGGTGACCCAGGCGATCCAGCAGGGTCAGTCCTCGACCACCGCACTGACCGGCTCGACGGAAGAAGCGCAGTTCGCGCGCCACGCCGTCGCGTAGAACCGGTTTGAGGCCGGGCGATCCGGATATCGGGGTGTTTCGGCGATTGGACGAGGCCCGCTTGCAGCGTGCGTGTCGCATAGCCAGGGATGGCGCTTGCCGTAGGAGCGCACCCTGTGCGCGAATGCTCTTGTCACGTTTGGTGCAAAGAGCATTCGCGCACAGGGTGCGCTCCTACGCGTATTTTGGAGGCGGCGGATTCAGGTGGCCGCATTTGCGGCAGGTACGCAATTCGCGCGAGCTGTAGAAATGCTCGAAGACCGGCGGGAAATCGTGTTCGATGCTGCCGAGCGTGAAATATTCTTCGTACAGCTTGTGGTTGCACTGTTCGCAGAACCACAGCAGGCCGTCCTTCTCGTGCGGCAGGCGGCGGCGCTCGATCACCAGACCGATCGAACCGGGCATGCGTTGCGGTGAATGCGGCACTCGTGGCGGCAGATAGAAGAGCTCGCCGGCGCGGATCGGGATATCGCGGGCGTGGCCGTCGTCCTGCACCTTCAGCACCATCTCGCCTTCGAGCTGATGGAAGAATTCCGGGCCTTCGTCGTGGTGGTAGTCGGTGCGCGCATTCGGGCCACCGACGATCATGATGATGAAGTCGCCATCGACGATGCATTTGTTGCCGACCGGCGGTTGCAGCAGGTGACGGTGCTCGTCGATCCAGCGATCGAGATTGATGGGTGGAAGCAGGGCCATGCGGTGTGTCTCGTGGCGGATTTTCTTCCTCTCCCTCTAGGGCGAGGATCGAGATAAGAGGTGCCTTGGTGCAACCTTATCGCAAAAGCGCCCTCTCACCCCAGCCCTCTCCCCGAGGGGGGAGACGGAGCAAAACAGTCACACTTCCAGCGTAGCCAGGTCGCCCTTTTCCTCGAGCCATGCCTTGCGATCGCCGGCGCGCTTCTTCGCCAGCAACATGTCCATCAGCTTGCCGGTGCCGTCGTCGTCGCCGATGGTCAGCTGCACCAGCCGGCGCGTGTCCGGGTGAATGGTCGATTCGCGCAGCTGCGGCGGATTCATCTCGCCCAGGCCCTTGAAACGGGTGGTGCTGACCGCGCCCTTGATCTTCTCGCGTTCGATCCGCTGCAGCATCGCCAGCTTTTCGCTCTCGTCGAGGCAGTAGAACACCTGCTTGCCGACATCCACGCGGAACAGCGGCGGCATCGCCACGAATACATGGCCTTCGCTGACCAGCCGGGGGAAATGCCGGAGGAACAGCGCCGAGAGCAGGGTGGCGATGTGCAGGCCATCGGAATCGGCATCGGCCAGGATGATCACCTTGCCGTAGCGCAGGCTGGAAAGATCATCCTTGCCGGGGTCGCAGCCGATCGCGATCGCGAGGTTGTGCACTTCCTCGGAGGCCAGCACCGAACCGGATTCGACCTCCCAGGTATTCAGGATCTTGCCGCGCAGCGGCAGGATCGCCTGGAACTCCTTGTCGCGCGCCTGCTTGGCGCTGCCGCCGGCGGAGTCGCCCTCGACCAGGAACAGTTCGGTGCGGCTGAGGTCGGTGGCGGTGCAGTCGGCGAGCTTGCCGGGCAACTGCGGACCCTGGGTGATCTTCTTGCGCACGATCTGCTTGGCCGCCTTGAGCCGCGCGCTGGCGCGTTCGATCGCCAGCTGGGCAATACGCTCGCCCATTTCCACATGCTGGTTCAGCCACAGGCTGAAGGCGTCGTGGATGACGTTTTCGACCATGCCGGCGGTCTGCCGCGAGGACAGCCGCTCCTTGGTCTGGCCGGCGAACTGCGGATCCTGCAGCCGGGCCGACAGCACGAAGGCGAGCCGTTCCCACACATCTTCCGGCGCCAGCTTCACGCCGCGCGGCAGCAGGTTGCGGATGTCGCAGAATTCGCGGATCGCGGTGGTCAGGCCGGTGCGCAGGCCGTTGACGTGGGTGCCGCCCTGCGCGGTGGGGATCAGGTTGACGTAGCTCTCCTGTACCAGTTCGCCCTCGGGCAACCAGGCCAGCGCCACTTCCAGGCCTTCGACGTCGCGTGCCATGCGATGCACGAACAGCTCGTTGGGCAACGCCTCGGCACCGTCGAGTTCGCCGCGCAGGTAGTCGCGCAGACCGTCTTCGTAATGCCACGCGATGACTTCGCCGGTGGTGTCGTCGGTGAGCTTCACGTTGAGGCCGGCGCACAGCACGGCCTTCGCGCGCAGCAGGTGCTTGAGCTTGCCCAGCGAGATCTTCGGCGAGTCGAAATACTTCGCTTCCGGCCAGAAGCGCAAAGTGGTGCCGCTGCGCTTCTTCGGTACCGTGCCGATCATTTCCAGTTCGCCGGCCTTGTCGCCGTGCTCGAACACCATCCGGTATTCGCAGCCGTCGCGGCGGATCGTCACCTCGACCCGGTCGGACAGCGCATTGACCACCGACACGCCGACGCCGTGCAGGCCGCCGGAGAAGTTGTAGTTCTTGCCGCTGAACTTACCGCCCGCGTGCAGCCGGGTCATGATCAGCTCGACGCCGCTGACGCCTTCCTCGGGATGGATGTCCACCGGCATGCCGCGGCCGTCGTCGCTCACCTCCACCGATCCGTCGGTGTGCAGCACCACCTCGATGGATTTGGCGTGGCCGGCCAGCGCCTCGTCCACCGAGTTGTCCACCACCTCCTGCACCAGGTGGTTCGGACGAGTGGTATCGGTGTACATGCCGGGGCGGCGTTTGACCGGATCCAGGCCGGACAGGACTTCGATATCGGCGGCGTTGTAGCGACTGCTCATGCGTGTGTTTCGGCTGGCTCAAGACGGCGAAGCATGGGGCGGGCAGGCGGGCAGGGTCAAGCCGGCCCAAAATTCGTAGGAGCGCGCTTGCGCGCGATGCTCTTGCTCTACACCCTCCGGCAAAGAGCATCGCGCGCAAGCGCGCTGCTACCGGTAGCCCTGCGCCTGCAGCGAGAACAGGTGCGCGTAGTGGCCGTCCAGCGTCATCAGCTGTTGGTGGCTGCCGTGTTCGATGATGCGGCCGTCCTGGATCACGATGATCTGGTCGGCCATGCGCACGGTGGAGAAGCGGTGCGAGATCAGGATCGCGATGCGGTTGCCGGCCAGGTCGCGGAAATGCTGGTAGATGGTCGCCTCGGCCTCGGCATCCATCGCGGCGGTGGGTTCGTCCAGCACCAGGATGTCTGCGCGCGAGCGCATGAAGGCGCGTGCCAGCGCGATTTTCTGCCATTGCCCGCCGGACAGCTCGCGGCCCTCGCGGAACCACTTGCCGAGCTGGGTGTTGAAGCCGGCCGGCAGGCTGTCGATGAACTCGCTGGCCATGCCTTTGTCGCTGGCTTCGCGCCAGCGCACGGCATCCTCGAAATGGGTGACGTCGCCGGCACCCACGTTTTCGCCGACGCGCATCTGGTAGCGCGCGAAGTCCTGGAAGATCACCCCGATGCGCTGGCGCAAGGTGCTTTCGTCCCAGTCGCGCAGGTCGGTGCCGTCGAGCAAAATGCGACCGCGGTCGGGTGAATACAGCCGCGTCAGCAGCTTGATCAGGGTGGTCTTGCCGGAGCCGTTCTGGCCGACCAGCGCCAGCGATTCGCCGGGACGGATGTGCAGGTTGATGTCCTGCAGTGCCGGCTCGCTGGTGCCCGGGTAGGTGAAGCTGACCTGCTCGAAACGGATGCCGTCATCGGCCCTCGCGCCGCGCTGGGCCACCCCCGGCGCGTTCGGCACCGGCGTTTCCAGGTACTCGTACAGGGTCGACAGGTAGAGGTTGTCCTCGTACATGCCGCCGATCGCCGAAAGCATCGCCGACACCGCCGACTGGCCCTGCCGGAACAGCATCAGGTACATCGTCATCCGGCCCAGCGTGATACGGCCGACCACCGCGCTCATGGCGATCCACGCGTAGGCGCCATACAGGGTCAGCGTGCCGAGCAGGCCGAGCCCGAAACCCCAGCTGTCGCGACGGATGGTCAGGTTGCGGTCGGCGCTGTACAGCAGATGGAAGATGTCGCGATAGCGCTGCAGCAGCAGCGGCCCCAGACCGTACAGCTTCACTTCCTTGGCGTGGTCCTCGCGCGCCAGCACGGTTTCCAGGTACAGCTGCATGCGCGTCTCCGGCGAACGCCAGCGGAACAGCCGGAACGCATCGCCGGAGAATTTGGTTTCGGCGAGGAACGAGGGCAGCCCGGCCAGCAGCAACACCAGCACCGCCCATGGCGAGAAGCGGAACAGCAGGGTGCCGTAGCTGACCAGCGAGATCGCGTTCTGGCCCAGGCCGAAGGTGCGCGTGACCAGCGACAGCGGCCGGCTCGACGCCTCGCGCCGGGCACGGGTCAGCTTGTCGTAGAACTCCGAATCCTCGAAGTGCGCCAGCTCCAGGGTCAGCGCCTTCTCCAGGATCATCACGTTGACCCGCTGCCCCAGTTGCGCGCGCAGCAGCGACTGGCACAACGACAGGCCGCGCTGGGCACCGGCCAGTGCCGCCACCAGCACGCCTTCCAGCGCCACCCAGGCGAATACCGGTCGCAGCGTTGCCTGCCCATGTGCCGCCCACATCCGGCTCGCACCCACCACGGCATCGACAATCTGCGCGCCGGCCCAGGCGACACCCGCCGGCAGCAGGCCGGCGGTGATCGTCAGCATGGCCAGTGCCACGGTCAATGGCCGGCTGGTGCTCCACACCAGTTCCAGCGCGCGCCCGCTGAAGCGGAACACGCCGAGAAAACTGCGCGTGAGATCGGTGGGCTCGCTCGGTGTTGGCGATGAGTGGGGCGGCACGACGGGGCAGTTGTCAGGACGGGCGCGCAACTTGCGCGGAAGTCCCGAGATGGGGGCCGTGTCGCTTCGTGCAAGTCCGACACGCTGCCAGGCATGGCTCAATGCAGCTGGACTTCCACCACTTGCCGCTCCGGCCGATACAGCTCGGGAAACAGTTGTTTGAGGTGCGCCACCTTGGGCGCGTCGTTGTAGACGATATAGGGATCGTCCGGGTGCCGCCGGGCGTAATCCTGGTGGTAGGCCTCGGCCGGATAGAACGCCTGCAGCGGCGCCACCCGGGTCACGATCGGTGCCGCGAACGATTTGGCCGCCGTCAGCTGCGCGATATAGGCGGCGGCAACCTGCCTCTGTTCATCGTTGCCGTAGAAGACCACCGAACGATATTGCGTGCCGCTGTCCGGACCTTGCCGGTTGAGTTGGGTCGGATCGAGCGCCACCGAAAAGAAAACCTGCAGCAGCTGGCCGTAACTGATCTGCGCGGGATCGAACTGCACCCTGACCGACTCGGCATGACCAGTGTCGCCATCGCTGACCTGGTCGTAATGCGCGGTACGGGCGCTGCCGCCGGCGTAGCCGGCCACTACTTTGCGCACGCCCCTGACGTGTTCGAACACGGATTCGATGCCCCAGAAGCAGCCGCCCGCCAGCACGGCCGTCTGCTCGGTCTGCGCGGCGGTTCGGGGCACGTCCACGCTCGGGGCGGGCAGCCTCACCGCATCGCCGGCAGCGGACGCCGGCTGACATGCGCTCACGGCCAGCATCAGCACGGCGGCAACGGAAACGGGAAGGATGGCGGTTCGACGGATCATGGCATGCCCAGCTGGCGGTCGGCCATGCCCGATGTGGCCGATGCGGGGCGCATGCGGGCTACCCGGGCGAAATATGTTGCGGATGCCGCACCCCATGGCTCGCATCGGCTTCCATGTATGAGCAAGATGGTGCTCCGTCGTTATTTTGACGACGGGTCCGCCGCGGCGCTATGTGGCCGGCGAATTTTTGACACCAACAACTGGAGTAATGCCATGAACGCAAGTTTCGAACGTACCGGTCCGCTGAAAGAACTGGCCAGCTACCCGCAATGGGCGCAGGACATGGTGGCTGATTGTGAGGCCACCAAGAAGCAAGTCCTGGATCACGAGATCTGGCGCTTGATGGTCAATCTCGAGCTTGATTCCGAGTCCACTCGCAATTTCATGATGGGGCTGTGGCCATTCATCGAGCGTTTCCCGAGTTTCATGGCACTCAACTTGCTCAAGACGCGCTATGGTCGCAGCATGGGAGACAACATGGCACGACGCTGGTTGGTGCGCAATATTCGCGTCGAGCAGAACCATGCCGAGTACTGGATCAACTGGGCCGAGGGTGCAGGGGTCGCGCGTGAGGAACTGTTGCATGGCGCTGCTCCGCGCGGCACCGACGCCCTTACGCGTTGGTGTGAGGAAATCAGTGCACGAGGTACGCTGGCAGCGGGAATGGTGGCAACGAACTACGCCATCGAGGGGGTAACCGGGGAGTGGGCACAGATGATCTATGCGAGTGCGAAATACACGGAGAGCTTCGATCCCTCGATCAGGGCGTCGAGTCTGCGCTGGTTGCATCTGCATGCCGATTATGACGACACTCATCCGTGGGAAGCACTGGACATCATTTCCACCCTGATGGGCACTGCCCCCCATGTTGGGGATGTGGCTCATCTGGGCGAGTGCATCAAGCGCAGTTATGTCAGCATGATTCTGCTTGGTGATCGTTGTATCGAGACGTGCGCTCATCGGCGTATGGTGCGTGAAGTGGCAGCTTGAGATGCGATCAGGAATCCGACTGTAGCGATGGGAAGTGTCTGCATTCTTAAACGGATAGGCACCCGATGCGTGTTGTCAATACAGGTTTAAGCGTGCAGCGCTCCCTCTCGGGTCGATTGATGCCGTTGGCCTATGCGCTGGCGTTTGCCATCGTGATGATCATGGCGTTGATCTGGGGGGTTCTGCAGATTCAGGTCACTCTCGCTGGCTTTCTCAACAGCGAGAGTATCTGGTCCAAGGCGCAGAAACAGGCGGTGATCGACCTGGAAAACTACGCAATGCGCGGCAATGCCGGGGATTTTGCCCGCTTCCAGCGAAATCATAGCCTGCTGGAGTCCGATCGTTGGGGACGCGATGCGATTGTCT
>SCRF01000017.1 GCA_004322005.1 Rhodanobacter sp. | reverse complement strand
CTCGGGAAAAGCTCGCGGCACCGAGTCCGCTGCGCATACCCAACGCCGCCGAGGCCCGTTGTTGCTCTGCCGAGTCCCGAGTCCCGAGTCCCGAGTCCCGCAAGACCCAAGGCTTCACCCTGCTGGAAATGCTGGCGGTGATCGTGCTGATCGGCATCATCGGCACGGTGGTGGTGACCCAGGTCGGCAAGAACGTCGACAAGGGCAAATACGGTGCCGGCAAGGCGCAGCTGACCACGCTGAGCGAGAAGATCGAGAACTACGCGCTGGACAACGGTACGCCGCCGCAGCAACTGGAAGACCTGCTGGTCAAGCCGCCGAATGCGCCGAACTGGCAGGGTCCGTATGCCAAGGCATCGGGCTTGAAAGATCCCTGGGGCCACACGTTCGGTTACCGGTATCCGGGCCAGCACGGCAGTTTCGACCTGGTCTTCTACGGCCAGGACGGCAAGCCGGGCGGCGATGGCTACAGCCGGGACGTGGGTAACTGGCAATGAGAAGCGGGAACTGGGGACCGGGGACCGGGGACCGGGACGGCTTTCGGGTCGTGCGGGTAGCGATGCACTCGTCTTTTACCGGTCTCCGGTCTCGCCGCGCGCCGCGCGCCGCCGGCTTCACCCTGCTGGAAATGCTGGCGGTGATCGTGCTGATCGGCATCGCGGTCGCCGCGGTGTCGATCTCGGTGACCCAGGGGCTGGCCAGTGCGCGGGTGAACGCGGCCAGCAGCGAGTTGGCCGGTGCGCTGCGGGCGACCCGGACGCAGGCGATCGTGCGCGCCCAGGTGCAGAACTTCGACGTGGATATCCACGCAAACACGTACCGCGATGCAAAACAGCATGTGGTGCACCTGCCCAGGGGGTTGCGGTTGAGCATCACCAGTGCGGGGGAGGACCAGCCTGACGCGCATACCGGACGCATCCGATTCTTCCCGGACGGCAGTTCCACCGGCGGGCGCATCACCTTGCAGAGCGGCCGGCGCCAGTGGCACGTCAACGTGTCGTGGCTGACCGGTGCGGTGAGCGTGGTGACGCAATGAGAGCGGGGACCGGGGAACGGGGAGCGGGGAGCGGGGACTGGGGACCGGGGACCAGGGACCAGGAAAAGACGTGCGCACTGCAACCCGCACGACCCGAGAGCCGTCCCGGTCCCCGGCCTCCGGTCCCCGGCCCCCGCTCCCACAGCGGCTTCAGCCTGCTCGAGGTGATCGCGGCGATGCTGCTGCTGGCGATCGTCTTCACCGCCTTGATGCAGGTCGCCGGTGGTGCGATCCGGCTTACCCAGAACGCGGCCGCGCACAGCGAGGCTGCGATGTGGGCGCGCAGCCTGCTCGACAGCGCCTATGTGGGCGAGCCGATCAGGCCCGGCAGCAGCGCCGGCCAGTTCAATGCGAAATATCGCTGGCGGCTCAACGTGACACCGTGGAATCTTGCCGGGATCGCTCCGCCCGGTGCATCGCTGCAGCTCTATCGACTGGATCTGGATGTGCGGTGGGGGCCACCCGGGCATCCGCGTTCGGCGCATTTCCGCACGCTGCGGCTGGGTGGCCCGCTGCGTTCTGGTGCCGCATCGGCGGCGCAGGGCGCGCCATGAGGCGGCCCGTCATGCAACACGCTGCCGGCTTCACGCTGCTCGAAGTACTGGCTGCGCTGGTGCTGCTGGCGCTGCTGCTGATTGGCGTGTACAGCGGCATGCGCACGGCCATCCATACTGTGCGTTCGGGCAGCGCGGCGATCGAGCGGATCGATCAGATCCGTTCCGCCCAGCAGTTTCTGCAACGCGAGCTGGCGCAGAGCATGACCCAGCCGATCGGGCACACCGCCGAGGGCGACGCCATTTTCTTCGAGGGCAGTGCGCATGAAATGAGCTATGTCGCGCCACTGCCGGGCTACCTCGGCAAGCTCGGTCCGCAGCTGCAGCGCCTGCAGCTGGTCGAGGACGGCAAAGGCAGCTGGCGCCTGCAGCTGAGCCTTGCATTGCTGCCGCCGGACGGTCAGCCGCCGCAGGCGCTGGGTGATCCCCAGGTGCTGCTCGATCACATTCATGGCGGCAGCTTCAGTTATCGCGGCATCGATGTGCAGGGTCGCACCGTGCCGTGGTCGCCGGCATGGCCGGATGGCCGGATGCTGCCGTTGCTGGTGCGCATCGCGTTGCAGCCGCAAGGCAGCGACGACTGGCCGTTGCTGCAGGCGCCGCTGCGGGTCAATCCGGCGAACAGCAGCGGACCGTCCGGTTTGCTGCAGCAGGGAATGCGCGGCAGGGGCCACCCATGAGGCGGCGGCAGCCAGCCATGGGTGTCGGTCAGCGCGGGGTGGCCCTGCTGCTGGTGCTGTGGGCCGGCACGGTGCTGGCGATCCTGCTGGGCGGCTATGTGGTGCTGGCGCGCACCGAAGGCCTGCAGGCCCGTTACCAGTTCGCCCAGACCCAGGCCCACTACGCCGCCGAGGCCGGCATCATGCGCGCGGTCTATCAACTGCAGGATCCGCAGGTCAGGCATCGCTGGATCGGCGACGGCAGGGTCTATGCGTTTGCCTGGGACAACGCCACCGTGAAAGTCTCGGCGATCAGCGAGGCCGGCAAGGTGGATCTCAACAGCGCCAGCCCGGACGTGCTGCAGGGCCTGTTTCGCGCGGCCGGCATGGCTCCGGCGGCGGCACAGGCGCTGACCGCCAATGTGGTGGCCTGGCGCAGTTCGCCCGGCAGCAAGAGTCAGGTCGCGGAGCAACGCGCGGTCTATGCGGCGGCCGGGCGCGATTACGGTCCACGCAACGGTCCGTTCGCCAGCATCGAGGAGTTGCAGATGGTGCTGGGCATGACCCCTTCGATCTACCGGCAGGTCGCTTCCGCGATCACGGTATGGTCGGGCAACACGACACCGGATCCGGACACCGCACCGCCGCTGGCACTGGCGGCGATCCCGGGCATGACGCCGCAAAAGATGCAGGCGATCAAGCTTGCCCGGCAGGCACGGGTCGATGCCCCCAGTCTGGCTCTCTACAACGGAGTGACGCATAGTATCCGGTCGGAAGCCAGCCTGGCTGACGGCACGCGCGCCGTCGTGCGTGCCACGATTCGTTCGCAGCTGGGGTTGACGGGTGCGCAACCCTATGTGGTACTGCGCTGGCGTGAGGGGGACCGGGAATGAGTACGGCAACGCAATGGCTGCGGCCGTGGGTCGATCGAATACGCCGCGGCTGGCGTGCTTCGCCGTTGCCGGCATTCCTCGGCTGGTGGGGTGGCGAGTTGCGCGCCTTGTTGCCGCCGCGCTGGCGTGCGTGGTTCGGCACCGGTGCGGACTGGCATTTGCTGCAACGCGTCGATGCGCAATGGGTGCTGCGCCGTGCCGGCCACGCCGGACTGCTGGCGAACTGGGACGACAGCGCCGATGCCTCCACCCAGCAAGCCGCGCTGGCTGCCGCGCTGCGGGGAGTGGATCGCGATGATCTGCGGCTGGCGCTGGTGCTGCCGGCGGTGGCCGTGCTCAGGCGCACGCTGGTGCTGCCTGCCGCTGCCGGCGACAACCTGAACCAGGTGATGGCGTTCGAGATGGATCGGCAAACGCCGTTCAGCGTGGCGCAGGTCTATTACGCCGCGCGGGAATTGGCGCAGCCGGCCAGCAACGGGCGCTTTCACGCGGAACTGGTGGTGGTCACGCGCAGTACGCTCGATCCGCTGCTGGCGCGCCTGCGCACGCTGGGCATTCCGGTCGATGCCGTGGATGTGGCGCACGGCGACGATCGTCTCGGCATCAACCTGTTGCCGCCGGACCACGCCCCGTACCGTCCGCGGCCACGCCAGCGTCTGAACCTGGCACTGGCGGGGGTTTGCGCCGCGCTGCTGGTGCTGGTGTTGCTGCAATGGCTGCACAACCGGCAGGCGACCCTGGAGCAGATGCAGGCCCAGGTCGACAGCATGCGCAGCGAAGCGCAGCAGGTCGCCGCGTTGCGCCAGCAATTGCAGGACAACGCCGGCGCCGCCGGTTTTCTGGCCCGGCGCAAGAAGAACAGCGTTTCCATGCTCAGTCTGCTGCTGGATGCCACCGAGCGATTGCCGCAGACGGCATGGCTGGAGCGTTTCAGCGTCGACAATGCCGGCCAGATCGGACTGCAGGGTCAGAGCAAGCAGGCGGCCAAACTGCTCGATGCGCTGAAGGATTCACCGCTGATCGTCAATGCCGGCTTCCAGGGCAGCATCCAGCCCGACCCGGCCACCGGCAAGGAACGCTTCTACCTCATCGCGCATCTGCATCACCCCGCGGCATCCCGGCCGAAACCGGCGGCTTCCACGCCTGCGGGCAATGGAGGAGTGCCATGAAGATGGCCCGACTCAAGCCGCGCGACAGTCGCCTGGCCGCCATCGCCTTGCTGCTGCTGGCACTGCTGCTGGGTTATGTCGTGCTGTTGCACTGGTGGTTTGTGGCGCCGTTGCAGCAGATAAGCAGCGAGATGGCCGACTTGCGCGACACGCAAGGCCGTTATGCCGCCGCGATTGCCGAAAAGCCGGCACTGCAGCATCGCATCGCCGCGCTCGGTGCGGGACAGGCCGCGAGCCATGCGTTTCTGGCCGACGACGACCCGAATACCGCCGCAGCCGACCTGATGCAGCGGGTGGTCGACGTGGTCGGCGCCAGCACCAAGGGCGGCAGTTGCACGGTGAGCCAGAAGATGCCGATGCCGAACCCGCCGGCGACGGCCGGCGAACCCTATCGCAAGGCCGCGGTGAGCATCAGCCTGAATTGCGACATGGAGCCGCTGGCGCAGGTCCTGTACGCCCTGGAGCAGGGCACGCCCTACCTGTTCATCGACGATCTCAGCATCTACCGCAACCCGGTGGCGGGGCAGCAGAACAACATGGCGCCACTGGAAGTGCAGTTCACGCTGTCCGGCTACGTACGCCCGACCCACGGTGCCGCGGCGAACGCGCAGGGCGGCGGTTCGACCGCCGATCGCGGAGCGATGCCATGAACGCCGCCCAGCAACGCCGGCTGACTCCGGTGCTGGCGCTGCTTGTCGTGCTGCTTGGCGCGCTGCTGCTGCTGCTGTTCGCCGGCATCGGCCGCCGTGTGCAGTGGCACGAGCCGCGCCGGCTGGCGCCGCTGCCGCCGGTCGCCAATCCGGTCGACCTGCCGCGGCCGGTACCGCTGCAGCAGTTCGCCCAGGTCTGGCAAGATCCCTTGTTCAGCCCCGATCGCAAGCCGATCACCCACGCTGCCAATGGCAGCAGCCTGGGCGACCTCGATCTGACCGGCATCATCATCACTCCGGGATTGCGCATGGCCTTGCTGCACGACAAGCATGGCAACCGGGAAGTACGATTGCGCGAAGGCCAGTCGTTGCCCGATGGCAGCGTGACGCTGGTGGAGATCCGGCCACGGTCGGCGCTGTTCGATTCCCCGGCCGGACGCACCGAGCTGAAACTGCCGGCTGGCGCGGTGATCGACGAGGCAAAGCCCGGCGTGGTCCCCGATGCCGGCGCTGGCAATCAACCTGCCGGGACGATGTGGCATGTCGTGCCGGCAGCGGCGGGCGGGAAGCACATGCCGGTCGACCAGGGTCGTCATCCCGGCACCATCATGCGACTGCGACCGTCCGGCAGGCCCGCTCCCGCATCGTCATCGCAAGGTCATCCGGCGGCGGCGTTGCTGGACCGGCTCAGAGAAAACATCCAGAGGCGTCGTGCCGCGGCGTCTCACCAGGGAGTACGTTGATTCATGGCCCGCAAGCTCACTCAGCAAATCCTGCGAACCGGCACGCTGGCGCTCGCCGTGTGGTTGACCGGATGCGCCAGCATGCCGCAGCCGCATGACAATGGCGCGCTGCAGCGCGAGGCGATGGCCGGCACACAGAACCCGCCACCGGCGCCGTTGCCGTTGAACAACGGCGCAAGTTCCGCGCATGAAGTTGCGGCGACGCCGGAGATCCGCAACGGCAGCGGCCGCTTCATCCGGCCCGGCGCGTTGGCGTCGCCACGCCCGGCCGCTGCCGGCAAGGGTGCGGTGACGTTCAATTTCGAGAATCAGCCGGTGCAGGCGGTGGTCAAGGCGATCCTCGGCGACCTGCTCAAGCAGAACTACACGATCGCACCGGGTGTGCAGGGCAACATCTCGTTCGCCACGTCGTCGCCGGTCGACGGCAGCCAGGCCCTGCCGATCCTGGAGAACCTGTTGGCGTGGACGCACAACGCGCTGGTCAAGCGCAATGGCGGCTACGTGGTGCTGCCGGAGAAGGATGCCGTGGCCGGCAATCTGGTGCCCGGCCTCGGCGCCGCGGCGCCGCAAGGCGGCCTGCAGGCGCGGTTGTTCCCGCTGCGCTACATCTCCGCCACCGAGATGCGCAAGCTGATCAAGCCGTTCGTGCGCTCGGATGCGATATTGCTGGTGGATCCGCAGCGCAACCTGCTGGTGTTGTCCGGCACACCGCAGGAACTGGCCAATGACCAGAGCATGGTGCACACCTTCGACGTCGACTGGCTGCGCGGCATGTCGGTGGGCGTGTTCAACCTGCAGTACGCGAAAGTCGGCGAGCTGATGCCGAAGCTCGATGGCATGTTCGGCGTGCACGGCGATACCCCGCTGGCCGGCATGCTGCGCTTCATTCCGATCGAGCGCACCAATGCGCTGGTGGTGATCAGCACCCAGCCCGATTACCTGCAGGAGGTGGGCGACTGGATCGCGCGCATCGACCGCGGTGGCGGCAACGAACCGCAGCTGTTCGTCTACGACGTACGCAACATCAAGGCCTCCGATCTGGCGAAGTATCTGGCGCAGATCTATACCAACGGCGCCGGCGGCGGCGACAACGGCGGCCAGGTGGGGCCCGGCCTGAGCGCCGGCACGCTGGGCAGCGCCGACAATGCCAATGGCGCGAGCAGCATGGGCAGCACCGCCGGCAGCTTCGGCAGTTCGGCCGCTGGCGGTGGGCTGGGCGCCACCGGCAAGAGCCCGGCCTTCGGCGGCGGCATCGCCGGCGGTTCGGACAGCAATGGCCGCGGGTCGAATGCCGCGGGCCTGGGCATGGGTTCGTCCGGTCTCGGCGGCAAGGGTCTGGCTGGCGACAACGGCGGCGGTTCCTCGGGCGACCAGCAGTTCATCTCCAGCGACGGCAGCGTGCGGATCAGTTCGGTCGACAGCAACAACCAGTTGCTGGTGCGTGCGCGGCCGTCGCAATGGGAGGAGATCAAGGCCGCGATCCGCCAGCTGGACGTCGTGCCGCTGCAGGTGCAGATCGAGACCCGCATCCTGGAGGTGAGCCTCACCGGCGAGTTCCAGTTCGGCGTGCAGTGGTATCTGCAGGGGCTGGCCGGCAGCACCACCGACAGCAACGGCAACATCATTCCGGGCCACCCCAACAATCCCCGGCAGATCGCCCTGGGGCAGGGCGGCAATACCTTTACCGGCCAGCCGTTCTTCTATTCGTTCCTCAACAGCCAGCTGCAGGTGGCGGTGAACGCGATGGAGACCAGCGGCAACACCAAGACGCTGTCGTCGCCTTCGATGGTGGTGATGAACAACCAGACCGCGAGCATCCAGGTCGGCAACCGGATTCCGATCAACCAGACCAGCGTGAACACCGGCATCAACACGACCAGCTTCAACCAGGTCAGCTACCTCGATACCGGTGTGATCCTCAACGTGCAGCCGCGGATCAACCCCGGCGGCCTGGTCTACATGAACATCAGCCAGCAGGTCAGCCAGGTCGACAAATCGGTGCCGCTGGTCAACGGCAATGCCACGATCTCGCAGCGCGCGCTGGCGACCGAGGTCGCCGTGCAGAGCGGGCAGACCGTATTGCTCGGTGGCCTGATCGAACAGGCCGAGGGCACCACCGACACCGGCATCCCGGGGCTCAACCGGATTCCCGTGCTCGGCCGCCTGTTCGGCGGCACCTCGCGCAGCCGCAACCGTACCGAGCTGATCGTGCTGATCACGCCACGGGTGATCCGCGGCGGCGACGATGCGCGCCAGATCACCGAGGATTACCAGAGCAAGTTCGAATCGCTGGCGCCGCTGCGAGCGGCAGCCAAGGACAGCGCGCCGAAACCGTAGGAAATCTCGAACAACCCGGTTCCTGGTACCTGTAGGAGCGTACCGTGTGCGCGAAAGCTCTTTGCAGCGGCCGCGACAAGAGCTTTCGCGCACAGGGTGCGCTCCTACAAATCGGGGTTATTTGAGGTGCTCCGCAGGACAAGTCGCCCGCACTCCGATGGGGCGGTGACGGACGGTTGCTCCGGAGACAGTGCCGACCGAGCAGCTCGATCCCGGCCGTTATCACCCCAGCCGTTATCATCCGCGGATGAGTGCACCGCCGGCCGTCTTTCCGATTACTCCGCTGCTGCCGCAGATCGCGGCGTCGCTCGCCGCGCATCCCCGGCTGGTGCTCGAAGCGCCGCCGGGTGCCGGCAAGACCACCCAGCTGCCGCTGGCGCTGCTCGACGCGGCGTGGCTGGCCGGCGCGAAGATCGTGATGCTGGAGCCGCGCCGGATCGCCGCGCGCGCCGCCGCGCAGTTCATGGCGCAACAGCTCGGCGAGGAAGTGGGCCGGACGGTCGGCTACCGCATCCGTTTCGAGTCGAAGGTGAGTGCGGCGACGCGGATCGAGGTGGTCACCGAGGGCATCCTGACCCGGCTGATCCAGCATGATCCGGAACTGGCCGGCATCGGCGCGATCGTGTTCGACGAATTCCACGAACGCCACCTCGCCGGCGATCTCGGCGCCGCGCTGGCGCTGGAGGTGCAGGCCACGCTGCGGCCCGAGCTGCGCCTGCTGGTGATGTCCGCCACGCTCGACGGCGAGCGCATCGCGCAGTGGCTGGACGCGCCGCGCATCGCCAGTCCCGGGCGCAGCTTTCCGGTGCGCATCGAACATCCGCCGGCACGCACGCAGGAGAGCATGGAGCACCATCTCGTGCGCATCGTGCAGCAGGCGCTGGCGGAAAACGACGGCGACGTGCTGGTATTTCTGCCCGGTCGGCGCGAGATCGCACGAGCGCAGGCGATGCTTGAAGAAACGTTGTCCCAGCGGGTGAGGGGCGAAATCGAAGTCCTCCCGCTGCACGGCGAGCTGTCGCTGGCCGGGCAGCAGGCCGCGCTGGCGCCGGCTGCGCCGGGTGTTCGTGCCAGGCGCGTCGTGCTGGCGACCAACGTGGCCGAATCCAGCCTCACCCTGCCGGGCATTCGCGTGGTGATCGATACGGGGCTGGCGCGCGAACCGCGATTCGATCCGAACTCCGGCTTCAGCCGACTGGAAACGGTGGCCATTGCGCAGGCCTCAGCCGATCAGCGCGCCGGCCGCGCCGGCCGTGTCGCGCCCGGTACGGCCTATCGGCTGTGGCCGCAGAGCAAACGGCTGGAGGCCGCGCGCAATGCGGAAATCGGCCAGACCGAATTGTCCGGACTGGCGCTGGAACTGGCGGCCTGGGGCGTGCGTGCGAACGCAGCGGACACCCTGCGCTGGCTGGATCCGCCGCCGGCCGGCGCGCTGGCGCAGGCGCGCGAGTTGTTGACCGGCCTCGCGGCCCTGGGCAGGGATGGCCGTATCACCGCGCTGGGCCGCGACATGCTCGAGCTGGGTGCCACACCGCGCCTGGCTGCCGCGGCATTGCGTGCGCCGGCGGGATTGCGCGCGCTGATCGCCGATCTGCTGGCGCTGATGGAGGCGCGTTCGCCGCTGCGCGGCGAGCAGGCGCGCAGCGACGACTTCCGTGTGCGGGTCGCCGCGCTGCACGCGTGGCGCGACCGTCGCGGCGGGGTCGTGCGCGGCGATGCCGACAGCGGCGCGCTGGCTGCGATCGAGCAGGCCAGCAGGGGCTGGCGCAGACGTCTGGACGTCCGTACGTCCGCCAGCGGCATGCCCGACAGCCATAGCGTCGGCGATCTGCTGCTGCATGCGTTTCCCGACCGCGTGGCACGTCGCGACGACGCCAATCCGTTGCGCTATACGCTGAGCAACGGCCGCGGCGCGCGCCTGCACGAGAACACCGCCTTGCACGGCGAGCCCTGGCTGGTCGTGCTGGATTTGCGCCATGAGGCGCGCGACAGCCTGATCCTGGCCGCCGCACCGTTCGATCCGCAGCTGCTGGAGCGCGATTTCCCCGCGCAGTTCACCCGCGAGCGAACGCTGCGCTGGAACGCCGGGCGCGCTGCCGTGGAGGCCTTCGAGGAGCAGCGCTTCGGTGCGATCGTGCTGGAACGGCGCAGCGTGCCGGTGCGGCCCGAAGATGCGTTGCCGGCCCTGCTCGCCGCCGTGCGCAGCCACGGTATCGACGCGTTGCCGTGGAGCGACCAGACCCGGCGGCTGCGCGCGCGCATGCAGGCGCTGCGTCAATGGATGCCCGAACTGGAGCTGCCCGATGTTGCCGATGCAGCCCTGCTGGCCACGCTCGATGAGTGGCTGGCGCCGTATCTCGACGGCAAGCGGAAACTCGACGCGCTGAGCGCGCAGGAGTTGTCGCAGGCACTGGGCGCACGGTTCGACCACGAACAACGCCGGCTGCTCGACAGCCAGGCGCCGGACAGCCTGGTCGTACCGAGCGGCCAGACGCGCCGGCTGGAATACGTGCCGGACCAGCCACCGGTGCTGGCGGTGAAACTGCAGGAACTGTTCGGCCTGGCCGATACGCCGCGGGTGGGCGGCGGCCGCATTCCCGTGACGCTGCACCTGCTGTCGCCGGCCGGCCGGCCGATCCAGGTCACCCAGGATCTGAAGGGATTCTGGGAACGCACCTACCCCGAAGTGAAGAAGGAGCTGAAGGGCCGCTATCCGCGCCACCCATGGCCGGACGACCCATGGAGCGCGCCCCCCACCCACCGCGCCAAACCACGCGCGTAGGAGCCCGCTCGCGGGCGATGCTCTT
>SCRF01000016.1 GCA_004322005.1 Rhodanobacter sp. | reverse complement strand
CTCGACTTCCTCTCTCAAGACGCGTGGGCTAACTTTGATCGTCGCAGCAGTCATTGCTGTGGCTCTGACGGCGTATACCGTCGAAATTCAGGCGAAGGTTGTCGCAACGGCAGCCACCTTGGGGTTTGCCAAGGCCATTAGCCACTTCGAAACTACAGAGTGCATAACTTCTGCGCAGTTTTCGGACGGCATCTCTTTCGGTGGCAATCAGCGAAACGTGCTGGTCACAGCATCTGTGCGCCCGCGTGTCAGCAAGTTCAAGCAAGCCGGTTACAGCCAAGGTCAACGCCTGAGTGATCCGGATTCTGCTCACGCGATCGCTATCCGTAACGTCGAAACCCTCCAGTACCACACAGGTTAAGTCACTGACGCTTTCCATAAGAAGATTAGTCACGCCGATGGAAACAGCCATTTATTCAATCAACTCATTTCCATGGAGCAATATCTTAAGGAAAACGGTGGCACACAAAAATTCATCTTTTAGTCGCTAACAAGGGAGATACAACGTGAAAAAGATAATCCTGTCAACAAGTTCAAAACTAACGTGGCCACTATTGTCTTTGATAGCAATGGTGATAGCTGGATTTGTTCCTCAAGCAAGAGCCATTCCGGCATTTTCTCGGCAAGTCAACATGCCTTGTACCTCATGTCATGTCGGTGGTTTCGGACCGCAACTGACTCCGTTTGGACGTCAGTTCAAACTAACCGGATACACCATGAAGACCGCCAGTTCGGGTTTTACCCCGAAGGTTTCGTTAGAGCTAGTTGAATCATTCACGCATACCCAAAAGGACCAGTCCGGACCTGCAGCACCTGGATTCGGCAGTAATGATAATTGGGAATTCCAGACAGCGGGTATGTATCTTGCTGGTGCTATTTCCGATCATATGGGTATGTTCATGCAGGTGGCTTATTCACAGAATGGGCACACCGCAGGATGGGATATGACCGACATTCGCTATGCACGCACCGCGAAGCTTGGATCGCATACAGCGGTATGGGGTCTCACTGTCAACAATAACCCGACCATTAGCGATATCTACAACACGGGTCCCGCCTGGCAATATCCTTACTTTGGTCCCGATCTAGCGCCTGGAGCCGTTGCCAGCCCGATCATCAACGGCGGATTTATGAACGGCGTTCTGGGTCTGACGGCATATACCCAGGTTGACGGCAAATGGTATATCGAAGCAGGGGCATACAAGGTCCCATCAAAATCCTTCATTGATCATGTCAACGGCATGTATCCCGGGCGTCTTGACGTCCCTGCCCCTTACCTGCGGATGGCATACCAGGCCAGTCCAAGTTCCAGCAGTAATCTGGAGGTTGGTGCCCTGTATTTCGAGCCAAAGCTGCATCCGATGGGTAGCATGGGTCCGGGGTCGGACGACTATAAGGACTACGGACTGGATGCAAGCTATGAGTGGTTTAGTGGGAGCAAGCACGCTGTCACGGTGCAGGGGCAGTATTTGTACGAAACACAAACTCTGAACAATAGCTACGCGGCGGGTAATGCCTCAAACCTGCACAATCACCTCAGTTCCTTGAATATGAACGCAAACTATTATTACAAAAACACTTACGGAGTCACTGTAGGTGCGTTCACTACCAGTGGTAACCGGGATTCCTTGCTTTACTCTGCTAGTTCTGCGAATGACTCCCCCAATACCAACGGTGGATCCATTGAGTTGAATTGGGTTCCGTTTGGCAAAGGTGACAGCTGGGCAGAACCCTATTTGAACCTGAGAGTTGGGCTCCAGTACACCTTCTACACAAAGTTCAACGGAACCACGAGTCACGCAAGTGATAACAATACCCTGTACCTTGTTTTTCAGAGTTACCTGTTCTGAGCCGATGTGCGAAACGTGGACTTCGGTGAGCACGATAAGTCATAAAACGCCAGTCAAACCATGAATCAGCGTATAGGATGGTGACCTGCCGAATAACCAGCCATTCCGGATTTATTCGGAATGGCTGGCAGAGACCTGGCGGCATGAGCGCCGAAGCATCGTACATTAGCAAGAAAGCCATTTCCAACACGAGCAAGCGGTTTAAATGGGATGAAACAAAATTCGCTTCAGGCTTGTAAAAATCAATGAACAGGTGAATTATCATGCTAAGCCGCGATAAAGATTACAAAGGAAAAACGTCAGCCAGATTGTCTGCATTGATAATCGGGTTCATGATGATGTTGATGCCATGGTATGTCTACGGGCCACAGGCAACAACCCATGTTGATGGATTTTGGAACTGCGTTATTACGGGCAGCCTCATCGTAGCTGTGGCCATCATTGCGTTAATACGGCGCCATGATTATTGGCCAGCCTGGGCGTTTGCTTTGCTCGATCTATGGATACTACTGGCTCCAGATACACTGTCATTTACCCAAAAGGAGATGTCAATAATCCACGTGCTGATCGGCACTGTCGGTCTTTTTATTGCATTTGTATGGATACGGCGTGTCTTTGGACGTTTGCCAAAAAATCGCAGGACTGTGAAAGGAAGGACGTTTCGCGAGTGTTCCAGTAGTGAACGCACCTTGTACGGGCTTGTGCTGGTCGTTCTTGGTCTTGGTTATGCCATGGCGATTGGGTATCTCTACATGACCCATTCCGGCCTCGACGGAAAATCGGGTGTGTCCGTACAGGATCTTGCGATCACGTATTACGGAAATCGTAGCGGGACACGGCTTGAACAGATGTTGCGAGGCCCGATGTCTGGTATGAGAAGTGAAGATGATCTTGCCAAAATTGTTGCATGGTTGAAATCTGGTGCGGATGAAGCTGGTTACGACAAAACCATACATCCTATCATCGAGCAAAAATGCGCCCGCTGTCATAGTTCAAAATCAGGAATGAATCTGCCTGATTTCACAACGTATGCCGGTATCCGCGCTGTCGCAAAAGTTGACACGGGTATGTCTATCCAAACCTTGGTGAAGCTTTCACATATCCATCTATTCGGTATCGGCTTGGTGACGTTTGTTCTTGGTTTCGTATTTACTTTTACTGAGCTTCCTGCGTGGTTGAAGAATGTGGTAATTGTTGCCCCATTCGGTGCAGTGGTAATTGATATCGCCACATGGTTTCTGACAAAGTGGGATCCGATATTCGCCTATACGGTATTGGTGGCTGGTTCTGTGATGGGACTTTCCTGGGCGTTTCAAATCTTTGTTTCGCTTTACCAGATTATATTCCTAACTTATAGCCGGCAAGAAGAGGAGGTGATTTGACTAGTCCTTATCATGGACAATCAGATTATTTGCAAGTAACCATGCGTATTTCGTCTGTTCGGGTATTTAGCTAATTCACGAAGATGATTTACATAATGGTTCAAGGCAGCAGCTTGGGTGGTTACTTAAAATTGATTGCTGCCCCATTCGGCAAATGTTTGATGGTATTGCTTCATCATTTAAGGAGTAAGACATGTACGCATTGAAAAGTATTGCCTTGTTGTCTTTTGTTGCTTTAAGCACGGCTTCCTGCAGTCGGGAACAAGTCAGCTTCAGCCGTGACGTGAACCCAATTCTGCAAAACAATTGTGCGGTTTGCCACACTCCGGGCGGCGCAGGCTACCTGAAAAGCGGGTTCAGCGTGGCTACGTATCAGGATTTGATGAAGGGAACCAAGTATGGACCTGTAATCAATCCTGGTTCCAGTGTTGGCAGTACCTTGGTCAGGCTGATCAAGCACCAGGCAGACGCTACAATAAACATGCCCAAGGACTATTCGCTTGATTTGAAGAATCACCAGCAAACAATCATGCCTGGAACCGGCGCTCGCTCGTTGTCGGACCATGACATCGGGCTGATCAGCAAATGGGTCGATCAAGGAGCCAAAAATAATTGACGTATCGATGAATTGATTCTCGATCATCTGACAATTGATTCATGGTTGCACGTCATGTCTGCGAATGAATGGCGTATCTAAAGAAATAGGCCGTACTTTAGACTGTGCATATCGCGCGATATAGCTTTGCATTCGCCAAAACAATTGTTCTTTCATTCAACCAGGGACTAAAACACATGAAAATCAGCCTTTTACTCATACCTGCATTCTCGCTGCTCATCGCGATGCCTAAGGCATTTGCCGCCGACGGCAAGGCGTTGTTTGATGCAAACTGTGCCTCTTGTCATGGAGATCATGCACAAGGAGCATTTCCAGGTGTGCCGGACCTGATCACCAGCGGGCGCCTTGCAAAACCTGACGCGATATTGATTGGCCATATTCTGAATGGGTTCCAGTCACCAGATTCACCGATGGGGATGCCCCCAAAAGGCGGGGACTCAAGTCTGACAGCCGAAGATGCGAAGGCGCTACTGGTTTATCTGCGAAGTATTCCCCGTAGTTCGAAGTGATGCTCAAGGTGCAATCTGCCATTCATCACCACTGCCTCTCGAGTGCACGAATGCACCTGATCAGTGCTGACCTCAGTCGGCTGTCGCGCGATTTGAGGCGTACTGGGACGGGTGGCAAACCCAGCTTAGATGCGGAGGTGGGACAGGGCGATGAATTGGTGCAGTTCGAGCACGGTCTGCCGATGTCACAGTTCGTTCGTCATTTGCCTCGGTATCGCGCTGCTGCTCACCGGTTTTGCGGTGGGCGGCACAGCGCACATGCGACCGACCATTTTGGGCCGATGGTCGGGCCGGTCGCTGTGCAGACCATGTGCGGGACATTCGTTGAACACGGGTTCGCGGCCGTGGACGATGTACGAGAACCCGGATCTCTGCCGGGTAGCATGAGCCTTGACACCAGGCGATTTTCACCCATCAACGGCAGTCGGATCGGCCGCTCAAACCAGGCGGCAATGGCTGTAGACGAACTGCTGCGTGGTGTCGAACGGGGTGCGGTGCAGTTCGGTGGTGTGTTCGATCACCTCGAAGCGCGGCCCGAGTTCGCGCTGCAACGACGCGGCGTCGTAGCGCACGGTGTCGAGTCCGCTGCATTGGCCCGGTCCCTGCGGGCCGAACGTGGCGATGATGGCGTGGCCGCCCGGTTTCAGCGCACGGGCGAGCTGCTCGACGTAGCGCGCCCGCTGCTCGGCACCGGTGAGGAAATGGAACAGCGCGCGATCGTGCCAGAGGTCGAAGCGCTGCGCGGGCAGCGCCACCTGCAGGATGTCGTCGGCCAGCCACGTCACCTGCGCCGCGGCAGCGCCGAGGCGCTTGCGCGCCACCTCGATGGCCGCGGGCGAGATGTCGAGCACGCTGAGTTGTCGATAGCCGCGGGCCAGCAGATCGTCGACCAGCGTCGCCTCGCCGCCGCCGATGTCGATGATGCACGCGTCGCGATCCGGCACCGCCCGCTCGATCATCGCCAGCGAGGTATCCAGGTGCGGGCGGTACCAGCTGACCGCGTCGACGGCCCTGGTCCGGTAGACCGTTTCCCAATGTTGCCTGCTGACCATGCCGGGGCTCTCCTCACGAATGCCGGTGTCGATGATGGCTGTCCGGATAATGCGGGTGGCTGTGCACGAGCCGCTCGTGCACATGCGGATGCGTGTGCGGCTCCTTGCCGTCCCACGGAAAATCGTGGGTGTGCTGGTGATGCTCGTCGTGGCGATGACGGTGATTGTGCGCCAGCGCCTCGTGCGCGTGTTCGTGCACATGCCGTTCGCTGACATGCAGCCACACGCCCAGCGCCATCAGCGCGCCGGCCAGCCAGAATGCGATGCCGGGATGTTCGGCGAACAGCAGCAGCGACAGCGCCGCGCCCACGAACGGCGCGGTGGAGAAATACGCGCCGGTGCGCGCCGTGCCCAGGCTGCGCAGGGCCAGCACGAACAGCACCAGGCTCAGGCCGTAACCGACGAAGCCGAGCAGCCCGGTGGCCAGCAACGGCAGCGCCGCGGGGAACCGGTAGCCCATGGCCATCGCAATGCCGATGTTGATCGCGCCGGCCACGCCGCCCTTGATCGCGGCGGTCTGTACCGGATCGCCACCGGCCACCGCACGGGTGAGATTGTTGTCGATCGCCCAGCACAGGCAGGCGCCGGCGATCGCCAGTGCGCCCCACGGAAACACCACGTTCGCCGGGCGTTGCCAGGACAGCAGCAGCGTGCCGGCGACGATCGCCAGCATGCCCAGCAACACACGGCGATCGACGTTCTCGCGGAACACCACCCATGCCAGCACCGCGGTCAGCACCGCCTCCAGATTCAGCAGCAGCGAAGCGCTCGACGCCGGTGTCCGCGCCAGCCCCAGCATCAGCAGCAGCGGGCCGAGCACGCCGCCGAACAGCACCGCGCCCGCCAGCCACGGCACATCGCGCCGGATCAGCGGCGCTTCGGTCATCGGCTGCCGGCGCAATTTCCGCAGCAGCATCCACGACGACAGGCCGATGCCCGAGCCGGCATACAGCAGCCCGGCCAGCAGCACCGGCGCGATGCTGCCGGTGAGAATTTTCGCCAGCGGCGTGCTCAGCCCGAACAGCACGGCCGCGGCCAGTGCCTGCGCGATGCCGCGGACATGGTCGTGGTTCGTGTTTCGCATCGGTGGTGTCTCCTGCTTCGAACGGCGCTATGGCCTGGTCAGTCGATCATGCTGCGACTTTCGGCGGTGCTCATCAACTCGGGTTGCGCGGTGCTGCGGCGCTGGCGGTTCAACAACGGGTGGATGAATACGGCGGACAGGATCACCGCCACGCCGGCATAGAACCAGCCGTCCAGCTCGCGCTGCTCGCCCAGCAGCACGATCGCCAGCACGATCGCGTAGACCGGCTCCAGGTTGGTCACCATCTGCGTGCCGAATGCGCTCAAGTGGCGCAGTGCCACCAGCGCCAGCGCGAACGGCAGCAGGGTACAGCCGAACGACAGCGCCAGCAGCAGCAACGTGTCGTGCCGGTCCGGCAGCACGAAGGCGGCCCCGGTGTGCGGCAGCAGCGGCGCCAGTGCGGTGAGGAAGACGGTGCCGGTGCCCAGTTCGAGACAGGTCACCGTCAGCGGGTCGCCGTGTTCCACCAGCCGCTTGTTGAGCGAGCCGAACAGCGCCACGAACAGCGCCGACAGCACACCCACCGCGATGCCCAGGCGCATGCCGTGCGGCACGCCGCCGACCACCATCGCCACGCCCGGCACCACCGCGGCGCCGATCAGCAGTTCCCGCGGGTCGAACCGGCGCCGCGCGATCCACGGCTCGATGAAGGCCAGGAACACCGGCCCCAGCGCGATGCAGGTGGCGCCGACCGAGGCGTTGGACAGCTTGATCGCCGCATAGAACGTCAGCCAGTGCAGCGACACCAGCACGCCGATGCCGGCATACGCCCAGCGCAACCGCGCCGGCATCGCGAACAGCCCGCGCCAGACCTTGGGCATCAGCAACAGGGCCGCCGCCACCAGCAGCATGCGCCACCACACCAACTGCAGCGCCGGCAGCGTGATCAGCTTGCCGAGAATCGCGGTGAAGCCCCACAGCAACACGCAGAAGTGAATCTGCAGACGGGCCTTGTTGACGGGTTGCATGGGGAATTCGCACGTTGGGGAAACGGCATTCTAGCGCCGGACTCTGCTCCCGATGCCGCCGCAGGATCGGGAGCCCGTAGGAGCGCACCCTGTGCGCGATGCCTTTTGCCTGTGCGTCGAGAAAGCGCAGCGCTGGCGCGCTGATCGCGCACAGGGTGCGTTCCTACGGGCTGATTGCTATCTGGAGGTTCCCCTGCCGGAAGCTCTCCTGGCCGACGGCATCATCCGCCCCGAGCTGCGCAGCTGTTCGAGCACGGCACGGCAGGTGTTTTCGCCGCCGTTGTCGTGGCTGGGTGCGACCAGCGCGAGCAGGGCGGCGGCCGGTGCGGCGAATACCGTGAGCGCCACCGCGCCGGCACCGCGCATCAACAACGGGCCTTTCTGCACACCGACGTCAGGATTCGCCAGCGTGCCCTTGACGTACAGCGGCGAGCGCAGCGACAAGATCCTCACATTCCGGGTGTGCGGTTTCACGTCCAGGTCGAGCCGCTCGGTGGCGAGGTTGACGGTGCCGTCCACGTTGATCACCGCGTCGGCGGTATCGAACACGAACAGGCGCATGTCGAACACGCCGTCCTTCGCCGGCATGTCGGCCGCAGCGCAATGGATAGGCACCGTCTTGTCGCCGAACAGCTTGCCGAGGATGACGTTGCCCACGTTGAGGCCGGCGGTTTCCAGCAGGTTCCTGCTGATCGCGCCGTCGTTCATCAGCAGCTTCAGTTCGCCGTTGGCGCTGCCCAGCAGGGCGGCCACCGAGTTGCCGCGGGCATCGAGCGCCGCATCGCCGTTGATTTCACCAAGGCTGGTGTGCATCGGAGCGAACTCGGGAAAAAGCTGCCTGAGTTTCAGGTGGCGCGCGGTGAGCCGCAGCGTGCCGCGCATGGGCGACTGGGTGCCGTCCAGGGTGAGCGCGCCGTTCAGCGCACCGCTGGCCAGGCCGAAGCGCAGCGGGTCGAGCGTGAGCACGCCATCGTTCATCACCAGGTGCGTGACCAGCGATTCGATCGGCAGCTTGCCGCCGTGCATGATGCGCGCGCCGGTGAAGCGCACGTCCGCATCCATCGCGCGCCAGCGCCCGGTACGGAACGGCGTGACCGGCAACACCCTGCCCGCCGGTTGCGCGATGGCGTCGGCGCCCTGGGCATGGGCGCCGATCAGCGGTGCCAGATCGGCGAATTGCATGAGCTTCGAATTGACCTCGCCGCTCAGTTTGGGCCGGGTGCCGGCACCGTTGCCGGCACGATAATCCAGGTTGCCGGCCAGATCGCTGCCGCCGACGCGGCCGCGAAAATTCCGATAGACGAAGTGGCTGCCGTGGCGATGCAGCTCGGCCTTGAGCCGGCCGGTGGTGGCATACGGGGGCGTGTCGGGCAGGGTGATGCCAAGGATCGGATAGAGCCTGGCCATGCTGGCGCCGGAAAGCCACAGCTTCACGTCGAGCGCGTCCAGTTGCAGCGG
Source organism: Rhodanobacter sp. (assembly GCA_004322005.1). GTDB lineage: Bacteria > Pseudomonadota > Gammaproteobacteria > Xanthomonadales > Rhodanobacteraceae > Rhodanobacter. Next base: position 54,463 of record SCRF01000016.1, on the reverse strand, counting down.
GTCGGTCAACGTGCCGGCCAGCGCGATGTGCGTGTCGCCGATGTGCACGTCGGCCTGCACCGGAAACGGCTGGGTGTCGCTGTGCAGCGCCAGCACCGCGCCGGTCCTGCCGCTGCCTTTGAACGGCTTGCCCTGATAGGTGCCGGCTGCCTGCCAGGCGAACTGGTAGCGGGTGGCGGCCGCCATGGCGTCCGCGGCTGCCGGGGTGCCGCCGTGCTCGGCCACGGCCTTGCCCGCGGCGGCGCCGGCAGTCCTGCCGGCTTGCGCGCTGGCGGCCGCGGCCTGCCGGGCCGCGATCTGCTCGTACGGGATCGCCTGTTGCAGCGGCTCGACCGTCACCTGCAAGTGCATCCGGCGGCGGGCATCATCCAGCGAAAGCCGGCCGCGATCGAAGCCGATCGAACCCAGCTCAAGCTTCCACGCGGACGGCGCGCTGCCGGACGGCGGCGCGAAGTCCCAGTTGGCGCGGCCTTGCCGGTCGCGCTGCAGATCCACGTCCGGATGCACCAGTTGCAGCGACGGCACCACGATGCGGTGGGCCAGCAACGGCAGCGGCGCAAGCCGGAAGCGCAGGGCATCGAGTCGGGCGAATTGCGGCGTTGCCGCCCAGCCTGGATTGCCGATGCGCACGTCGCGCGCGGTGAACTGCGGCCACGGCAGCAGCCCATGCAGCCAGCCGGCCGAGGTGTCGCGTTGCCAATCCACGCTGAGCTCGCCCTGGATCACGAACGGCCGGCCGATGGCCAGGCTCACCTGGTTGTCGAGATACGGTTTGAGCCGGTTCCAGTCGAAAGTGGCGACGATCACGACCGCGAAGACGATCGCCGCCAGCGGTGCAGCCAGGATCCAGCCAAGTACCTTGCGGCCGCGCTTCATCGGTTGTTTTCCGTGCGTCGCCCGCGATGGCGGGTCCATGCCCTCCTTCATAGCCAAGCCGATGGCAAGGTTATGTATGCAAGCGGGCGGCGCGCTCAGCAGCGATTCAGACGGACCGCCGCGTCATGCCGCGACAAGGTTGGGCTGGCGGCGGTCGATCCGGTACACCGAGGCCGGCGGCAGGTTGAACAACACGCTGCCGATGCGCACCGCCTTGAGATCCAGTTGTTCCAGCAAGTGGCGCGGCAACGGACAGCGCGGGCCGTAGGTGAACTGGTAGAACGCACCGTCGGCATGCAATTGCCGCTCGAACACGCCGCGGATGATGGCCGCGACCTGGCCGGCCGGCATCGTCAGCAGCGGCAGCCCGCTGATCACCGCGCTGGCGCGCTCCTCGCCGAACAGCGGCAGGGTTTCGCCCAGCTGCGCGGCGTCCATGCTCAGAACCTGTGCGTCAGGATAGCGCCGCGTCAGGGCCTGGGCGAAAACCGGATCGGTCTCGATCAGCGCCAGGCGATGGGTCGGCAACCCGCGCGCGAGCAGCGCCCGGGTGAACACGCCGGTGCCGGGGCCCAGCTCGATCACCGGGCCGTCGTGGCGGCCGACATGCGAGGTCATCAGCCGCGTCAGCGATGCTCCCGAGGGAGCCAGTGCGCCGATGCTGCGGGGAGCCCGCAACCAGGCACGCCAGAAGTTCAGGATGTCGCTCAAAAACATGTGGATTTCCGGGTCGACGCATCACGGGGCGCACACAGACAGACACGCATACAGCCCAAGTTACCGCGCGTGGATGAATAAAATGTTTTTCCGGGACGCTTCCAATGCGTCGGCGGCTATGGGGCGCCTCGAATAACCCGGTTCCCGGCACTTGTGTGGGAGCGCACCGGCACGTCGATGCTGCACAGGTCGATCTTGCCGGCCGGCACCGCATAGAACGCATCGTGGCGGTTGCGCTGGGCCTCGACCAGCGCCGCGAAGGTCACGCTGTCGGTGCGCAGCACCTGCACGGCGGGTCGCTGCGCCACAGGCAGATCCGCGGCCAGTCGCACCGACTCGATCACCGTGCGATGCGCCGGCGTGGCATAGAAACCCATCGGCCCCTTGCCGCGCGGCAAGCCGGACAGCAGCGGCATGCCCTCGATCACGCGACCCACCACGGCAAGATTCCGGTCCAGCCGGCGCGGTGCCTGGCCGATCACCGCATACAGCGCGCTGCCGTTGCCGCTGTCCGGCGGGTTGTCGCGGCCCACGCCGACCATGCCGTAGCAGTGCGTGAGCCATTCCTGCCCGGCCTTGCGGTTGCGCGCCACCGGAAAGCCCGCGGAGAAACCCACCTCGGGTGCATACATGTCGCCGTCCGGCAGCCGCGTGAACGGCAGCTTCGCATCGAACGGTCGGGTGAATTCCGGCGCCAGCGTGGCGTGCGCCGTGCCCAGCGAACGCAGCTTCGCCTTGTCGCCGCCGTCGTCGCCGGCCGGGTCATCCCACTGCGTCACGAAGTTGTCCTGCACCCGCACGATCGCCAGCCCGTCGTAGTAGTGCTCATGCGCCAGCGTGCGGATGTTCGCCACATGCCGCGGCGTGAAATCCGGTGCCAGCTCGATCAGCACGCGGCCCGTGCTGAGCTGCATCACCAGCAGGTTGCGCGGATCGGGCGTGCGCCATTCGGCGGGTTGGGAGGCGGCCAGCAGCTGCTGCGCGGTCGGCGTGGGTGTGGCCTTGCTTGGTGCGGCAAGCGCTGGCAGCGCGAGCAGACAGGCGCAAAGCGCGGCGGTAAGGTGACGGCGATACGGCATGGCTTTCCCCTTTCATATAGTGTCGCCCGTCAGCTGGCGAAAGACCACCGAGCCATACGGCGGTGCGGTGATGCGCCATTGTCCACGCCAGTGCCTGTTCGATGATCTTGGTCAGTGCGACCGCTCCCCATCCTTCCCTGAATGCCTCCATGCCACGCGCCTGGCGGCATTTGTCCGCGATGCGGCCGATTCGAGAACACCGTTGCGCAGCCGGGGCTTTGACAAGCGTATCCGAATGGATACAATGCCTGATGAACATCGTCCTTCAGTCCGATGAATTCAAGACGTGGCTCGCCGGCCTGAAGGATCAAACCGCGAGGGCGAAGGTGCTGGTCCGGGTCAAGCGTCTCGCAGCAGGCAACATGGGTGATGCAAAGCATTTCGACGGAATCAGCGAAATGCGCATCGACTATGGCCCGGGCTACCGGATCTACGTCGCCAGGAAAGGAAATGCCTTGTACCTGCTGCTGTCCGGCGGCGACAAGTCGAGCCAGCAAAAGGACATCGAAAAAGCAAAAAAGATATTGGCGGCAAGTTCGTCGCCAGTGTAGTGCCCAGACAGGTAGCACCAAGACAGGAGCGTGTCATGTCCACCCACTTCTCGGCGTTCGATGCCGCCGAGTATCTCGACAGTGACGAAGCCATTGCCGCGTACCTCAATGAGGTTCTCGAAGCAGACGATGCAGACATGTTTCTGTCTGCGCTTGCCGACATTGCGCGCGCACGGAGCATGAGCAAGGTGGCCGAGGATAGCGGCCTTGGCCGCGAAAGCCTCTACAAAGCGCTGCGGCCAGGTGCCAAGCCCGGCTTCATCACCGTATCCAGGATCATGGGTGCCCTTGGCGTGCGCATGATCGCCAAGCCGGCCAAGGCCAAAATCAAGGGCCGTGCCGTGCTGAAAACGGTCAAGGTCGCGCCCAAAGCTCGCCCAGCCAAGGCGCGCACCAGCGCTTGATTGCGCCGTTGCCGTGTCGTCGAGACAACCCGATGGGTCAAGACAATCCGGCCGTGAGGACAATCTTGGATAAACCGGGGCTCCAGATGGTATGGAGCCAGGATGAAGGTGAAAAGGGGCATGAATCTCGGCAAATCCACGATTACTGAGCCGCATCCCTGAGCCAGAAGACGATGACGGAGGTCCTGGCTGCGAAGCGCTCCGCGTGCTCGGCCCCGGCCGGAACAAGGCACCATTCGCCGGCGCCTATTTCCCGTTCGATGCCATCAAGGGTCAGGTAAAGGACCCCTTCGGTGACGAGCACATGGTTGGCCGTGGGATGCGTGTGGGCTGGCGTGCTGGTGTTTTCGCGGGTGGCGACAGTGACATCGCAGGAGGCGCCATGGATCTTGCCCAAACCGAGCAGGGCATCGGGAATGTGTGCCAAGGGGTACCCCCGGGTTCAAATGAGGAAGTCGGCAGTCTGACAGCGTGCCGATCCGGTGCCGTGATCCAGGTCAGCTGGCGAGCGCCGGTTCGCGGAGCCGGGGATTCGTCGCGACCGCAGCAACCGCAGGGTCGGGCCTGCTTCCTAAAGCGACATCGACGGCCGCTGCGCCATCGCCGCGCGCCAGCGCTGCAGATGCGGATGCCGCTCGTCGGGCCTGATTTTCACCACGCGGGCGAAGTCCACCGTCACCACGGCGGTGATGTCGGCGATGGAGAATCGATCGGCGGCGATGAAGTCGCGGCCGGCCAGCCGTTCGTCCAGCATCACCAGGAACTGCTGCGCGCGTGCCAGGCCGCGCTCGGCCAGTGCCGGGATCTGCGCGTAGTCAATCGGCCCCGGCAGCGCGCGGTTGGTCATCGCCGGCGCGCTGTTGCGCAAGGCCTCGGCGACGGCGAGCAGGCCGTCGAACTCCATGCGCCAGTTCCAGCTGGCGATCTCGGCCTTTTCTTCGGGCGTGCTGCCCAGCAGCGGCGGCTGGGGAAAACGCGCCTCCAGCCACGCGCTGATCGCGGCGTTGTCGGTCAGCAGCAGCCCGTCGTCGGTGCGCAGCGCGGGCACCGTGCATTGCGGGTTCACGGCGCGGTAAGCCGCGCCCAGGTGCTCGCCGCTGCGCAGGTCGATCTGCACGGTGTCGTGGGCGACGTCTTTTTCGGCCAGCAGGATGCGGGCCCGACGCGGGTTGGGGGCGGTGGCGCAGTCGTACAGGGTGAGCATGGCGGGAGCCTGTCGGGTCGGGAGCGGGGATCAGCCGGGTGCAGCCAGTTTGTCCTGGGTGCGCGTGTCGAAGTCGCCGGCGTCGTGGCGCTCGTGCAGCTGGCTGGACGGCTCGCCCCAGGTGCGGTTGACCATGCGGCCGCGCTGCGCGGCGGGACGCTGCGCGATCTGCTCGGTCCAGCGCATCAGGTGGGTATAGCCTTGCACCTGCAGGAACTCGCCCGCGTCGTACAGCGCGCCCTTGAGCAGCGCGCCGTACCAGGGCCATACCGCGATGTCGGCGATCGTGTAGTCGTCACCCGCCAGGTACGGGCTCTCGGCGAGGCGCCGGTCGAGCACGTCGAGCTGGCGCTTGACCTCCATCGCATAGCGGTCGATGGCGTATTCGATCTTGCTCGGCGCATAGGCGTAGAAGTGGCCGAACCCGCCGCCGAGGAACGGCCCGCTGCCCATCTGCCAGAACAGCCACGACAGGCACTCGGCGCGCGCCGCGCCGGCGGTCGGCAACAAGGCACCGAACTTTTCCGCCAGATACAGCAGGATCGCGCCGGACTCGAACACCCGGATCGGCGCCGCGCCGCTGCGATCCAGCAGCGCCGGGATCTTGGAGTTCGGGTTCACACTGACGAAGCCGCTGCCGAACTGCTCGCCCTCATCGATGCGGATCAGCCACGCGTCGTACTCGGCGCCCGCATGGCCCAGCGCCAGCAACTCCTCCAGCATCACCGTCACCTTGACGCCGTTCGGCGTGGCCAGCGAATACAGCTGCAGCGAATGGCGACCGACCGGAAGGTCCTTCTCGTGGGTAGCCCCGGCAACCGGCCGGTTGATGTTGGCGAAGCGGCCGCCGTTCCCGGGCTTCCAGGTCCAGACGGGCGGCGGGGTGTAGGGAGATGCGTCAGTCATGCTTGGGTCTTCGAGCGTGGGGAGATGCAAAAGGGACGGGTGCATGCAGTGCGTCGGAATCGGCAGCCTCTCGCAGGCCCGGCCAAGGCGTCAACATCGGCCGGCAGTATGTGCCGCGTGCCCATGCCCTGCGGTTGCGTCCGCAGATACACCGGTTTGAGCAGCTGCGGCAGGCGCGTTTCAGTTACATCCACACTTTCGCTGGTGTAACTTATACAGCAGCAAAAGTGCGCGATAACGTCCACGGCTGCTTGCGCGCACGATGCCGCTTGTGCCCCTGTGATTGATACCTGCATACTTCGTGCGTCACCTCGCATTTGGGGTTTACTTAGCGTTGACCTGCATTCGCGAGATCAGCGAGCATGCTGCTAAACATCGACAAGCCTCTTCGCACATCGACGCTGCACGATGAAACTTGTTCGCACGTTCCTCAACCGTACGGCACCCAGTACAAGCCGCTCGGCACATTGGGCCGCGACGGCGGTTGGTTCGCGGTATCGTCCAACACTGAGGCAAAAGTGGTGGCGCAGCGAGAGTTTCCCCAAGGTGCGTTCAAGCCATGCCAGTATTGCCAAGAGTCCTGACACCTTAGTTGTGCGCAGGTCTAACAATTCAAGGCGGACGGCTACGCCGTCGCTTAATTCCAGCGTTGACCAATCGGAAATTCAGTGCTCACATCAAAATATCATCGTCTCTTGGCAATTAGCGCAATGTCTTGCGCGATCTCAGCATGTGCAACTCCGCAAGCTGCAAGGAGCAAGGGGCCCGTTGAGTCATACTCCAGTCCGAAAGCTGCGCGAATGGTCATGGACTGCATAGCAAATGTTCTTGAGCGTGAGGGCCACTCCAGCGAAATGTATGTGCGGCCTTTGTCAAATGGGTACTCGATTCAAGTTGCGCGTATGGGCAATACGCTCATAGCTATCGACATCTTAGAAAAAGGTGGTGGTTCAGTTACCAACTATTACAGAGGCCATGTCATCGGTGGCAAAAGCAAGGATTTATCCGCCTTTAAGGCCTGTCAGTAAGAATAGGTCTAACTGTCATTCAAGCGGACGGCTACGCCGCCGCTTAACTCAAACTGTCTAGCTGTCATGCCAAATTTCTCGCGAGACTTCAGCCAATTTGAGCTCAGCGCCTCGCAGGCGGCTTCACTGCGCGCCGATTTTACGTTGCTCGTGCCGGAGACTGACTTGTCTCGGTGTAGTCGCGTTGACCGCATCATCGCGGAGTACAAGCGGGTTCCGGGCATCTACTTCTGGATCATGCGCCAAGGCGAGCGGTTGTTTAGCATCTACATCGGCAAGACCAACTCCATGGCATACCGCATGCAGAACTACGTCGGCGAGTTCCAGCCCCACTCGCCAAACGATTACAAATTACGCATATTTCGCGCCTTTCTGGCTGAGTCCACTCCGGACGCAACTTTGGATTTGTACTTTTCGTCCAAAGATTTCTCAGAAATTACGCAAGCGGAAAATATCGCAGTCACAGCCTACGATCCACTACTCAATCGGCGGCAGCGTCCGTCTGCGCAAGCGCGCGCTGACTTGCGTGACGCGTTCTCCTTGTACTATCGCTCGGCGTTCGAACAGCTGTTGCAAAATGACGGCTAAGGATGGTCTGATCAATTGAGCTCGAAATAGCCGTCCAAACGACCGCGCGAAAACTCCGGCTTTGCTACGTTGAAATGATGAATTTCGGATTGATTCTGGCCGCAATTCCGCTGCTGTGCCTCGGTTGATCTCCCATTACCCGCCTCACAGGCGCACCTCTGCTGCGGTCGCCAACAAGGTTCGTCGCACCATCCACAGATTGCTCAGCGCAAACAGCGTCAGCACCTGCGCACCGTTCTTGGCCAGGCCACGATAGTGCGCCCTGACATGACCGAATTGCCGCTTGACCACGCGGAACGGATGCTCGACGGCGGTGCGGATCGATGCCTTGATGTGTTCGATCTGTTCGGTCTGAGCGCGCAACGTCTCATCCTCGATCGCTTTGACCTTGCTGCGCTTGGCCGCGATATGCCACTTCCGCCCACGCTTGGCCGGTGCGTGTTTCTCGGCACCCGCAGCGCTTTCCGCCAAGGCCGGGCCGCTGAAGTCTGTTCACGTGCCACCCATGACTTCCAGCCCACGCACTATCCATAACTTCGCACTATGCTTCAGTCATACCTGAGCGGAAGTGCGGAGCAGCCGTGGATGACGTTGCCAACCAGCTGAAGAAATTCCAGAAGGAGCTTGCCGCTGGCACGGTGTCGCTGGTGCTGCTGGCGGTGCTGGGGCAGTCGCGCCAGCCGCTGTACGGCTACCAGATCGCCAAGCGGCTGGAGGAGGGTGGCGAGGGCGTGCTGGCGGGCAAGCAGAGCGCGCTGTATCCGGTGCTGCGCAATCTGGAAGGCGCCGGTCTGCTCGCCAGCGAGGTCGAGCCGTCGGTCAGCGGGCCGCCGCGCCGCTATTACCGCATCACCAAACCGGGGCGCGAGGTGCTGCGCGAGTGGGTCGCGGCCTGGAACGCCACCCGCGATTCCGTCGACAACGTTCTTCAAGGAGGGGTGTGATGAACACGCCACGTACGATCCACGAATACCTCGAGCAACTGCGTGCCGCCCTGCGCGGTGCCGATCCGGCCCTGGTACAGGACGCCCTGTACGACGCGGAGGAACACCTGCGCGCCGAACTGGCCGAACAGCCCGCGCGCGGCGAAGCGGAGATGCTGCAGCAGGTGGTCGGCAGCTACGGCGCGCCGGAGGAAGTGGCCGACATCTATCGCGACCAGGAGATCAAGATCCAGCGCGCGCTGCGGCCGCCGCCGGTGCCGCCGAGGCGCTCGGCACTCGGGCGATTCTTCGGCGTGGCGGCCGATCCGCATACCTGGGGCGCGCTGTTCTACATGCTGCTGGCGCTGGCCACCGGCATCTTCTATTTCACCTGGGTGGTCGTCGGCATATCGCTGTCGGCGGGCTTCTCGGTGCTGATCATCGGCATTCCCTTCATCGTGCTGTTTTTCGGCAGCGTGCGCGCGCTGTCGCTGCTGGAGGGGCGCATCGTCGAAGCCATGCTGGGCGTACGCATGCCGCGCCGCCCGCCGTATCCGCCACAGCAAGCTGTGCCGCTGCTGAAACGCATCGGTGCGATGTTCACCGACGCACGCAGCTGGACCGCGCTGCTTTACATGCTGCTGATGCTGCCGCTGGGGATCCTCTACTTCACCATCAGCGTGACCTTGCTGGGCGTATCCGTGGGTTTCATCGGCGCGCCGTTCGTGAAGTTCTTGGGCGGTGTCGACGTGATCAACATGAACATCGACGGTGCCGGCTACCACGGTCCGGGCTGGCCCGGCACCATCGGCCTGGGCCTGCTCGGCGTCGTGCTGCTGTTCGCCACGTTGCACCTGGTGCGTGGAGTGGCCCGGCTGCACGGACAGATCGCCAAGAGCCTACTGGTGAGCACGACGGTGGTGTGAATCCCTTCGGCGGCGGGATCGCGATCCCTCGCACGCAGCAGGTGTGGCCGCCGGGTCCAGCAGTGCATGTGGGCTGCAGGGCGGCAATGCGCAGTGGTTGTACCCGTCGCCGGTCGTTGCAAGTGCGATCCCCGAGATGGCTCGCATCGTCGGCATCTGCGATGCCTTCGATGCCATGAAGGCGATGACCTCCACGCCCCGGGCGCGGAGCTTTTCGTACTCGGTGGAGAGTTCGTAGACACGCAGGTTGCAGAACGGACAACCCGCATCGCGAAAGAAGCTCAGCAGGACCTTACTTTCCGCGCAGGTCGCTGAGCCGGATACGGTTGCCCTGGATATCCGGGATGTCGAAGTCCGGCGCAAGGGCCGGGCTGGCAATACGCATGCGTTTCCCCATCTCGGTTTGTTGAGACCGACCAAGCTGCGCCGGGCGGATTCGCTCAGCAGGCAACATGGGTCGTGATGCGTCAGCGGGCACCAAAGAGGTGCAAGCATCCTGTTTCCTGCCCATACCGGGCTTGCCAACGGGTTCCCTGCAATAGAGGCGCCCGGAAGCGAGTTGGATTCACGGGAATCCCATCGACGGCGGGTCGTTTCCGCCGCGGCGCGGACGAATCGCATCACCCTTCGCGGGCATCGGCCAGCACGTGGATGTCCATGTCGCCGATGCGGACGGTCTGACCTGCGTGGATCTTGCAGGTCTTGCGCAATTCGATTTGCCTGTCCACCGCTACGGTGCCGCTGGCGACCAGCTTCTTGCCGGCGCCACCGCTGTCGCACAGGCCGCAGAGTTTCAGCAGCATGTTGAGTTCGACGTAATCGCCTTCCAGTTCGAATTCGATGATGGGCATGGTTTTCCGTGGCAGGGAGAGTGGATCGGGGTGGCGCGGTTTCGGCTACTCGGCCGGCATCACCATCGTTGCCGGGCAACGCGGTGAATGCAAGCCATGGCATGCCGTGGCCATCCCGGGCAGGCTTGCGTCAACCGGTATACCGGGCAGGATCCCGAAATTCGCCGCCGTCGCCTGCCGCTTGCCGCGCGCCGGACGACAAGCCCGCGATGGTGCGCGGGGCGGTGGCGGGACGGTGGCGCCGAGCATGGTTTGCCGCGATAGTTGCAGGCCTTGAAACCATGGAGTCGCCGATGTCGATGCGAACCTTTCCGCCGCGCCTGCCTGGATCAAGGCTGGCAGCCTGCTGTGCCTTGTTCGCGTTCGCCGCCGACTTCGTACACGACCAGGGAGGTGGTCGAGCACCTGCGTGTCGTGCCGCTCAAGAACGGTTTCCGCAGCGGTTACGCCGATGCGTTCGTCGATTTCGCGCTGGACATGGACGGCCATATCCGCGAAATGCGCATGCGGCCGGTATCGCCGTTGACCGATTTCAGTTTCGATTTCCAGGATCTGCGCCGCACGCCGGTACCGGCCGGCAAGGCGGATTCGCGGAGCGACTGAACGTGGATCAACCGGGTTTTTCAGCTGCCCGTGGTGCCGGCCAGCACCGCGGTGCGGCGGGCAAGGCTCTGCGCGGGCCAGTACGCATTGCGGTCGTAGTACTCGGCCACCGCGGGGGTGTTCGCCGGGAGCGATACCCACGGCAGCCGGGTCGACGTGAAAATGTGGATGTCCGGTGGCAACCGGTCCGGTTGCCTGAGCGTGCCCACGCGAACGAACGCGAACGCCTCGCCGGCCCCGGCGTAATGGCTCCACAGCGCGACATGGCAGCGCGGACAGCGGGCGACCTGTTGTCCCTTGCCGCTGTTCGATGGCGTGTTCACCATGACCGGTTCGCCGTGCAGCCGTTGCAGCCGGGCCGTTTCGATCAAGGCGTTCAGCGCGAACGCCGAGCCGGATTCCCGCTGGCACCAGGTGCAGTGGCAGCAATGCACGAACAGCGGTACGCTGGTCAGTCGATACTCGATGTCACCACAGGTGCAGGCACCTTCAAAGGCGTCGTCGGACATGCTGGAATCCCGCTGGGTGGGATGGCATATCGTCACACTCGCCACTGGGGGTTTCAAGCACCCGGTACCGGCGGCGTCTCGCTTGAGATACCGGTCATGCCCAGGATGTTGTAGCCGGCATCGACATGGGTGATCTCGCCGGTCACGCCCGACGCCAGGGAGGAGCAGAGGAACGCACCGACATTGCCGACCTCGTCGATGGTGACGCTGCGGCGCAGCGGCGCATGCGCGTCGACGTGATCGAGCATCCTGCGGAAATTGGAGATGCCCGCGGCGGCCAGCGTCTTGATCGGCCCGGCCGAAATCGCGTTGACCCGGGTGCCTTCCGGCCCGAGGTTGTAGGCCAGGTAGCGCACGTTCGCCTCGAGACTCGCCTTGGCCAGCCCCATCACGTTGTAGCCGTCCAGCGCGCGTTCGGCGCCGAGATAGGTCAGGGTGAGGATCGCGCCGTTGCGCCCCGCCATCATCGGCCGCGCCGCCTTCGCCAGTGCCGCCAGGCTGTAGCTGGAGATGTCGTGCGCGATGGCGAAGTTCTCGCGGGTGAGGTTGTCCAGGAACCCGCCCTGCAGTGCCTCGCGCGGTGCGAAGCCCACCGAGTGCACGAGAATGTCGAAACCGTTCCAGTGCTGGCCAAGTTCCACGAACAACTGCGCGATCTGGGCGTCCTCGGCGACATCGCAAGGCAGCACGATGTTCGAGCCGAAGGCGTTGGCCGCTTCCTCGACGCGATCTTTCAAGCGGTCGTTCTGGTAGGTGAACGCGAGTTGGGCACCCTCGCGATGCATCGCGTTGGCGATGCCCCAGGCGATCGAGCGCTGACTGGCAATGCCGACGATCAGGGCACGTTTGCCATGCAGGAATCCCATGCACCCTCCGCGGATTGAAAGCGCGCCGGGCAGACGCAGCGAGGCGAGTCTAGCAGCCTGCCGGTGGAGGTGCGTGGCGTGCAAGGCGCAGGACGCACTGGCGCGGGCGGTCGATCGGCATGCCCGGGTTGTCGTGCCGTCCGTGCCGTGCGTCGCTCAAGCAGCGGTCCGTTTCAATGCGCGTTCAATGCGCACGCTGGGCCGCGTAGCGGGCCAGTTCCGCGAGCAGGTTCGCTCGGCTGCCGAGCGGCGCGATCGCGGCCAGCGCGAGGTCGGTCAGTTCGGCCAGCCGGGCGCGCGAGGCAGCCAGGCCGATGATCGAGGGAAAGGTGGGCTTGTCGGCGGCGGCATCCTTGCCGGCGGTCTTGCCGATCACCGCCGATTCGCCTTCCACGTCGAGGATGTCGTCGCGCACCTGGAACGCCAGGCCCACCGCATCGGCATAGCGGTCCAGCGCGCTGCGTGTGGCGGCATCGGCGCCGCTGGCCAGCGCCCCCAGCTGCACCGACGCGCGGATCAGCGCGCCGGTCTTGCAGGCATGCATGTGTTCCAGCTCGGCCAGGGTCAGCGGGTGGCCGACGGCGGCCAGGTCCAGCGCCTGCCCGCCGGCCATGCCTTCGGCACCGCAGGCACGGCTCAAGCTGCGCAGCATCGCGATGCCGGTGGCGGCATCGGTCGTACGCCCCGTCTCGTCGGCCAGGATCTCGAAGGCCAGCGCCTGCAGCGCGTCGCCGGCAAGGATCGCCATCGCCTCGCCGAACACGATGTGGCAGGTTGGCCGGCCGCGGCGCAGGGCATCGTCGTCCATCGCCGGCAGGTCGTCGTGCACCAGCGAATAGGCGTGGATCAACTCCACCGCGCAGGCGGGGGCATCCAGCGACCGGCTGTCCTCGCCCTGCGCATGTGCCGTGGCATAGACCAGCAGCGGGCGCAGCCGCTTGCCGCCGCCAAGCACGGCGTAGCGCATCGCGCGATGCAATTCGGTCGGGGCTTGCGCGACCGGCGGCAGGCTTCGGTCCAATGCGTGTTCGGCACGCACGAGCAACGCTTGCAGGGCGTCAGAGCTCGGGTTCAAACGGTTCGGCACTGTCGGGGGCATCGGGATCAAGCAGCAGGCGCACGCGCAGTTCGGCTTGTTCCAGCGACTGTTGACAATGGCGATACAGGCCGATGCCGCGTTCGAAGGAGGCGAGCGATTCGTCCAGGCTCAACTCGCCGCCTTCCATCCGCGCGACCAACTGTTCCAGTTCGTCCAGCGAGTGCTCGAAATCGGCTGGAGGCGGGGTTTTGACGGGAGCGGGAACGGTCTTGGCCATGAGCTGCAACGCTAGCGCAGCAGCGGCACGGAATCAATCCGCGCATCAACCGCCATCGTCGCCCTCGTCGTGATCGTGGCCATGTCCGTGGCGCCGGTCACGGTCGCCGCGATCATCGTCGCGCCAGCCGCGGCGTTGGCGATACTCGCGCGGGGCTTCGCCGCCGTAGTGTTCGATCACGTAGCGATGCTCGACATACGGCCGGTCGGTGCCCAGCTCGATGTCGACGCCGCCGGTGCGAATATAGCTCCGGAACTCCAGCGGCAGGCGGACGCCGGAGCGCCAGTCGTTGCCGTCCAGCCAGAACCACAGGCGGGATTCCGGCGCGTAATAGATTTCGCCGCGGGGGTAGTAGGTGTAGTGGTGTTTGGCCCGCCAGCCATGCGCGGGGGCCCACGGCGGCGGATCGGCGCGGGTGGCCGGCGCGGCGGCCAGGCAGGCCAATGCCAGCAGGATGGCGGCCGGGAGCATGCGTCTCATTGGGAGGTTCCATTGGAGGTGGTGTGGTTCAGCGTAATGGCATGCGGGATATCGTGCACTGAACGGTAGTTGTCTTTTGCGGCGCCATTCAGCTTGCAGGCAGCCAGCGGGGCCGTGCGGCAGTTTGCCGAAAGATCGCGGTACCGCGCGCGCTCAACCAGCGATCGGCAACGGCGACCAGCTCGTCGCCGGCATACAGCAGCGGGCAGGCGATGCGCTGCCAGGGTGGGATCAGCCCAAGCTGGAACAGGTCGCGCAACTCCCGGGTGTGGGCGTCGCCGGCCGGCTTGATGCGCTCGCCGCCGCGGCGCAGGCGCACGTCCAGGGGTTCGGACAGCCGTGCGTCGGCATCGGTCAGCGACAGCACGCCGCCATCGGGCAGGGCCAGCGGCTCGCCGCGCCAGCGGGCGTGCCAGTCCACCGCGACAACGGGCCGCGGCGACAACGCCCACAGGCGACCCTTCCAGATGTGCAGCTCGACCCCGGGCCAGCGGATGCACGGCGATTGGCCCGCGCGAGCGCCGCACTGCCGTTCGATCTGGCGGCGTTGTGCGGTGGTGGGCGCGGGCAGGCCGCGCGCGTGCAGCCAGTGATCGAGCAGCGGTTCGCGCAGGGCCCGGTCCAGCGCCAGCCAATCGGCGGCGTGCAGGCTGCCGGTGGCCGGGTCGTGCAGGATCGCGAATGCCGCCAGCCATTGCACCTTGAGCGCATCCGCGGCGGCCTGGCACAGCGCGGCGCTGTGCAGGATCGAATCCACCGCGTGCGGCCAGTGCCGCATCAGCCGCGGCAGGACCTCGTGGCGCAGCTGGTTGCGTGCCGGATGGGTGTCGTCGTTGGATGGGTCGTGGATGCAGGCCAGCTGGCTGGCGTCGACATACTCGCGCAGTTGCCGGCGCGACAGCGCGAGCAGCGGTCGCCACAGCTGGTTAGGAGCCTGTCGGGCTTTGGTTGGCCGGGCTGCGAATCCGCCTGTGCGGTCCAGATTCCCGCCGCTTTGCCGGCCCATAGCACCACTATGGGCCGACAAAGCGTCAGAAATCTGTCCTCGCACAGCCGAATTCTCGCCTCGACCACCAAAGCCCGACAGGCTCCTAGGGCCGAGCGGGCGCAGCGCGCGCATGCCGCCCAGCCCTTGCGGGCCGGCGCCGCGCAGCAGCTTCAGCAGCACCGTTTCGGCCTGGTCGTCGCGATGATGGCCGAGCAGCAGCCATTCGCCTTTCTTGAGTTGCGCGGTCAGGGCGGCATAGCGCGCATGCCGTGCCGCGGCTTCCAGCCCGGCGCCGTTGCCGGTTTCGACCCGTACCCGCAGCACCTCGCATGGCACATCCAGCGCGGCGCAGAAACGCAGGCAGTGCGCGGCCCAGTGCGGACTGTCCGCGTGCAGGCCGTGATCGACATGCAGCGCGCGCAGGCCGCGCGCGCGCGCTGCCGGCAGCTGGGCCAGCGCATGCAGCAGTGCAGTGGAATCCGGGCCGCCGCTGTAGGCTACACACAGCGGCGCCGGCGGCACGGTCGCCAGTGCGCGGGCCAGATGGGAGAGCAGCGGGTGGTTCACTTCTTGCTGGCGCGTGGCCGCACGTATAGATGCTTGCCGTTGCCGATGTGGCGCTCCTCGGTGTCGAACAGGCCGATGCCCTTGATCAGGCCGCTGAGCTTGGCGTAGCCGTAGTTGCGCGAATCGAAATCGGGCGACTGGTTGCTGATGATGTTGCCGATGGTGCCCAGGCTCGCCCAGCCGGTGTCGTCGGAGGCGGCCTCCATCGCGTTGCGCAGCAGGTTCATCAAATGCGAATCGCCGCGCAGTTCCTTCGCCGAGCGCTGTTTGGGCGCGGCTTCGGTTTCGGCCGCGCCGGCCGACGCGCCGGCCAGTACCTCGGTATAGATGAACTTGTCGCAGGCGGTGCGGAACGGTTCGGGGGTCTTCTTCTCGCCGAAGCCATAGACGATGCGTCCCGATTCGCGGATGCGCGAGGCCAGCCGGGTGAAATCGCTGTCGCTGGAGACGATGCAGAAACCGTCGAAACGCTCGGTGTAGAGCAGATCCATCGAATCGATGATCATCGCCGAGTCGGTGGCGTTCTTGCCGACCGTATAGCGGAACTGCTGGATCGGCTGGATCGAGTGACGCAGCAGTACCTCCTTCCAGCCGGTGAGGTCGGGCTTGGTCCAGTCGCCATAGATGCGCTTCACGTGCGCGGTGCCGTATTTGGCGATCTCGGCCAGCAGACCTTCGACGATCGCCGGGCGGGCGTTGTCGGCGTCGATCAGCACGGCGAGTTTGTGGGTGGTGACGTTGGCCATGGTCCAGCTCCCGTTGCGACAGGGCCGATCTTACCGCGCAGCCCGTTCACCCGTAGGAGCCCGCTCGCGGGCGATGCTTTTTCTGGGGGGGCCGTGGATGCCAACAAAAGCATCGCCCGCGAGCGGGCTCCTACGGTGGGAGCGGCGGTGACGGTGATTCCTGATGCGTGCGCGACAGCGGCCACGCCGTGCGCAAGGCGACCGCATAGGGCGCCGGTGGCGGCTATTCCTGATACGCGCCGTAGCTGCGCAGGCGCTTGTAGCGCTGTTCGAGCAGGTCGCCGACGGGCATCGCCTCAAGTTCGTCGAGCTGGTTCAGCAGCACGGCCTTCAGGCGCACCGCCATCGAACGGGGATTGCGGTGGGCGCCGCCGAGCGGCTCGCGCACGAGCTTGTCGATCAGACCCAGTTCCAGCAGGCGCGGCGCGGTCATGCCCAGCGCCTCGGCGGCATCCCGGGCCTTGTCCTGGCTCTTCCACAGGATCGAGGCGCAACCTTCCGGTGTGATCACCGAATAGGTCGAATACTGCAGCATCACCGTGCGATCGCCCACGCCGATCGCCAGCGCGCCGCCGGAACCGCCTTCGCCGATCACCGTGCAGACGATCGGCACTTTCAGTTCGGCCATGACCAGCAGGTTACGGGCGATCGCCTCGCTCTGGCCGCGTTCCTCGGCACCCACGCCGGGGTAGGCGCCCGGGGTGTCGATCAGGGTCAGCAACGGCAGCTTGAAACGTTCGGCCATCTGCATCAGGCGCATCGCCTTGCGATAGCCCTCGGGCCTGGGCATGCCGAAGTTGCGGCGGACCTTGGTCTTGGTGTCGCGACCTTTCTGGTGGCCGATGATCATCACCGGCCGGCCGTTGATGCGCCCGAGCCCGCCGACGATCGCGGCATCGTCGGCATACGCGCGATCGCCGGCCAGCTCGTGGAATTCCTCGCAGATCACGCCGATGTAATCGAGCGTGTACGGCCGCGCCGGATGGCGCGACAGCTGGGTCATCTGCCATGAATTGAGGTTGCGGAAGATGTCGGCGGTCTTGATCTTCAGCTTTTCGCGCAGGCGGGCAACTTCATCTTCGATATTGAATGCCTGGCCATCGCTGGCATGACGAAGCTCTTCGATCTTGGCTTCCAGTTCGGCAATCGGTTGTTCGAAATCGAGGAAGTTCGGGTTCATTCGTGGCAATTCATGGCACAGAAGCGCCTCAGTATACCGTTCCCCGGAGAAAGACGAGAACGCTGCCGTATGGCGACATGCCGTGGTGGAAAGGTCTCTGCGGGATGGTTTCCGGGCCGCCACCGGGTGCGCTATTGTCCGTACCAACGAGTGCCTGCAGGCCGGATCCAACCATGCCGATCAAACCACCCATCGACAACCACAAGCTCGACCGCATCGTGGCCGAGGCGCGGCGCAACGCCGAGCAGCGCGAACTGGGTTACCGCGCGCGCGCGCTGAAGATGTATCCGTGGATCTGCGGCCGCTGCGCGCGCGAGTTCACGCGCACGAACCTGCAGGAGCTGACGGTCCATCATCGCAATCACGACCACGACTTCAACCCGCCCGACGGCAGCAACTGGGAACTGCTGTGCGTGTATTGCCACGACAACGAGCACTCGCGCCATATCGACCATGTGCGCGGCGGGGTGATCGACGACCAGGCAGCGCCGGCCGCCACCGGCAACCCGTTCGCCGACCTGAAGGCGATGATGGAGCGCAGCCGGTAGGAGCGCACCCTGTGCGCGAATGCGCTTGGCGCCGACTGTAGGAGCCCACCCTGTGGGCGAATGCTCTTTGTCAGGGGTCAAGCAAAAGCATTCGCGCACAGGGTGCGCTCCTGCCGGGGTTTCAGTCCGGCTGCTTGACGATGCGCAACCTGGCGGCCTGCACTCCGGGCAGGGCGCGTACGGCGCGCAGCAAGGCGGGGATGGCGTCGACGCGCCAGGCTTCCCCGAGTTCGAGATCGGCCTGCGCACTGCGGTTGTGATAACCGTGCAGCATCACCGTGGCGCGGCCGCCGCGATAGCCGGCCAGCACCTGTTGCAGTTGTTCGACGAAGCCGGGCTCGATGCCGTTCAATTTCAGCTGCAGCAGTCGTGCATGCCGGCGGCAGGCATCGGCCAGCGTGCAGGCGCTGCGGGCGCGCAACTGGAAGCCGCCGCCGGAAAAATCGTCGATGCGCAGGCCGCCGTCGACGATCAGCATTTCGTCGCGGGTGAGCATCGGCGCGACCTGCTGATACAGTTCGCCGAAGAAACTGACCTCGATGCTGCCGCTGCCGTCTTCCAGCCGCACAAAGGCTTCGCTGTCGCCGCGCTTGCGCACGGCGGCGACCATGCCGGCGACCGTCCACGGCGTGTCCGGGCCGCGGCGGAAACGGTTGCCATCGTCGTTGTCGTTCTTGCGTGGCTTCGGTGGTTGGTAGCGTTCGGCAATTTCGCCCAGCGGGCAGGTCGACAGCTGGGCCAGTTCGTCCTTCCACGGGTCGGCGGGGTGGCCGGAGAGATAATGCCCCAGCGTGTCGCGCTCGCCCTGCAGGATCTGTTCCAGCGGCCACTCCGCAGCGACCGGCAGATCGAGCTTGAGGATCGGCGTGGCAGAACCCGTCTCGGTGCCGCCCATGGCGGTGCCGAACATGTCGTTCTGGCCGGATTGCCGATCGCGCAGATGCTGCTCGGCGGCCTTGACCGCATCGGGCAACTGCAGCATCAGGCTGGCGCGGTTCGGCGCCAGCCGGTCCAGTGCGCCGGACAGGATCAGGGCCTCGAGCACGCGGCGGTTCAACTTGCCCGGGTCGACGCGGCGGCAGAAGTCGGCCAGGTCGGTGTAGGGGCCAAGGCTGCGTTCGGCGACGATCGCCTCGCACGCCCCCTGGCCGACGCCCTTGATCGCCCCCAGTCCGTACTGGATGGTGCGAGCGCCCTGGCGCGAGGCATCGGACAAAGCGTCCGGCTCACCGGCGACGAACATGTAGACCGACGCGTTGACATCCGGCGGCTGCACGGCGATGCCCAGTGCCCGCGCTTCGTTGAGGAAGGTCACCACCTTGTCGGTGTTGTCCATGTCCGCGGAGATCGTCGCGGCCATGAACTCGGCCGGGTAGTGCGCCTTCAGCCACGCGGTCTGGTAGCTGACCAGCGCGTAGGCGGCGGCGTGCGACTTGTTGAAGCCGTAGCCGGCGAACTTCTCCATCAGGTCGAAGATGGTGTCGGCCTTGTCGCCGCCGAGCCCGTTGTCGGCCGCGCCCACGCGGAACTTGGCGCGTTCCTCCGCCATCTTCCCGGCGTCCTTCTTGCCCATCGCGCGGCGCAGCAGGTCGGCGCCGCCGAGCGAGTAGCCGCCCACGATCTGCGCCATCTGCATCACCTGCTCCTGGTAGACCATGATGCCGTAGGTCTCCTCGAGGATCGGCTCGACGCGCGGGTCGGGATACTCCACTTCCTCGCGGCCGTGCTTGCGCGCGATGAAGCTGGGGATCAGGTCCATCGGGCCGGGACGGTATAGTGCCACCAGCGCGATGATGTCCTCGAAGCGGTCGGGCCGGGCGTCCTTGAGCATGCGCTGCATGCCGGAGGATTCGAGCTGGAACACGGCGACCGTCTGCGCCTTTTTCAGCAGACCGTAAGGTGCCGGATCGTCCAGCGGCAGCTGCGAGATGTCCAGCGGCGGCTCGCTGGATTTCACGCGCCTCGCGTTGATCGCCTTCACCGCCCAGTCGATGATGGTCAGCGTGCGCAGGCCGAGAAAGTCGAACTTCACCAGGCCGACCGCTTCCACGTCGTCCTTGTCGTACTGGGTGACCACGCTGCCGCCGCCGGCTTCGCAATACAGCGGCGCGAAGTCGGTCAGGGGAGTCGGCGCGATCACCACGCCGCCGGCGTGCTTGCCGGCGTTGCGGGTGAGGTTTTCCAGTTTCAGCGCGAGGTCGATCAGCGCGCGGGCGTCCTCGTCCTGCTCGTACGCCTCGCAGAATTCCCTGACGACGCGATCGGTCTCCTTCTTCGATTTCTCGGAGCGGCCCAGCGCATCGGAAAGCGTCAGATCCAGTGGCCGCGGCGGGATCAGCTTGGCCAGCTTGTCGACCTGGCTGTAGCCCATGCCGAGCACGCGGCCGGAATCGCGCAGCACCGCCTTGGCAGCCATCGAACCGTAGGTGATGATCTGGCTGACGCGATCGCGGCCGTACTTGCGCGAGACGTAGTCGATCACCTCGTCGCGGCGGTCCATGCAGAAGTCGATGTCGAAGTCGGGCATCGACACGCGTTCGGGATTGAGGAACCGCTCGAACAGCAGGTTGAACTGCAGCGGGTCCAGGTCGGTGATCTTCAGTGCCCAGGCCACCAGCGAACCGGCGCCGGAACCGCGGCCGGGGCCGACCGGGATGCCGTTCTGCTTGGCCCAGTTGATGAAGTCCGCCACGATCAGGAAGTAGCCGGGGAAACCCATCGCGATGATGACGTCGAGTTCGCGCTCCAGCCGCTCGCGATAGTCGGCCAGCGTGCGGCCGCTGGCCAGCGGCGCCGCATCGAGGCGCTGCCGCAGGCCGGCACGCGACAACTCGCGGATGTAGCTGGCAAGGTCATGGCCTTGCGGCACCGGGAAGTCCGGCAGGTAATACTTGCCGAACTCCAGCGTCAGGTTGCAGCGCCTGGCCAGCTCGACGGTATTTTCCAGCGCCTCGGGCAGGTCGGCGAACAGCGATGCCATCTCCTCGGGCGATTTGAGGTATTGCTGATCGCTGTATTCGCGCGGCCGCTTGGGGTCGACCAGCACGCGGCCCTGATGGATGCACACGCGCGCCTCGTGCGCCTCGAAGTCGTCCTGTTTCAGGAATCGCACGTCGTTGCTGGCAACTACCGGCAACTGGAGTTCGGCGGCCAGGGCGAGCGCGGCGGCATTCCAGTCTTCCTCGCCGTCGCGGCCGCAGCGGGTCAACTCCAGATACAGCCGACCGGGGAACAACTGCACGAGCGGGCGCAGCTGCGCCAGCGCCGCATCGATGCCCTTGCTTGCGGCGATGCGACCGACCCCGCTGTCGCGGCCGAGCAGGGCGATCAGCCCATCGGCCGCTGCCGCCTGCAGCCACAGTGCCTCGATCAGCGCATGGCCGCCATGCTGGCCTTCGCGCCATGCGCGCGAAACCAGCCGCGACAGGTTGAGGTAGCCCGCGCGGTTCTGGCACAGCGCGGTGAGCCGCCAAGGCCGCGGATCGTCCGGCGAGGCGATCCACAGGTCGCTGCCGCAGATCGGCTTGATGCCGGCCGCGCTGCAGGCCTTGTAGAACTTGACCAGCGCGAACATGTTGCATTCGTCGGTGAGCGCCACCGCGGGCATCCCCGCGCGCGCGCAGGCTTCGACCAGCGCCTTGATGCGGATGGTCGAATCGACCAGCGAGTATTCGCTGTGCAGGTGCAGATGGGTGTAGCGAACGGTCATGCAGGTTTACGCGCTGAATCCACGCAGGCTAACCGGCACCCGGCGCAGCGGCAAGATTGACATTCGCCGCACTTGCGGGAAGCGGGAAGGGGCTTGACCGTCGGATGGTCGTCGCGACCACGGTGCACCTCGAACAACCCTGATGCGTAGGAGCGCGCTTGCGCGCGATGCTCTTGTGAATTTTCGTGGAAGAGCATCGCGCGCAAGCGCGCTCCTACGGTACACCGCGTACCCTCAGAACAATGCCCGTTGATCCAGCAGTCGCCGCACCGGTGCAAAGCTGCGTCGGTGCTGCGGGCAGGGGCCGAGCTGCTGCAGCGAGGCCAGGTGCGCGGGGGTCGGGTAGCCCTTGTGCACGGCGAAACCGTAACCCGGGTGCACGGCATCCAGCAGTACCATCAAGCGGTCGCGACTGACCTTGGCGAGGATCGAGGCAGCGCTGATCGCCGGTTCCAGCGCGTCGCCGCCGACGATCGCGCGGCCACGGCAGGGCAGGTCTCCGGGCAGCTTGTTGCCATCGATCAGCGCTTCGTGGGCGGCCGGCACGAGGCCGGCCACGGCCCGGCGCATGCCGCTCATGGTGGCCTGGAAAATGTTCAGCCGGTCGATTTCGTCCGGCTCGATCAGCACCACGCACCAGGCCAGTGCGCATTCGACGATCTGCGGATACAGCGCCTCGCGTTTCGCCGCGCTGAGCTTCTTGGAGTCGTCGAGCCCGGGGATCGGACGCTGCGGATCGAGGATCACGGCGGCGACGGCCAGCGGCCCGGCAAGCGGGCCGCGGCCCGCCTCGTCGACGCCCGCAATGAAAATGCTTCTTGCGTTTGCCACCTCTCCCCCGGCTCCTGCTTCGCTTGGGGGAGAGGATTGAGGTGAGGGCGCTTCAATGGAACAGATTCGCGCAGTGTCGTTCGCCTCCTCTCCCCCTCGGGGAGAGGATTGAGGTGAGGGGCCCGTGTTCGTCCCAAACTTCCCTCGCGAAATCACTCTGCATCCACCAACTCGGCGATGGCTGCCGCCGCGCGATCCCCCGCATGGTCGTCGCGCCCCGCGCGCAGTTCCTGGTGCAGGTGCTCGAACGCGGCAACGATCGCGCCGCGTCGCGCGCTGTCCTGGAACAGCGCCAGCGTGGCGGCGGCGAGATGCTCGGCGGTGCAGTCGTCCTGCATCAGCTCGGGCACCAGCAGCTCGTTGCCCAGGCCGCTGGCGCGCGCCAGGATGTTCGGCAGTGTGTAGACGTCGGTCTTGATCATCCTCAGCGCGCGTGCGATGCGATAGCTCAGCGGTGCGACGCGGTAGCCGACCACCATGGGTCGCTTTGCCAGCATGGCCTCCAGCGTGGCGGTGCCGGAGGCCAGCAGCACCACGTCGGCGGCCAGCATCGCCTCATGCGCATGGCCGTCCAGCAGCAGCGGTGCGGTTTCGTCGCGCGGGCCTTTCGCCAGCAGCGCCTCGAGCAGGGCATGCACCCGCGGGTTGGCCGCCGGTATCACGATGCGCAGTCCCGGCAGTGCCGCGGCGACCCGGGTCGCGGCATCGATGAAGATATGCCCCATGCGCGCCAGTTCGGACGGCCGGCTGCCCGGCAACAGGGCCAGTACCGGCACCTTCTGCGGCAGCTGCAGGGCATCGCGCGCACCGACGCGATCGGAGACCAGGGCGAAGCGATCCGCCAGCGGATGGCCGACGAACCGTGCGTCGATGCCGTGCCTGGCGTAGATCGCCGGCTCCATGGGAAACAGGCACAGCACGCGGTTGGCGCTGCGGCCGATCTTCTGCGCGCGTTTTTCGCGCCATGCCCAGACCGACGGGCTGACGTAATGCACGGTTTTCAGGCCGGCCTGTTTCAGGCGTTGTTCCACGCCGAGATTGAAGTCGGGCGCATCGATGCCGACCACGACGGCAGGGTGGGCTTCGAGCAGTCGCGCCACCAGTGTGCGGCGCAGCCGCAGCAGTCGCGGCAGGTGCGTGATCACTTCGCTGAAGCCGAACAGGGACAGCTCGCGGATGTCGTGCCAGGATTCGAATCCCTGGGCCTGCATGCGGGCGCCGCCGATGCCGACGAAGTGGGCATGCGGGTAGCGCCGGCGCAGTGCGACGATCAGATCGGCGCCGAGCTGGTCGCCGGAATCCTCGCCGGCAACGAGGGCGATGAGGGGGGCGGGAACTGATTCTAAAGCAGACATGATTCAGCCCTGAAAAGAGCAAGAGCGCATGTTTGATTTGCTGATATGCGCTGCGCGCATATCAGCGAGCGAGCGTTCGATCACAACGGTCGAGAAATTCGAGCATGGCGCGCACGTCGTCGCTGGTCTGCGCCTGCAACATCAGTTGCTCGCGTGCCTCGGGCAGCGACAGGCCGGCCATGTACAAGGTGCGGTAGGCGCGCTTGATCGCGGAGATCCGGGCGGCATCGAAGCCCCGGCGTTTCAGACCTTCGCTGTTGATGCCGCGCGGCCGGCCGTGCTGTTCGTTCGCCATCATCACGAACGGCGGCACGTCCGAACCGACCAGGCAGCCCATGCCGATGAAGGCGTGGGCACCGACCTTGCAGAACTGGTGCACGCCGGAATATCCGGAAAGGATCGTCCAGTCGCCGATCTCGACGTGCCCGGCCAGCGCGGAGTAGTTGGAGAACACCACGTGGTCGCCGATCAGGCAGTCGTGCGCGACGTGCACGTAGGCGAGCACCCAGTTGTCGTTGCCGATGCGGGTGATGCCGCCGCCATCGCCGGTGCCGCGGTTGATGGTGACGAACTCGCGGATCAGGTTGCGATCGCCGATCACCAGCTCGGTGCGTTCGCCGGCGAACTTCTTGTCCTGCGGCGCGCCGCCGAGCGAGGCGAACTGGGTGATGCGGTTGTCGCGGCCGATCCTGGTCGGCCCCTCGATCACCACGTGCGGTCCGATCGCCGTGCCATCGCCGATTTCCACGTCGGCGCCGATCACACTGTAGGCGCCGATGCTGACATTGGCACCGATGACGGCGGCGGGATCGATCAGCGCAGTAGGATGGATCGGGGTGGCGTGGATCATTTTTCGGACCTTGCTGCGCACATCAGTTCGCAACTGGCCACTTCCTTGCCGTCGACCAGGGTGCGCGCCATGAAGATGCCCATGCTGCGCATCAGCCGCTTCATGCTGACCTCCATCCGCAACTGGTCGCCCGGCACCACCGGCGCACTGAAGCGTGCGTTGTCCACCTTGACCAGATAGAACAGCGAGCTGTTGCTGTCGCCCTTGATGCGGCCGCTGATCTGGGTCAGCAGGCCGGCGGTCTGCGCCATCGCCTCGATGATCAGCACGCCGGGCATCACCGGGTGGCCGGGGAAATGGCCGAGGAAAAACGGCTCGTTGATGGTGACGTTTTTCAACGCCACCACGCTGACATCGGGCACCAGCTCGATCACGCGATCCACCAGCAGAAACGGGTAGCGGTGCGGCAGCAGTTGCTGGATCTGTTCCACGGTCACCGGCAGGCTGAAGGTCGCGGTGTTGTCATTCATCGTTACTGTCCTTCTCCAGCGCCGACAATCGGCGCGCGTACTCGTCCAGATGCTTGAAGCGGGCCGCATTCCTTCGCCACTGACGGTTCCCCTGCAGCGGCACGCCCGAGGAGTATTCCCCCGGTTCGCGAATCGAATGCGTGACCAGACTCTTGGCGGTAATAGTAACCCGGTCGGCGAGCTGCAGATGCCCCAGCACGCCGGCATTGCCGCCGATCATGCAATAGCGGCCGATCCTGGCGCTGCCGGCAACGGCCGCGCAGCCGGCCATCGCCGTGTGCGCGCCGACATGCACGTTGTGGGCGATCTGGATCTGGTTGTCCAGCCGCACGTCTTCCTCGAGTACGGTGTTTTCCAGCGCGCCACGGTCGATCGTGGTGTTGGCGCCGATCTCGCAGTCGTCGCCGATGGATACGCCGCCGAGCTGCGGCAGCTTGATCCAGCCGCCATGATCGAACGCGTCACGGTCGAACGCAAGGCCGAAGCCGTCCGAGCCGATGACTGCCCCCGGGTGGACCAGTACGCGTTTGCCCAGGGTGACCCGGGTGACCAGCGTGACCCGTGCCACCAGCCGCGACTGCGCACCGACCGTGCAGTCGGTGCCGACGATGCAGTGCGGGCCGAGCACGGCGCCATCTTCAATCATGGCGCCATCCTCGATCACACAGCAGGGTCCGATGCTGGCGCTGCCGCTGATGTGGGCACCGGCGGCGACCACGGCACTGGGGTGGATGCCTGCAGGGGCCGCCGGCAAGCGCTCGAACAAGGCGGCGATCCTGGCGTACATGACGTAGGGATCTCGGGCGACCAGCGCCGCGGTCGGGCAGTCGGCGAGGTTCTCCTCACGCACCACCACGGCGCCGGCGCGGGTCGCTGCCAGTTGTGCGGTGTATTTGCCGTTGGCGAGAAAACTCAACTGGCTTGGGCCGGCGCCAGCCAGTGTGCCGACACCGTCGATCCGACGTGTGCCGTCTCCATGCAGTGACAATTCAAAGCGCTCGGCGAGTTCGGCGAGAGAATGAGTGATCGTGGTCACGGGTATGCTCCGCGCATCGGCGCCCGGCGGGACGCCGGTGCGTCGGGCTCTGTCATCAGAATTGGCTGCCGAACGTGAACTGGATGCGTTCCTCGAAATGGCTGTCGCTTTGCTGGGTGCGGAACGGTACGGCCAGGCTGATGATCAACGGACCGATCGGTGCCTGCCAGTGCAGCGACACGCCGGCCGAAGCGCGCAGGGTCTTGGTGTCGAAACTCTGGTAGTCCTTGTACGCGTTGCCGACATCCATGAACACCGAAACACGAGCCGTGTTGACATCCTTCAGGAACGGCAGCGGCAGATACATTTCTGCGGTACCCAGCACCTTGAACGCGCCGCCGATCGGCTGTGCGTAATTGCCGTCCGTACAGAAACCGGTGGGCAATGGCGTACTCCCGTTGATGCAGGTACGCGGTCCCAGGGTGTTGTCCTGGAAGCCGCGCACGTCGCGCACGCCGCCGGAAAAGAAGTTCTCCCAGAACGGGAAGTCCTTGCGCATGTCGACCACGACATGATCGGTGGTGTTGGCCTGGAGTGTGGACAACGCCGCATCGCTGATGCCGTTCGAGCCGTAGGCCTTGCCGTAGCCGACCTGGCCGTCCAGATACAGCACAAAACCCTTGCCGATCGGCCAGTAATGGTTCGCCTCGGCCATCAACTTCCAGTACTGCACGGTCGAGCCGGGCAGCGCGACATCCGTCGAGACGGACATCAGGCCGCCACGGGTCGGTGCCCAGTAACCGTTGCGGGTATCGTGGTTCCAGCCCAGCGTACCGGTCACCGAGTGGATGGTCTTGTTGCCGATCTCGTTCTGGTAATCGACCAGCTGCAGCGGACTGTAACCTGGAATCAGGCTGACATTGTTGCTGCTGATGCCCATGCCCACGCGCAGTCCGTCGGTCTCGGAGATCGGTATGCCCAGATAGCTGGAGAAACTCTTGTTGCTGGTGGCGAAGTTGGCCAGCGACGAGATGTTGCCGTAGTCGGTCTTGGTGTAGCCGAGGTTGTAGCCGATGCCGATGCCGTTGTCGGTCAGGTACGGGTTGTAGTAGCTCAGGCTGACGCTTTTGGTGAACGTGCTGGTCTGGGCGCTGACCGAAAAGCTGTCGCCGGTGCCGAACAGGTTGTTCTGCGAAACCGAGGCATTGAGGATCACGCCGGACAACTGCGAATAACCGATGCCGAACTGCAGGCTGCCGGCAGACTGTTCCTCGACCTTGACGCTGATGTCGACCTGATCCTGGGTGCCCGGAACCAGCTTCTTGTCGATATCGACTTTCTTGAAGAATCCCAATCGCTGCAAGCGGATCTTGGAGCGGTCGATCGCCGCCTGCGAGTACCAGGAGCCCTCAAGCTGACGCATCTCGCGGCGCAGTACCCCGTCCTCGGTGCGGGTGTTGCCCTGGAACACCACCCGGCGCACGTACACGCGCTGGCCGGGCTCGATGTACAGCGTCAGATCGACGGTGCGCTTTTTCTTGTCCAGCTTCGGGATCGGCGTGACCTTGGCGTAGGCATAACCGATATTGGCCAGGATGGCCTTGATCGCCTTGGTGCTGGCCTCGATCGCGGCGCGATTGAAGGTTTCGCCCTTGCGGACATACACCAGCTGACGCAATGTCGTCTCCGGCAGGATCAGCTTGCCGAGCAGCTTGACGTCGGCAATCTTGTAGACCTCGCCTTCTTTCACGCTGGCGTCGATGTACATCGAGCGCTTGTCCGGAGCGATCGTCACCTGGGTGGAATCGACACCGAAATCGGCGTAGCCGCGGTCCATGTAATAGGACTGCAGCTTCTCCAGATCGCCCGAAAGTTTCTCGCGCGAATACTGGTCGTCCTTCGAATACCAGGACATCAGGCCGGGCGTATTGGATTCGAAATTCTTGCGGATCTGCTTGTCGGTGTACGCGTGGTTGCCGAGAATGTTGAGTTCCCGGATCTTGGCGGCCTTGCCCTCGCGGATCTCGATGTCGATCGCCACGCGGTTGCGGTCCAGCCGGGTCACGTGCGGAATCACCGACACGTTGTACTTGCCGCGGTTGTAGTACTGCCGGATCAGCTCCTGCTGCACGTTGTCCAGCGACAACCGGTCGAAGGTCTCGCCTTCGGCGAGACCGATTTGCTTCAGGCCCTTCTTGAGGTCGTCGGACTTGATGTCGTGGTTGCCGCGCAGGCTCAGCTTGGCGATCGACGGCCGCTCGACCACCTTGATGACCAGGATGTTGCCATCGCGGTCGAATTCCACATCGCTGAAGAACTTGGTCTGGTACAACGCCCGGATCGCCCGTTGGGC
Organism: Rhodanobacter sp.; assembly: GCA_004322005.1. Taxonomy (GTDB): domain Bacteria; phylum Pseudomonadota; class Gammaproteobacteria; order Xanthomonadales; family Rhodanobacteraceae; genus Rhodanobacter. Next base: position 26,063 of record SCRF01000016.1, on the reverse strand, counting down.
CTCCTCGTTGGTCAGGCGGTCCCCCTTGTTCACCGGCAGGTAGTTGTAGACCGTGCCGGCCGAGATGCGGTTGAGACCGTCGATGCGGATGTCCGACACCACGAACGGGTCAAAAGCAAACGCATTGGCGGAGAGGGAGGCAAGCAGGATCAGCGCGGCGATACGCTTCATCGTCGATTCCGTTGGGTTATTTCGATGGAAGGGCCGATGTGGCTCTCCCGGTCAGGAGCATGAGGCAGGGTGTAACCCCCATCTCGAGAGCATGTCCGCAATCTGCGCGGGTGTGCCATTCGACGCGCCACCATGCCGGTCATCTGCCGGCGCGGTAGCCATGTCGACGATTTACCGCTGCTGGCAGTCATCGCTGTCACGACAGCAGCGTGCGGTGAATATCGTTGTAGAGCGCCAGCCCCATCAAGGTGAACAGCAATGCCATGCCGATGTACTGGCCGACGATCATCGCCTGTTCGCTGACCGGGCTGCCCTTGATCAGTTCGACAAGATAATACAGCAGGTGCCCCCCATCCAGGACCGGGATAGGCAGCAGGTTGAGGATCGCCAGACTCAGCGACACCAGCGCCAGGAATTGCAGAAACCATGGCAGCCCCATATTGGCCGAGGCATTGGCCACCTGGGCGATGCCGATCACGCCGGACAGGTTGCTGGTCGAGGCCCTGCCGCTGAGCATCTTGCCGAGCATGCCGAAGGTCTGCGTGGCGTTGCGCCAAGTGGTGCTGAGCGAGGCGCCAAGTGCCTTGACCGGGCCGTAGCGCACGGTCGCGAGCTCGGGCATCGGTGCACTGACGCCCAGCACCCATTTGGGCGGCTGGCCTTCCAGTGATTCCCATTTTGCCGTGACGTCCAGCTGCAGCGGCCGGCCCGCGCGTTCGACCGTGATCGCCAGTACGGGCGATCTGGCGGCGTCGACCTGCACCAGTTTGCCGAAGGCCTGGAAATCGCTGGCTGGCTGGCCATTGACGCTGACGATGCGATCGCCGCCTTGCATGCCGGCCCGCGCGGCGGGTTGGCCGGGCATCACACTGGCGGCAATCGGCGGCGCTGGCGCCAGATGCAGGCCCAACCTGTCCAGGTATTGCTCGATCGACTGTCCGGCCGGCAATTGGTTGAGCGGCAGCACCAGCCGGCGCTGGCCGCCACGATCGCCGCGTACGGTGAGCGGCAGAGGCGTGCGCCCGAGCAGGGCATTGGCCACCGCGTCGATCGAGTCGCTCCAGGTGCTGACCGGGCGACCATCGATGCTGAGAATGCGGTCGCCCGGCTGGATGCCCGCTTCAGCGGCGATGCTGTGCGGCGTGGCGGTCACCACCGGCGCGACATCCGGCCGCCCCAGCATGAACATCAGCCACAGCGCGGCGACGGTAAAGATCAGATTGAAGCCGGGGCCCGCGGCCACGATGGCGATGCGTTGCCATACCGGCTTGCCGGTGAACTCCTGGTCGCGCAGGGCGGGGTCGACCTCGCCCTCGCGCGCATCGAGCATCTTGACGTAACCACCCAGCGGGATTGCGGCGATCTGGTACTCGGTGCCGTCGCGGCCGATGCGTTTCCAGACTGCCTTGCCGAAGCCGATCGAGAAACGCAGCACCTTGACGCCACAGCGGCGCGCGACCCAGTAGTGGCCGAATTCATGAAAGGTCACCAGCACGCCAAGCGTGACCAGCAACCAGAACACCGAGCCGAAGAAGGAAGTCATCAATTGCCGTCGGGGTAAGTCGTCAGTACAAGAATATCAGCATGCATTGCGCAGTATGCGACGGGCCGCCTCGCGGGCGACCCGGTCGCGTTCGCCAAGGGTCTGAACATCGACCACGGCTTGTGCCGGCAGTTCCGCCAGTACAGCCTCGACCACATCGGCGATGGACAGGAACGGCAGCGCGCCGGCCAGGAAGGCTTCCACCGCGATCTCGTTGGCGGCATTCAGGATCGCCGGGGCATCGCCGCCGGCGCGCAGTGCCTGGTATGCCAGCGCCAGACAGCGGAAGGTGGCCAGATCCGGTGGTTCGAACGCCAGCGGCGCGCAGGCGGCCAGGTTCAGCGGCGTCACCCCTGCATCGACCCGCTCCGGCCACGCCAGCGCGTGGGCGATCGCGGTGCGCATGTCCGGGTTGCCCAGTTGGGCCAGCACCGAGCCGTCGAGGTACTCGACCAGCGAGTGCACCAGGCTCTGCGGGTGCACCAGGACCTCGATCGCATCGACCGGGGCGCCGAACAGGTGGTGTGCTTCGATCACTTCCAGGCCCTTGTTCATCAAGGTCGCGGAGTCCACCGAAATCTTGCGGCCCATGACCCAGTTGGGGTGCTTGCAGGCCTGCTCCGGGGTGATGCTGGCCAGTTCCGCTCGCGTGCGACCGCGGAACGGGCCACCCGAGGCGGTGAGGATCAGGCGGCGAACGCCGCGGGCGCGAAGATCCGGTCGCCCACCCGACCGGCTCTGATCGGGCCGGCTCTGGTCGGGCCGGCTCTGATCAGGCAAGCACTGGAAGATGGCATTGTGCTCGGAGTCGACCGGGATCAACACGCCGCCGCCGACGGCGACCGCCTCCAGCAGCAGCGGCCCGGCCATCACGATGGATTCCTTGTTGGCCAGCAACAGGCGTTTGCCGGCGCGCGCCGCCGCCAGTGTGGACTCCAGCCCGGCGGCGCCGACGATGGCGGCCACCACGGTGTCGCACAGTCCGCCCTCGGCGGCGGCGGTCAGTGCGGCATGGCCGCTGGCCACTTCGCAGCGCAGCCCGGCCGCCGCGAGTCGCCGCGACAGTTCGGCTTCCAGCGACGTGTCGGCGATCACCGCCAGGTCCGGCTGGTGCCGCACGCACAGTTCGGCCAGTGCCGCGACCTCGCGGTGCGCGGTCAGTACCGTGGCGCGGAAACGCTCCGGGTGGCGGGCGATGACGTCGAGGGCGTTGCCACCGATCGAGCCGGTGGCGCCGAGGATGGCGACCTTGTACATCTCAAAGCCCCAGCAGCAGCAGACCGGCGGCGAACACCGGCAGCGCCGCGAATACGCTGTCCATGCGATCCAGCAGGCCGCCGTGACCGGGGATCAGCGTGCCCGAATCCTTGACCCGGGCATGCCGCTTCATCAGGCTCTCGATCAAGTCGCCGACGATCGATGCGCTGACCGTAAGCGCCGCCAGCGCGGCCAGGCCGAGCAGCCGGGCACCGCGCACGTCCAGCAACCAGCCGCCCAGCAAGGTGACCAGCACGCCGGCCACCAGCGCGCCATAAGCGCCGGCCCGGGTCTTGCCCGGGCTGATCTGTGGCGCCAGCTTGCGTTTCCCGAAGGTGCGGCCGCTGAAGTAGGCGCCGATGTCGGCGGCCCAGATGATCAACAGGGCGAGCAGGGTCCAGTAATGGCCGTGCGGCCGATGGTCGTGGATGCTGGTCAGGGCGATCCACGCCGGAAACATCACGAACATGCCGGCGAGCAGTTTCAACCAGAGATTCTCGCGGGTTGGCGCGGCGCCGAACGCGAAATGACGCAGCCACAGGCAGGCCAGCAGCCACCATGTCACGCCGGCGGCCAGCAGCCATGGCGTCAATGCGGTGGCATGGACCCACCACAGCAGCGCGAACATGGCTGCCGCCACGACCAGCGAGGCGATGCACCACGATGCGCGATGAAGTCCGCTCAACCGGATCCATTCCCACCAGGCCGCCAGAAATACCGCCGTGGCGATCAACGCCAGCACTGCCGTCGAGGACAGCAGGATGATCAGGATCACCACAGGCGCGAGCGCCAGGGCGGTGAGGGTGCGCTGAAGCAGCATCGTTATCCTTTGGAAACGTTGGCGATCTGCTCGCTGGTGCGACCGTAACGGCGCTCGCGGCGGGCATAGTCCTCGATGGCCTGATGCAGGCAAGCCTGATCGAAATCGGGCCACAGGGTATCGGTAAAGTACAGCTCGGCGTAGGCAGCCTGCCACAGCAGGAAATTGCTGATGCGATATTCGCCACCGGTGCGGATGAGCAGGTCCAGCGGCGGCAGATCGGCCAGGGATATCCATTGGCCCAGCCGGGCCTCGTCGATATCGCCGATCTGCAGCTCGCCACGGGCCACGGCGGCAGCGGCCTGGCGGCTCGCCTGCACAATGTCCCAGCGGCCGCCATAATTCACCGCGATGTTCAGGTGCAAACGATCGTTGTCGGCGGTATGCGCCATCGCCGCCTGCATCCGGCGGCGCAGCGGTTCGTCGAAGGCATCCAGATCGCCGATGAAACGCAGGCGCACGCCGTGACCGTGAAGTTCGTCGACTTCCTTGTCCAGCGCACGCATGAACAAGCCCATCAGCGCGCCCACTTCATCCTGCGGACGCTGCCAGTTCTCGCTGGAGAAGGCGAACAGGGTCAGTGCCCGCACACCTTCGCGCAGACACGCTTCCACCGCCAGCCGAACCGCCTTGCGGCCGGCATTGTGACCGAAACTGCGCGGCCGGTGACGTGCTTTGGCCCAGCGGCCGTTGCCGTCCATCACGATCGCGATATGGCGTGGAACCGACGGCGACCTGCTTGCGGGTGGAGGGTTGGCGGTCATGCGGTTCGGCCGTGCTCTGGCGGCGGGCGCGGCCCCCACTTCAACTCCCCACGGCGTGGCGACAGAGCGGACGTGCCGTGCGGGTTCGCCACAATGGGCAGCGCGGATCGGTGCGCAGCGATGGCTCCCGACGGCTTCATCATCAAAGGGCCATCAACTCCTCTTCCTTGGCTTTCACCACCGAGTCGACATCCTTGACCGCGCGATCGGTGAGCTTCTGGATGTCGTCGTCGACACGCCGTTCGTCATCCTCGGTGATCAGCTTTTCCTTGAGCAGTTCCTTGACCTGCTGCAGGGCATCGCGGCGCACGTTGCGTATCGCGATCTTGGTGTTCTCGCCCTCGTGCGCCACATGCCTGGCCAGCTCCCGGCGGCGTTCTTCGGTGAGCGCAGGCATGTTCAGGCGGATCACGGTACCGGCCGTGGTCGGTGTGACGCCAAGGTCGGAAGCCATCAAGGCCTTTTCGATCGGCGCCACCATGGTTTTTTCCCATGGCGAAATGATGATGGTGCGCGAATCGGCCAGCGACACCGAGGCGACCTGGGTCAACGGCATGTCCGCGCCGTAGTAGGGCACCTTGATGCCTTCCACCAGCGCGGTACTGGCGCGTCCGGTGCGCAGGCGGATCAGTTCGTGCTTGAGCGAGTCGATGCTCTTGCCCATGCGGGTCTGGGCATCGTTCTTGATGTCGTTGAGCATGTGACGTTTTCCGATGAATCTGGCAAGCGGTCGATTATAGCAGCCCGCCTGCGCAGGGCTGCGGGCGGGAGCCGTCAGCCGCAATCGACCAGGGTACCGACCTGTTCGCCATGCATGATCCGCATCAGGTTGCCCGGCACGGTCACGTCGTAGATGCGCAGCGGTACCTGCTGATCGCGGCACAGTGCGATCGCGGCAGTGTCCATCACGGCCAGCTTGCGCTCGATCACCTGGTCGTAGCTGAGCCGGTCGTAGCGGACGGCGTCGTCGTGATGGGCCGGGTCCGAGGTGTATACGCCATCGACCTTGGTCGCCTTCAGCAGCAGGTCGGCGCCCAGTTCCACCGCGCGCAGAGCGGCGGCCGAGTCGGTGGTGAAGAACGGGTTGCCGGTGCCGGCGGCAAACAGCACGATGCGGCCTTTCTCGATATGCCGGATCGCGCGGCGGCGGATGTAATCCTCGGCCACATCATGGATCTGGATGGCGCTCATCACGCGGGCGAAGCCGCCGCTCTTCTCGATGGCGTCCTGCAGGGCCAGTGCATTCATCACGGTGGCGAGCATGCCCATGTGGTCGCCGGTAACCCGATCCATGCCTGCCGCAGCGAGGCCGGCGCCACGAAAGATGTTGCCGCCGCCGATCACCACGCCAATCTGGATCCCGGCCCGCTGTACCTCGATGATCTCGTCGGCGAGCCGGCGGATCACCTTTGGATCGATGCCGTAATCGGCTTCGCCCATCAATGCCTCGCCGGAGAGCTTGAGCAGGATGCGGCGGTATTTCAACGAGGTGCTCATGGGGTCTCCGGAATTTGTGCAACAAAACAGCCGCATTGTAGCGTTTGCCACGTGCAGGCAGGGAGTGTTGCGGATGCTGCCGCGAATTTTTCCGTATTGCGAATCCCGGCGCGCCGCACAAAAAAGCCGCGGTTTCCCCGCGGCCTTCTATTTTTGAAAAGACCGGCCAACGATGGCCGCTCTTTCGGTCAGGGATGACTGTTTTTTCGAAGAGTCCGGCCACGGATGGCCGGTCTGCCAGTCAGGGATGACTACTTACCTCAGGCCAGCCTGTTTCATCACTTCGGCGTGGAAATCCTCGGCGACCTTCTCGATGCCTTCGCCGACAGCCAGGCGAGCGACCGAAATGACATCCGCGCCTTCCTTCTTCAGCGCTTCGGCCACCGTCATGTTGGTGTCGAGGACGTAGGCCTGGCCCAGCAGGGTGACTTCGGAGACGATCTTGTTGATCTTGCCGGCGATGATCTTCTCGAGGATTTCGGCCGGCTTGGCCTTGTCCTTGTCGGACATCTGGCTCAGCGCGATTTCCTTCTCCTTGGCCAGGAACTCGGCGGGGACGTCCGCGGCGCGGATGTGGGCCGGGTTCATCGCGGCCACATGCATGGCGATGCCCTTGGCCAGCTCCGCGGAGCCGCCCTCGATGGCCACCAGCACGCCGATGCGACCGCCGTGCACATAGCTGCCGATCACGCCGCCGGTTTCGATGCGGGCCAGACGGCGCACGTCGATCTTTTCGCCGATGGTGGCGATCAGGGCCTTGGCGGCCTCCTCGACGTTGCTGGCGCCCGGATAGGCGGCTGCTTTCAGTGCGTCGATGTCGGCGGCACCGGAGGCCAGCGCAACGTCGGCGACGGTATCGCTGAACTTCAGGAAGCTGGCGTCCTTGGCGACGAAGTCGGTCTCGCAGTTCACTTCGACCAGCACCGCCTTGCCGGCGGCCTGGGCGGCAGCGATGCGGCCCTCGGCGGCGATGCGACTGGCCTTCTTGTCAGCCTTGGCCAGGCCGGACTTGCGCAGCCATTCCATCGCGACGTCGATGTCGCCGTTGTTCTCGACCAGCGCCTTCTTGCATTCCATCATGCCGGCGCCGGACCGCTCGCGCAGTTCCTTGACCAGTTGGGCGGAAATATTGCTCATCGGTATTCCTCTAATGCCTTGGTGGCGCGATGGCGATTGCGGGCCATCGCGCGGTTATCGCGTGCGGATGCGACGGCGGTCGTGAACCGCCGTCGTCGCGCTTACCTGGCGGCCGGTGCGCCATCGTTGCGCGGACCACGGCCACCGTCACGGCCACCGTCACGGCGCGGCGCGCCCTTTTTCGGGGCGGCATCGCGGCGCGGACGGTCCACCTTGGCGACCGGGTTGCCTTCCTCGTCCAGTTCGACGAAATCGTTGCCGTCGCCCTGCGCGGCGGCCGGCGCCGCGGCCTTGCCTTCCAGGATCGAGTCGGCGGCGGCGCGGGCATACAGCTGGATCGCGCGGATCGCGTCGTCATTGCCCGGGATCGCGTAATCGACCAGTTCCGGGTTGTAGTTGGTGTCGACCACGGCGATCACCGGAATGCCGAGCTTCTTGGCTTCCTGCACCGCGATGTCTTCGTGGCCGATGTCGATCACGAACAGCGCGTCAGGCAGACGGTTCATGTCCTTGATGCCGCCCAGCGAGGCCTGCAGCTTGTCGCGCTCGCGGCGGCGGGCCAGCACCTCGTGCTTGACCAGCTTCTCGAAGCTGCCATCGGTCTCGGCCGCTTCCAGCTCCTTCAGGCGCGATACCGACTGCTTCACGGTGCGGAAGTTGGTCAGCATGCCGCCGAGCCAGCGCGAGGTGACGAACGGCATGCCGGCGCGTGCGGCCTCTTCGGCCAAGGGCTCACGGGCCGAACGCTTGGTACCGACGAACAGGATGGTGCCGCGCTTCTGTGCCAGGCTCGACAGGAAATTCATCGCGTCGGTGAACAGCGGCAGGGTTTTCTCGAGGTTGATGATGTGGATCTTGCCGCGGGCGCCGAAGATGTACGGGGCCATCTTCGGATTCCAGTAACGGGTCTGGTGACCGAAATGGACGCCGGCTTCGAGCATCTGGCGCATGGTGACTTGGGCCATGGTGTAACTCCTTGCAGTGGTCTCGATGGGAGACCGGGGGGGTTGGGACCTCCACGCATCCCCGACTTCGACCGCGGCGTTCCGAAAATGGTGGAAACGACCGCGGCACCCCGAAGGCGGTGCCGATGCGTGTGTGGCGTTGGTTGGGTGTTGCACCGGTGAGGGTTACAATTCCCGTTCGCTTTGCGCTGGGGGGCGGTTGAAACGGCCACGCCAGGTCAGCAAAACTCCCGAATTGTAGCCGGTGCGCCGGCAGTGCGGCAAGTCGCCCGGATTCCAGGCGCTTCTGCCGCCCCATGAGTGGAACTTGATGGCAATCACCCTGAAAACCCCTGACGACCTGGCCGGCATGCGCGTGGCCGGCAAGCTGGCGGCCGAAGTGCTGGCGATGCTGAAGGAGCATGTCAGGCCGGGCGTCACCACCGAAGAGCTGGATCGCCGTGCCTACGAGCATATCGTCAATGTGCAGAAGGCGATTCCGGCCAACGTCGGCTACCACGGGTTCCCCAAGACCCTGTGCACCTCGGTCAACCACGTGATCTGCCATGGCATACCGAACGAGGGCAAGGTGCTGAAGGATGGCGACATCGTGAACATCGATGTTACCGTGATCAAGGATGGCTGGCACGGCGACACCAGCCGGATGTACTTCGTCGGGACTCCGGGGGTACTGGCCAGGCGGCTGGTCGACACCACGTTCGAGGCGATGATGTGCGGCATCCGGGTGGTGCGCCCCGGCGCCACGCTGGGCGATATCGGTCATGCGATCCAGCAACATGCCGAGGCCGCGGGCTTCAGCGTGGTCAGGGAGTATTGCGGCCACGGCATCGGCAAGGTCTATCACGACGAGCCGCAGGTGCTGCACTACGGCAAGGCAGGTGTCGGGCTCGAATTGACCAAAGGCATGACCTTCACCATCGAGCCGATGGTCAACGCCGGCAAGCCGCAGACCAGGCAACTGCCGGACGGCTGGACCGTCGTCACCAGGGACCATTCGCTGTCGGCACAGTGGGAACATACCATCGCGGTGACCGACAACGGCTTCGAGATACTCACGCCGTGGCCGGATGCCTGATCGTGCGAGGATACTGATCCCACAACAAAAGACCGGCCATTGAAGATCCGATCCACGTAGGAACGCGCTTGCGCGCGATAGCTCTTCCTCCACCTCTGGCAAAGAGCATCGCGTAGGAGCGCACCCTGTGCGCGATGCTCTTCCTCCACCTCTGGCAAAGAGCATCGCGTAGGAGCGCACCTTGTGCGCGATGCTCTTCCTCCACACTGTGGCAAAGAGCATCGCGCGCAAGCGCGCTCCTTACGAGACGGGCCTGCCTGCCCGCGAGCGGCAAGTTTTTTTATGGAGTCCCGCCACGCCATGTCGTCGATAGCTGCCTCCGTCACCCTGCCGCCACTGCCACGTCTGCCGGTGGCGGTGCCGCGTTCGGGTGTATCGATCGATGCCCGTCGCGCGCTGCGGCAATTGCTGGGCGATGTCGATCGGGCGCTGGCCACCGCGTTTCGCGATGGCGCCGATGCCAGCTTGCTGGCACGGCGTCGCTGCCAGTCGGTTGAACGGGTGGTCACGCACGTCTGGCTGGCCTGTCTCGGCGAGGTCAGCGAGACCGCACTGTTCGCGGTGGGCGGTTTCGGCCGCGGCCTGCTGTTTCCGCATTCCGATGTGGACCTGCTGGTGCTGGTGAATGCGCCGGAACCGGCGCGTCTGCGCGCGCTGGAGCAGTGTTTCGCCACGCTGTGGGATGTCGGGCTGAAGGTCGGTCATGCGGTGCGCAATACGGCGCAGTGCCGTGCCTTGGCGGCGCAGGACGTCAGTGTGTTCACCAGCCTGCTCGATGCACACCGGCTGGCCGGCGATCCGGCTTTCGATGCACGGTTGCGCAGCATCGTGGACGACGACGCATTATGGCCGGCGCAGCAATACTTGGCTGCAAGGCTGGCCGAGCGCGATGCCCGCCACGCCCGCTACGACGATACCGCCTACAACCTCGAGCCCAATCTCAAGGATGGCCCCGGCGGCCTGCGCACGATGGATTCGCTGCGCTGGATGGGACAGCGGTTGGCGCACACGAACGACCTTACCGGAATGGTGGTCGAGGGGCTGCTCGATCCTGCCGAGCAGTCCACGCTGGAACAATCCGAAGCGACCCTGCGCCGTTATCGTTACGCGCTGCACCTGGAAGCGGGGCGGGCCGAGGAACGGCTGTTGTTCGATTATCAGCGGGCGTTGGCCGCCCGGCTGGGTTTTCGCGACGAGCACGAAAAGAACCTCGGCGTCGAGCAATTCATGCAAGGGTATTACCGCGCAGCCAGTCAGGTCGAGCGGCTCGGCGTGCAGGTGGCCGAGCGCTTCGAGGAAATGCTGGAGCCACCGGGCGAGACAACACCGGTAGATGCCGATTTCGTGCGTTGCGGCTCGCGGCTGGCGGTGCGCGAGCCCCAGCTGTTCCTGCAACGGCCGGCGGCGCTGGTGGAAATCTTCATCGCCCGGCTCGACCAGGAAGGTCTGCTCGGGTTCAGCGCCGACACCATGCGGCGCATCCATCAGGCGGTCGATGCGCTCGGCGATGCGCTGTCGGAAGATCGCGAGGTGCTGGCGGCTTTCCTGCAACTGCTTCGCCGTGGCGCGTCGGCGGTGAAGGCATTGTGGGGCATGAATCGCCATGGCCTGCTGGCGGCCATCCTGCCGGCATTCGGCAAGGTCTTCGGCCGCATGCAATACGACTTGTTCCACGTGTACACCGTCGACGAACATACCTTGCGCGTGCTGCGTCAGCTGGCACGTTTTGCCGAGGCTTCGGCAAAACAGGAGTTTCCGCTGGCCTGCGAGATATGGGGCAAGTTGTCCAAACCGGAAATACTGTTGCTGGCGGCGCTGTTTCATGACATCGCCAAGGGCCGCGGTGGCGATCATGCGGTGCTGGGTGAGCAGGATGCACGCGCGTTCTGCGTCCGGCTCGGGTTGCCCAGGGTCGACATCGAGCGGGTCGCCTGGCTGGTGCGCTGGCATTTGCTGATGAGCACCACCGCGCAGCGCCAGGACATCACCGACCCCGACGTGGTGCACCGGTTTGCGGAGCTGGTCGGCGATCGCGAGCGGCTGGGCCAGCTGTACCTGCTGACCATCGCCGATATCATCGGCACCAGCCCGCGGCTGTGGAACGGCTGGAAGGACCGGCTGTTGTCGGATCTGCATGCCACCACCCGGTATGCCTTGCGCAGCGACGTGGATCTGCCGCGCGACGCCGGGATTCGCGTACGCGAATGCTCCGAGTATGCGCTCGCCCTGCTGATGAACGACGGCTTTGCCGAAGCCGACGTCGTACGCGTCTGGGCCGATTTTCCGCAGCTCAGCTTCCTGCGTCATCGGCCGGAACAGGTCGCCTGGCAGACCGGCGCGATCCTGCGCGCGCAGGGCGCCGTGCCGCTGGTCGCGGTGCATCCGTTGTCGGTGCGCGGCAGCACCGAGCTGTTCGTCTACACGCCCGACCGTGATGGGCTGTTCGCCACGGTGACCGCGGTGCTGGACCGGTTGCATTTCTCGGTGATGGAATCGCGCATCCTGAGTTCACCGACCGGCATCGCGCTGGATACGTTCCTGCTGCTCGAGGCGGAGAGCCAGCAACCGGCCAGCCCGGCACGCGCGGAGGAGCTGCAGCAGCGACTGCAGCGCGCTCTGGCGCAATCGGCCGGCGTGCAGCCGAGCAAACGCGGCATGTCGCGCCATCAGAAGCATTTCCAGATGACGCCGAAGATCAGTTTCCATGCCGCCGGTGGACGTACCCAGCTCGCTCTGGTCGGTACCGACCGTCCGGGTTTGCTGGCCGCGGTGGCACAGGTGATGCTGCAAACCGAAGTGCGGGTGCACGATGCACGCATCGCGACCTTCGGTGAACGCGTCGAGGATTTCTTCCTGTTGACCGATCGACACAACGCGCCACTCGATGCCGCACAGCAACAGCGCCTGTTGCAGGCGCTGTTGTCGCGGATCGGGGCAGCGAAGTGAGGCGGGAGGAGTGAATGAGAGAAGTGAGTGGAGAGGAGTGGGTGCAGAGTGATCGGCAGTGCGGTCTTCACCCGTTTCTCACCATCTCTCCACTCATTCCTTATAATCGCGTCCGCTGCGCACCGCAGTGCCCAGGGACGCCCTTTTCATGATGACCTATCTGCTGATCAAGAGCCTGCACCTGCTGTTCGTCATGGCCTGGATGGCCACGGTGCTTTATCTGCCCAGGATTCTGGTGAATCTGACCGAGACCACCCACGAACCGGCGGTACAGACGCGGCTGCAGCTGATGGGGCGCCGACTGTATTCGTTCGGTCACATGGTATTCGGCATCGCGTTCGTGTTCGGGGTGCTGCTGTGGCAGGGCTGGAGGGTATTTCCCGCAGCCTTGCCGAACATGGTCGGCCCGATGCACTGGATGGATGCCAAGCTGACCCTGGTGGCGTTGTTGCTGGTCTATTTCACCTGGTGTGGCCGCTTGCTCAAGCGCAATATTGCCGGCGGTGCGCTGCCGTCGTCGCGGGCGCTGCGCTGGATCAACGAGATCCCGACCGTGTTGCTGCTTGCCGTGATCTACCTGGTGATCGCCAAACCGTTCTGAGCCCTGTGTTGCTGTTGTTGTTGTAGGAGCCCACTTGTGGGCGATGCCCTTTCTGTGGCCCGGGAAAAGGATCAAGAGCATCGCCCGCGAGCGGGCTCCTACAAGGGGCAGTGCGGACGACCTATCAGGCGAGGCCGCGATACCCGCGATACCACGCCACGAAGCGCGCCACGCCATCCTCGATCGAGGTGTTCGGTGCGTAGCCCATGTCACGGCGCAGCGCCGATACGTCGGCCCAGGTATCGGGAACATCGCCGGGCTGCATCGGTAGCAGGCGTTTCTCCACCGTGCGGCCGAGGTTCTGCTCCAGCAGTTCGATGAAGCGCAGCAACTGCACCGGCTGATCGTTGCCGATGTTGTAGAGGCGGTAAGGCGCGCTGGACAAGCCGGGGCTCGGCTGGATCGGGTCGTAGCCCGGAGCGGGTCGGGCGACCCGGTCGAGCGTGCGGATCACGCCCTCGACGACGTCGTCGATGTAGGTGAAGTCGCGGCTGTGCCGGCCGTGGTTGAACACGTCGATCGGCTCGCCGCGACTGATCCGGTCGGCGAACAGCATCGGCGACATGTCCGGCCGGCCCCACGGCCCGTACACGGTGAAGAAGCGCAGGCCGGTGGTGGGCAGGCCGTACAGGTGACTGTAGGTATGCGCCATCAGCTCATTGGCCTTCTTGGTCGCCGCATACAGGCTGACCGGGTGATCGACCGCATCCTCCACCGCGAAAGGCAGTTTGCGGTTGGCGCCGTAGACCGAGCTGGACGAGGCGTAGACCAGATGCTCCACGTCGCCATGCCGGCAGGCTTCGAGGATGTTGACGAAGCCGACCAGGTTGCTCGACGCATAGACCTGCGGGTGCTGCAGCGAATAGCGCACGCCGGCCTGCGCGGCCAGGTTCGCCACGCGCTGCGGCCTGAACGTGGCGAACGCCCGATCCACCGCGGCAGCATCGGCGAGGTCGGCGCGATGATGGGTGTAAAGGGGGTGGTCGATGAACTGCGCCAGCCGCGCTTCCTTCAGCGCGGGATCGTAGTAGTGGTTGTGGTTGTCGAAGCCGCAGACCTCATCGCCGCGCGCCAGCAGGCGCTGCGCCAGCGCGGCGCCGATGAAGCCGGCGGTGCCGGTGACCAGAATGCGCATGGACTGTCCTCGAAGTGTGCGGCTCATTCTATCGCCCACGCATGGCGCTGCGGCCGCGATGGTGAGGATTGACAGCCGATCTGGGCTAAACTAGCTTTTCGACAATGGTTTCCCCGATGAAGGTGGCCTGCGTTCTTCGCCGGCCGAGTGTGCGACATGGCGACTACCCGCTTCCACTGCTGCTGAGCCTCTGCGCCCCGCGTTCCGGATAAAGGGCGTGAGGCCCTTTATTTTTGTCCGTCGTCCGGGTGGATCGCGGTGGGTCGTGAAACCGGGGCGGGCCATGACCACAGTCCCCATCAAAAAAACGCACGCCTCTCCCCGCGTGCTTCCAGGTGCTTCAGAAATGATCGAGATCACGCTACCCGACGGCAGCAAGCGGCCGTTCGAGCATCCCGTTACCGTGCAGGACGTGGCCGCCTCGATCGGCGCCGGTCTGGCCAAGGCGACCCTGGCCGGCAAGGTGGATGGCCAACTGGTCGATGCCAGCTTTCCGATTGACCATGACGCCAGCGTGCAGATCGTCACCGACAAGAGCCCCGAGGCACTGGACATCCTGCGCCACTCCACCGCGCACGTGATGGGGCAGGCCGTGCAGCGCCTGTACCCGGGGGCGCAGGTCACGATCGGTCCGGTGATCGACAACGGGTTCTTCTACGATTTCGCCTACGAGCGGCCGTTCACGCCCGAGGATCTGCCGAAGATCGAGGCGGAGATGGAAAAGATCGTCGCCGAACAATTGCCGGTGACGCGCAGCGTGAAATCGCGCGACGAGGCGGTGGCGTTTTTCCGCGGGTTGGGCGAGAACTACAAGGCCGAGATCATCGAGTCGATCCCGGCCACCGAGGCTCTGTCGCTGTATACGCAGGGCGAGTTCACCGATCTGTGCCGCGGCCCGCATGTGCCCAATACCGGCAAGCTGCGCGCCTTCAAGCTGATGAAGGTGGCCGGCGCCTACTGGCGCGGCGATTCGAACAACGCGATGCTCACCCGCATCTACGGCACCGCGTGGTTGAACGACAAGGATCTGAAGGCGCATCTGCACCAGCTTGAGGAAGCCGAGAAGCGCGATCACCGCAAGCTCGGCAAGGCGCTGGACCTGTTCCACCAGCAGGAAGAAGGCCCGGGTATGGTGTTCTGGCACCCGAACGGCTGGGCGATCTGGCAGCAGGTGGAGCAGTACATGCGCGGCGTGTACCGCAAGAGCGGCTACCAGGAAGTGCGCTGCCCACAGGTGCTGGATGTGTCGTTGTGGAAGAAATCCGGCCATTGGGACAACTATGCCGAGAACATGTTCTTCACCGAATCGGAGAAGCACACCTACGCGCTGAAGCCGATGAACTGCCCGGGTCACGTGCAGATCTTCAACACCGGCCTGCACAGCTACCGCGAGCTGCCGATCCGCTACGGCGAGTTCGGCGGCTGCCATCGCAACGAGCCGTCCGGCGCGCTGCACGGCATCATGCGGGTGCGCGCGTTCACCCAGGACGACGGTCACATTTTCTGCACCGCCGCGCAGATCGAATCGGAAGTCACCGCGTTCCACCGCCAGGCGATGCAGGTCTACGCCGACTTCGGGTTCCAGGACATCGGCCTGAAGATCGCGTTGCGTCCGGACAAGCGCATCGGCAGCGATGAGGTCTGGGATCGTGCCGAGGCCGCCTTGCGTACGGCATTGTCCGCGGCCGGCGTGGAATGGGAGGAGTTGCCGGGCGAGGGCGCGTTCTATGGCCCGAAGATCGAATACCACATGAAAGACTCGATCGGCCGCGCCTGGCAGGTCGGCACCATGCAGGTCGATTTCATGATGCCCGAACGCCTGGGCGCCGAATATGTGGACGAACAGTCGCAAAAACGGCATCCGGTGATGCTGCACCGGGCGATCGTCGGTTCGATGGAGCGTTTCATTGGTATTCTGATCGAGCACCATGCCGGGTTGCTGCCGGCCTGGCTGGCGCCGGTGCAGGCGGTGGTCGTCAATATCACCGATGCACAGGGGGTTTACGCCAGCCAAGTGACGCAAACCCTTGTCGACAAAGGTTTCCGGGTACAGTCCGATTTGCGCAACGAAAAGGTCGGCTATAAAATCCGCGAACATACAATGCAGAAAGTGCCTTATCTGCTGGTGGTCGGTGACCGCGAGAAAGAGACTGGTACCATTGCCGTTCGTACCCGTTCGGGCGAGGATCTGGGCAGCATGCCGCTGGCCGACTTCATCGAACGTCTGCAGGCCGAGACGCAGCGCTGATAGCACTGTTCGGTCCAATCAACACTTCTTCTGGAGGATCGTGGTATCGCAACCACCGACAACAAGGGTAATCGTCGCAACTCGGAAATCCGCGTTCCGCGCGTACGCGTGATCGGCGCCGAGGCGGAGCAACTGGGCATTCTCACCCGCGACGAGGCGCTGGCGCTGGCGCAGGAAGCCGGCATGGATCTGGTCGAAATCCAGCCGAACGGCGATCCGCCGGTCTGCCGCATCATGGATTACGGCAAGTTCAAGTTCGAAGCCCAGAAGAAGGCGCAGGCCGCCAAGAAGAAGCAGAAGCAGGTCGAGATCAAGGAGGTGAAGTTCCGTCCGGTCACCGACGTGGGCGACTACCAGATCAAGCTGCGCAACATGCTTCGCTTCCTCGAAGAGGGTGACAAGGTCAAGGTCACCATCCGCTTCCGCGGCCGCGAGATGTCGCATCAGGACCTTGGCCAGAACCTGGCGAAGAAGATCCAGGAAGACGTCGGCGAGAACGGCCAGATCGAGTCCTATCCGCGCCTGGAAGGGCGCCAGATGGTGATGATGATCGGGCCGAAGAAAAAATAGCCGCGCCGCGGCACTGGACTGCCGCGTTCTGCCGTAGGAGCGCACCCTGTGCGCGACGCTCTTGAGGGAGATGCCGTAGGAGCCCGCTTGCGGGCGATGCTCTTGGCTCTTGCGAGTCATGAAAGCAAAGCATCGCCCGCAAGCGGGCTCCTACGGCATCGCGCACAGGGTGCGCTGGCATCGCGCACAGGGTGTGCTCCTACTGGCATCGGTTGCATGAACTGCGTATAATCGCCGGTTCGACCCGTCTGGAAGGGTCGTGAGCCGATCATGGCAGGACGGAAAGCGTGGCATGGTCCCGAGCAGGATCAAGGTCGCCGCCAGATCAGTCAGAAACCGGGGTTACCCCCATCAGGGAGCATTACCATGCCCAAGATCAAGACCAACCGGGCGGCGGCGAAGCGTTTTCGCAAGACCGCGTCGGGCAAAATCAAGTGCGGTCACGCCTTCAAGTCACACATTCTGACCAAGAAGTCGACCAAGCAGAAACGTGGCCTGCGTGCCAAGAACCATCTCAAGGCGTGCGACACCAAGGGTGTAGCGCGCATGTTGCCGTACTTGTAAGACGAGGAGATAAACCATGGCTCGTGTAAAGCGTGGCGTTACCGCCCGTCGTCGTCACAAGAAAGTCATCGGCCGCGCGAAGGGCTACTACAATGCCCGCCGCAAGGTCTTCCGGGTCGCCAACCAGGCGGTCATCAAGGCCGGTCAGTACGCCTATATCGGCCGCAAACAGCGCAAGCGCCAGTTCCGCGCACTGTGGATCGTGCGCATCAACGCCGCTGCACGCATGTTCGGCCTGTCCTACAGCCGCCTGATCAATGGTCTGAACAAGGCTGGCATCACGGTTGACCGCAAGGTGCTGGCCGACATCGCCGTGCACGACATCAAGGCGTTCGAAGTGATTGCCGAGAAGGCCAAGGCCAGTCTGGCCGCTTGATCGTCCGGCGCGCGGGCGCCGGCACGATATGATGTAAAGCAAGCGGGGAGGAGGCCAAACGCCTCCTCCCCGTTTTTATTTGGATGAACGCTCTTTGCGATTGCCTCCTCTCCCCTGCTCTTGTTTCCTCTGGGGAGAGGATTGAGGTGAGGGTCCGGGGCTTGCTCCGTCCTTGTTGAAACCGCTTCAATTGCGGGCGCAACGCAAGAGCGATCCCTCACCCCAGCCCTCTCCCCGCAGGGGAGAGGGGCAAAGCCGGAAGCGCATCTCTATGGACGATCTGGAAAGCCGCGCCGCACAGGCGCTGGCCGATATCGACAAGGCAGAAACGCTGGAGGCACTCGATGCGCTGCGCGTGGGCTTGCTGGGCAAGAACGGCATTGTCACCGCTGCCCTGAAGACGCTGGGCACACTGGCTCCGGATGCGCGCAAGGCGCGCGGCGCGGAGGTCAACCAGGTCAAGGATCGGCTCGCCGAGGCATTGGCCGGGCGCAAGCAGAGGCTGGAGCAGGCCGAGCTGGATCGCCGCCTCGCCTCCGAGAAGCTCGACATCAGCCTGCCCGGCCGTGATGGCGAACGCGGTGGCATCCATCCGATCACCCGTGCGCTGGAGCGCATCGCATCGATCTTCGCGCGATTGGGCTACCAGCGTGCCGACGGTCCGGAGATCGAGGACGACTGGCACAACTTCGAGGCGCTGAATTTCCCGCCGCACCACCCGGCGCGCGCCATGCACGATACGTTCTACTTCGGTGACGGGCGGTTGCTGCGCACGCATACCTCGCCGGTGCAGATCCGTGCGATGGCCGGTCGCCAGCCGCCGATCCGCATCATCGCGCCAGGCAAGGTCTACCGCAGCGACTCGGACCAGACCCACTCCCCGATGTTCCACCAGATCGAGGGCCTGCTGGTCGACGAGACCTCCAGTTTCGCCGACCTGAAGGGCACCCTGGCGGAGTTTGTGCGCGCCTTCTTCGAGCGCGATTTCGAGATGCGCTTCCGCCCCAGCTATTTCCCCTTCACCGAACCGTCGGCCGAGGTGGATATCCGCTGGGAGACCGAGGACGGCCAGTCGCGCTGGCTGGAAGTGCTCGGTTGCGGCATGGTGCATCCGAACGTACTGAAGAACTGCGGCATCGACCCCGAGCGCTACACCGGTTTCGCCTTCGGGCTGGGCGTGGAGCGCTTCGCGATGCTGCGCTACGGCGTGTCCGACCTGCGCGCGTTCTTCGAGAACGACTTGCGGTTTTTGAAACAGTTTGCCTAGTGGGGACCAGGGACTGGTGGCGAGGCCGGGGCTGGCAGGAGTTCTTGATGTGGGCGTTGACAAGCGAAGGACATTCGATATGGCGATGAGACGTTTTGCGGACCGATCCCCGGCCCCTGGCCCCCGGTCCCGAGGCCTGTGATGAAATTCTCCGAGAACTGGCTGCGCGAGCTGGTCGACATCAAGGCCGATCGGGCGGCGCTGGCCCATGCACTGACCATGGCCGGGCTGGAAGTGGAAGAGCTGACCCCGCTGGGCGAGGAGCTCGCCGGCGTGGTGGTGGCCGAGATCGTCGCAGCCGAGCCGCATCCGCAAGCCGATCGCCTGCGGGTATGCAAGGTCGATGTGGGGCAGGGCGCGCCGCTGCAGATCGTCTGTGGCGCGCCGAACGCGCGCGTGGGCATCAAGGTGCCGCTGGCGATGGTGGGTGCGAAGCTGCCCGGTGGTATTTCCATCACGGCGGCGAAGCTGCGCGGCGTCGAATCGTGCGGCATGCTGTGCTCGGCGAAGGAGCTGGGCATCGACACCGATGCCTCGGGCCTGCTGGAGTTGCCGCTGGATGCGCCGATCGGCCAGCCGCTGGCCGACTGCCTCGGACTGCCCGATGCCAGCATCGAGTTGAAGCTCACGCCGAATCGACCCGATTGCCTGGGCTTGTACGGCCTGGCGCACGATGTCGCCGCGCTGTTCGGCAGTGCGGTGAAGGTGCCGGCACAGGTGGATGCACCGGTTGCCAGCGAGGCGCGCCGTGGCATCCGGCTGCAGGCAGGCAAGGATGCGCCGCGCTATCTGGGCCGCATCGTCGAGGGCATTGATCCGGCGGCACGCACGCCGTTGTGGCTGGCCGAGCGCCTGCGCCGCGCCGGCCTGCGTCCGATCAGCGCGGTCGTCGACATCACCAACTACGTGATGCTGGAACTGGGGCAGCCGCTGCACGCGTTCGATAACGACACGCTGCAAGGCGATATCGTGGTGCGTCATGCCGGTGCCGGCGAGTCGCTGAAGCTGCTCGACGGCAACGAAGCGAAGCTGGACGAAGGCTTCGTGCTGATCGCCGACGAGCACAAGGCTTTGGCCGTGGCCGGCGTGATGGGCGGTTACGACTCGCGCGTCACCGACGCTACCCGCAACGTCTTCCTCGAATCCGCGCATTTCGCGCCGGCGGCGATCATGGGCCGTGCGCGCAAGCTCGGCCTGCACACCGATGCCTCGCACCGTTTCGAGCGAGGTGTCGATCCCGAGCTGCCGCGCCGTGCGTTGGAGCGCGCCAGCGGGCTGTTGCTGGCGATTGCCGGCGGCCGGGTCGGGCCGGTGCTGCGGGCGGAAAACCTTGCCGACCTGCCGCCGCCGCCGACCGTGACGCTGCGTCGGATGCGGCTCAAGCGGGTGTTGGGCGTGGACGTGGCCGATGCCGAAGTGACGCGTATCTTCACTGCGCTGGGCATGCACGTGACCGCAACGGCGAACGGCTGGCAGGTCACCGCGCCGAGCAGCCGCTTCGACATCGAGCGCGAGGAGGACCTGATCGAGGAAGTCGCGCGCATCTTCGGCTACGACAACATTCCCACCCATTCGCCCACCGGCGCGCTCGCGCTGGCGATCGAGCCGGAAGCGCGCATCGGCGAACTGGCGCTGCGCGAACAGCTGGCCGCGCGCGGCTATCACGAGGCGGTGAACCTGTCCTTCGTGGCGGCCGATCTGCTGGCGCGTTGGGGCTTCACCGAACGGCTGGTGCCCCTGGCCAATCCGCTGTCGGCGGATCTGGCGGTGATGCGACCCTCGCTGCTGCCGGGCCTGATCGAGGCATTGCGGCACAATCGCGCCCGCCAGCAGGAAAGGGTGCGGTTGTTCGAGGTCGCGCGGGTATTTCAACAAGACGCGTCCCTGCGCGAAGAACCGGCCATCCATGGCCGGACTCTTCAAGCGGGCGATCCGCCGGTGGAAACGCCGAGCCTGGCCATCGTCGCCTGCGGCCACGCACGCGCGGAGCAATGGGGCGAGTCTCCCCGATTGCTGGATTTCCACGATCTCAAGGGCGATCTGGACGCATTGATCGCCTGGGGCGGCGAGCCGCAGCGCTGGTCGGTGCACGCCGACCAGCTGTCCGGCTGGCTGCATCCCGGGCGCGGTGCGCGCGTCGCGCGTGATGGCGTCACGGTCGGCTATCTTGGTGCGCTGCACCCGCAGCTGGCCAAGTCGCTGGATCTGGGGGCCGATGTCCACGTGCTGGAACTGGCGCTGGAGCCGGTGCTGGCGCGGCGCCTGCCGCAGGCGAAGCCGGTTCCGCATTTCCCCTCGGTACGCCGCGACATTGCGCTGGACTTGCCGGAAGAGATCAACTGGTCACAAATTGAGCAAGTTGTGCGCGCCACCCTCGGCGCGCGCCTGAAAGAGCTGCGGCTGTTTGACCGGTACAGTGGCAGAGGGGTCGATGTGGGCAGAAAAAGTCTCGCTATGGGCTTGATTTTACAGGACGCTTCACGCACCCTTACTGACGACGACGCGGACCGTTGCGTACGAGAAGCGATAGCTGCGTTGGAGCAAACATGCAGGGCAAAGTTGCGAGGATGAGATGGCGCTGACCAAGGCGGAAATGGCCGAGCGGCTTTTCCTCGACGTGGGGCTCAACAAGCGCGAGGCGAAGGAATTCGTGGACGCCTACTTCGAGGTGGTTCGCGAAGCGCTCGAAAAGGGCGAGCAGGTGAAATTGTCCGGGTTCGGCAATTTCGATCTGCGGTTGAAAAATCAGCGACCGGGACGCAATCCGAAAACCGGTGAAGAGATTCCCATCTCGGCCCGGCGCGTAGTGACATTCCGACCAGGGCAGAAACTCAAGGCAAGAGTCGAAGGTTATGCTGGATCAAGGGAATAACACCGAGCTGCCGGCGATTCCGGCCAAGCGCTACTTCACCATCGGTGAAGTCGGCGAGTTGTGCGGTGTGAAACCCCACGTGCTGCGGTATTGGGAGCAGGAGTTTCCCGCGCTCAATCCGGTCAAGCGCCGCGGCAACCGCCGCTATTACCAGCGCCACGACGTATTGATGATCCGCCAGATACGTTCATTGTTGTACGACGAAGGTTTCACCATCAGCGGTGCGCGTGCACGGCTGGAAGGTCCGCAGGCACGGATGGAAGCAAGCATCTCGCACCAGATCGTGCGCCAGGTGCGGATGGAACTGGAAGAAGTGCTGCTGCTTCTTCGGCGTTGAACGGACGGCTTTCGGCGATCGCCGGGATTCTGTTAGAATGCACATTCGCTGTTTCGTCGGGGCGTAGCGCAGCCTGGTAGCGCACTACGCTGGGGGCGTAGTGGTCGCGAGTTCGAATCTCGCCGCCCCGACCAATTCAGCGCTCATCATCGGGGTTGGGCAAAATCGGGGTTGGATAAACCAGTCGCCCCGGCATTTTCCCGGGTGCTGCCTCAGACCGGCCCGAGCATCAGACGATGCCTGCAGCAAGTATTTCCGCCGTATCGTCCGTTGTAGTCCGTCGTCAGCGATCCAACGCTGAGTGACGCCCGCCCGCCGCTTGTTCCCGCCGGCCGCTATCACCTGGCTCTGAATCGAGTGACTACTTGGCGGGTTTGTCGCCGAGATTCACCGACTCCGGGCTTGAGGTCAGGTCACGGTTCGGGCGCTGCTTGGTGAGCGGCTCACCATGCACCTGATACCACACGCTTTCGGCGATATTGGTGGCGTGGTCGCCAATCCGTTCGATGTTCTTGGCCATGAACAGCAGGTGCGTGCAGGGCGTGATGTTGCGCGGATCTTCCATCATGTAGGTGAGCAGCTGGCGGAAGTAACCGGTGTAGGCTTCGTCCAGCTCGGCATCGTCTTTCCATACTTGGTAGGCACGCTCGGCATCCTGCTCGTGATAGGCCTTCAGCACGTCGCGCACTTCTTCAGCCGCCAGTTCGGCAAGGTAGTCAAGGCCCTTGGTCGGGGGTATCGGCGGCATCATCGACAGTGGAATCGAACGCTTGGCCACGTTGGCGGCATAGTCGCCGATGCGTTCGATGTCGGCGGCGATACGCAGGGCGGCGAACACGTTGCGCAGGTCGCCGGCCATTGGTGCGCGCAGGGCGAGCAGGCGCACCACGTCATGGCTGATTTCCTGTTCGAGATGGTCTATCGCTTCATCGTTGTCCACTACGCGCCGGGCAGCGCGTTCGTCACGGCGACCGATCACGTCGATCGCTGACTCCAGCTGGCTGACCGACAGTTCTCCCATGCGCACGATTTCGCCGGTAAGGCGGCTCAGCTCGCTGTCGTAGCTTTTGATGATGTGGTCTTTTCCGGTGCTGCTCATATCGGTGCTCGCATGCTTGGGGTAGGGGGCGCGGGGCGACGTGGCCTCACACCCTGGCCATCTCTCCGCCGAGGGAACTGCTGCCTGCAGGGCAGAGGGAGTGTTGCCATGATTATCCGAAACGTCCGGTGATGTAGTCCTCGGTCTGCTTCTTGTCCGGTTTGGTGAAGATCTTTTCGGTGTTGCCGAACTCGATCAGCTCGCCGATGTACATGAAGCCGGTGCAATCGGAGACGCGAGCCGCCTGCTGCATGTTGTGGGTGACGATGACTATGGTGTACTCGCTCTTGAGCTCCTCCACCAATTGTTCGATGCGGCTGGTAGCGATCGGATCGAGCGCCGAGGTCGGCTCGTCCAGCAGCAGCACCTCGGGTTTCAGCGCGATGGCGCGAGCGATGCACAGCCGCTGCTGCTGACCACCGGAGAGACCGAGCGCGTTCTGCTTGAGCTTGTCTTTCACCTCGTCCCACAGTGCGGCGCTGCGCAGCGCCTGCTCGACGCGATCGGCCATGACGGGTTTGGACAGCTTTTCGTGATGGCGGATGCCATAGGCCACGTTCTCGAAAATCGTCATCGGAAACGGTACCGGCTTCTGGAACACCATGCCGACCTTGCTGCGCAGGCGATTCATCGAATAACCGGGGTCGAGGATGTTCTCGCCGTCCAGCTCGATCGTGCCCGTGGCCTCCAGCTTGGGATAGATCGCGTAGATGCGGTTGAAGATGCGCAACAGGGTGGACTTGCCGCAACCGGACGGCCCGATGATGGCGGTGACCTGCTTTTCCGGGATGTCCATGCTGACGCCTTTCAGCGCCTGGAAGCCGCTGTAGTAGAAGTGCACGTCACGCACCTTGATCTTGGTGTTCTCCTGGACATCGGCCAGGGGCGCCGCGATGGCGGCGGCAAGGTCATTCATAGCTCACCTTCTTGCGCGAAAACAGCAGGCGTGTCAGCAGGCTCAATGCCAGCACGAAAAGCGTGATCAGCAACGCTCCGGCCCAGGCGATCGAATGCATGGCCGGGCTTGGATCGTTGGTGTACTGGTAGATCGCTATCGGCAGGCTGGCCATCTTGTCCAGCGGATGCAAGGTCATGAAATTGTTGCCGAAGGCGGTGAACAGCAGCGGTGCCGTCTCGCCGGCCAGCCGGGCCAGGGCCAGCAGGATGCCGGTCAGGATACCGGAGCTGGCCGCGCGGATCAGCACCTGGACGGTGAGCTTCCACTGCGGCACGCCCAGCGACAGCGCCGCCTCGCGCAGCGTGCCGGGCACCAGCTGGAGCATTTCGTCGGTGGTGCGCACGATGACCGGCAGGCCGATCAGGGCCAGCGCCACACCGCCGGCAAAGCCGGAGAACGAGATGTTGCCGTGGGTCATGTTCGACATCGGCAGCACGATGATCACGTAGACGAACAGGCCCATTACGATTGACGGCGCCGACAGCAGGATGTCGTTGAGGAAGCGGATTGAGGAACCCAGACGGGTGCGATTGGCATACTCGGCCAGATAGGTTCCGGCCATCACGCCGATCGGGGCGCAGATCAGCAGTGCCATCAGATCCATGATCAGACTGCCGACGATGGCATTGGAAAGGCCGCCCTGGTCGGCATAGGCGGTGATCTTGGTGAACAGGTTCAGATGGATCGAGCTGATACCGTTGCTGATCGTCACCCACAGGATCCACACCAGGAAAAGCAGGCCCAATGCGGTCGCGAGACTGCCGAAGATCAGCGCCCCCACGTTGGTGATACGGCGGCGAAGATAGATGCCGGCAGCTGACATTACCTGCCCTCCCGCTTGGCCAGCTGGTGCAGCATCAGGCGCGCGACAAGCAGCACGACAAAGGTGACCACGAACAGCAGGAAGCCCAGTGCAATGAGCGCGGACCGATGGATGCCCACGGCCTCGTTGAATTCGTTGGCGATGCTGGAGGAGATCGACGTGCCGGGCATCAGCAGCGACGAGGTGATGTTGTAGGAATTGCCCAGCACGAAGGTTACCGCCATGGTTTCACCGAGCGCGCGACCCAGGCCAAGGAAGATGCCGCCGATGACCGCCGAACGTGTGTAGGGAAGCACGATATCCCACAGCACCTCCCACGTGGTGGAACCGAGCGCATAGG
Source organism: Rhodanobacter sp. (assembly GCA_004322005.1). Taxonomy (GTDB): domain Bacteria; phylum Pseudomonadota; class Gammaproteobacteria; order Xanthomonadales; family Rhodanobacteraceae; genus Rhodanobacter. Next base: position 698 of record SCRF01000016.1, on the reverse strand, counting down.
ACGATTCCTTCAACCGCGTAGGCACGGTCTGGAACACTTCGCGCATCACCGAGGAAATGAATGGCAGGATCATCACGGCCAGCACGATGCCCGCCGTCAAAAGACCCAGCCCCAGCGGTGGACCCTGGAACAACTGGCCGATCAACGGCAGTCTGCCCAGTATGTTCGACAGTGCGGGTTCGATGTTGGCCATGAACGGCACAAACACGAACAGGCCCCACATGCCGTAGATGATCGAGGGAATGCCGGCGAGCAACTCGATGGCCGCACTTACCGGTCCGCGCATCCAGGCGGGGGCGATCTCGGTCAGGAAGATGGCAATGCCGAAACTCACGGGTACTGCAAGCACCAGGGCGATCACCGAGGTCACCAGGGTGCCGAAGATCGGGGCCATGGCGCCGTAGTCGTCGGTGACCGGATTCCACGTGTCGCTGGTGAGAAAATGCAGGCCGTGCCCGAACAGCACCTCGCGCCCGCCCCACAATGTCGACAATGCCGCACCCAGCAATGTCGCCAGAACCAGCAGGGCGCAGAACTTCAGTACCCGCTGGAAGATGCGGTCGTGACGTGCATCGGCCAGCGAGCGTTTGTCTATGTCGCGGGCAAGCGGTTGTTCGGCGCGGGTCACTTGCATGGGGCACGTTTCCGTCGGTGTTTTTTTGATCAAAAGCAAGCTGCGCGCGGCCTCAGGCCGCGCG
>SCRF01000015.1 GCA_004322005.1 Rhodanobacter sp. | reverse complement strand
TGGGCCGGGCAGCAAGGCGTGGTCGCTTACCTTCACGCCCACCTACCAGAACAAGCTGCTGTTTGTGCGGGCGGAAATTTCCTACGTGAAGGCGAGCAGCACCACGCCGGGCTTCGTGTTTGGACAGAATTTAGACAGCACGTCGCAGTCGCGCGTGATGCTTGAAACCGGCATTCTGTTTTGATGCCGATGCCTTCTCATGCGGCACGCGAGATCGGGCGGGAGCCGGTTGCGATGAGCTTGCCGCCGTCAGCTTTCGCGCAACCCGTGTGGCTTGCACGGACGGGACTCATGCCTGCCGCCACACCCACTGCATTTCGCTGTGCCAGCGGTATTCTCGATTTTAAAAAGCATTCTGAACGAGCATCCGCCGTTTGCGGTGGATCGCCGCTACGGCTTCAACCCGGGAGACATGCATGAAACTGATCAGCAGCATCATTCGGCCATACAAGCTCGACGAAGTCCGCGAGGCCCTCATGCAGGTCGGCGTCAGCGGGCTCACGGTAAGCGAGGTGCGTGGCTTCGGTCGCCAGAAAGGTCATACCGAGCTCTATCGCGGTGCCGAATACACCGTCGATTTCCTGCCCAAGATCAAGATCGAGGCGGTCGTCACGGACGAGTTGCTCGACGCGGCGCTGGAGGCCATCCAGCAGGCCGCCAGGACCGGCAGCGTGGGTGACGGCAAGATGTTCGTCAGCACCGTGGAGCAGGTCATCCGCATTCGTACCGGCGATCTCGACGCCGACGCCCTCTGATCCCATTGCCCGAGGTTTCCATGAAAGACATGAAGCTGTTCCGTACGATGCGCAGGTGGTTGCCGATGGTTGCCACCGTCCTGCTGACGACGCTGGCCGCACCGTTGCTGCACGCCCAGACCGCAGCGGCGGTGGCGCCACCGGTGGTCGACAAGGGCGACGTGGCGTGGATGCTCACGTCCACGCTGCTGGTGCTGTTGATGACCGTGCCCGGGCTGGCGCTGTTCTACGGTGGCCTGGTGCGCTCGAAGAACGTGCTGTCGGTGCTGATGCAGGTGATGACGGTGTTCTCGATGATCCTGGTGCTGTGGGTGGTGTACGGCTACAGCCTGGCGTTCGACAGTGGCAGCGCCGTCATCGGCGACTTCCACAAGCTGTTCCTGCATGGGGTAACCAAGGACACGCTGTCGGATACGTTCACCGCCAGCGTGAAACTGCCGGAGTATGTGTTCATCGCGTTCCAGTCGACCTTCGCCGGCATCACCGGGGCGTTGATCGTCGGTTCGCTCGCCGAGCGGATGCGCTTCCGTGCCGTGCTGCTGTTCACGGCGATTTGGTTTACTTTCGCCTATCTGCCGATCGCGCACATGGTGTGGGGCCCGGGCGGTTACCTGCTTGGCTTGGGGGCGCTGGATTTTGCCGGCGGCACGGTGGTGCATATCAATGCCGGTATCGCCGGTCTGGTGGGTGCCTATCTGCTCGGTCCGCGACTGGGCTTCGGTCGCGAGGCGATCAAGCCGCACAACGTGACCTTCACCATGATCGGTGCGGCGCTGCTGTGGGTCGGCTGGTTCGGTTTCAACGCCGGCTCCAATCTGGAGGCCAACTCCGGTGCCGCGCTGGCCTTCATCAACACCTTGCTGGCGACGGCGGCGGCGGTGCTGGCCTGGCTGATGCTCGAAGCCCTCACCAAGGGCAAGCCCTCGATGCTCGGCGGTGCCTCGGGTGCCGTCGCCGGCCTAGTCGGCATCACCCCAGCGTGCGGTACGGTCGGGCCGATGGGTGCGCTGGCGGTGGGTGCGCTGGCCAGTGTGTGCTGCGTATGGGGCGTGACCGGGTTGAAGAAGATCCTGCGCGCCGACGATGCGCTGGACGTCTTCGGTGTGCACGGCATCGGCGGCATCGTCGGTGCCCTGCTCACCGGCGTGTTCACCGCGCCGGCACTGGGCGGTATCGGCGCCGCGGATTTCTCGATCGTCCATCAGCTCGGGATCCAGGCGTTGGGCATAGTTATTACGCTGGGATGGAGCGGCCTGGTATCGCTGCTGGCCTACCTGGTGGTAAAGGCGGTGTTTGGCCTGCGGGTCAGTGCGGATGCGGAGCGTGAGGGGCTGGACATCACCTCGCACGGCGAGACTGCCTACGAGGTATGAGCTTCGCCGGACCCGTGCCGTTGGCGCGGGTCCGGCGCCTGCTTGATGCAATTTGGTGCAAACAGCATGAAAGTTTGTGCATGTTTGATGCAAGATACCGCGTCACAGGCGTCGTCGTAGCGCGCAAGCGCCCGTCGTTGCGTGGTTTAATGCCATGGCATCGGTCTTGCTAACGGTTCGGGACGAATGCATTCAATTTGAGCGCACCCACGCCGACCCTCCCCTTCGCTGGCGCAGAAGGGGAAAATCGCGTGGTACGCAAGCTGTTTGCGATCCGGATCAACAAACACGACCCACCACCCACCCTCCGAGGTTGTTCTATGTCTGCCCAGAAAGTGCTCGATCTGATCCAGGAACACGAAGTCGATTTCGTCGACTTCCGTTTCGCCGACATGCTCGGCGTGCACCACCATGTCAGCTTCCCGGCCCATACGATCGACGAGTCGACGTTTGAGGACGGCAAGATGTTCGACGGCTCCTCGATCACCGGCTGGAAGGGCATCAACGAGTCGGACATGATCCTGATGCCGGATCCGGACACGGCCTACCTCGATCCATTCAGCACACATACCCTGCTGGTACTGCACTGCGATGTGCTGGAACCGTCGACGATGCAGGCCTACGGCCGCGACCCGCGCTCGATCGCCAAGCGCGGCGAGGCGTATCTGAAATCCACCGGCGTCGCCGACACGGCGTTCTTCGGACCGGAACCGGAATTCTTCATCTTCGATTCGGTGCGCTGGCAGAACGACATGGGCCGCGTGTTCTACGAGATCGAGTCCGAGGAAGCGGCGTGGTCGTCGCGCAACAAGTATGACGAAGGCAACAGCGGCCACCGCCCGGGCGTGAAGGGCGGCTATTTCCCGGTCAGCCCGGTCGACTCGCTGGGCGACCTGCGCGCCGACATGTGCAAGGTGCTCGAATCGCTTGGCCAGACAGTCGAGGTGCACCATCACGAGGTGGCCAACGCCGGCCAGTGCGAGATCGGCGTCAAGTTCAACACGCTGGTGAAGAAGGCGGACGAGCTGATCACCATGAAGTACGTGGTCAAGAACGTCGCCCACCAGAACGGCAAGACCGTCACCTTCATGCCGAAACCCATCGTGGGCGACAACGGCAGCGGCATGCATGTGCACCAGTCGCTGTCCAAGGACGGCACCAACCTGTTCGCCGGCGACCTCTATGGCGGCCTGTCGCAGACCGCGCTGTGGTACATCGGCGGCATCTTCAAGCATGCCAAGGCGATCAACGCGTTCGCCAACTCCACCACCAACAGCTACAAGCGCCTGGTGCCGGGCTTCGAGGCGCCGGTGATGCTGGCCTATTCGGCACGCAACCGCTCGGCAAGCTGCCGCATCCCGTATGTCGCCAGTCCGAAGGGCCGCCGCATCGAGGTGCGCTTCCCCGACCCGATGCAGTCGGGCTACCTCACCTTCACCGCGCTGATGATGGCCGGCCTCGACGGGATCCTCAACAAGATCGACCCGGGTGCACCGGCCGACAAGGATCTGTACGACCTGCCGCCGGAAGAGGAGAAGAACATCCCGCAGGTGTGCTCCAGCCTCGACGCCGCGCTGGAATCGCTGGACAAGGATCGCGACTTCCTCAAGGCCGGCGGCGTGTTCACCGACGACTTCATCGACGCCTACATCGAAGTGAAGATGAAGGAAGTCACCCGCTACCGCGCCAGCACCCATCCGCTGGAGTTCCAGATGTACTACTCGATCTGAACCGGTCGCCACAACACGGCACAACAACAACGGACGCCTCGGCGTCCGTTGTTGTTTGCGCGTGCCGGATCGTGACGAAGGGTTCGCGCACTTCGGTGCCCCGGCGACGGGCATACCCGTCCCGGTAGGAGCGCACCCTGTGCGCGAATGCTCTTCATTCACGCGCGGCAAAAGCATCGCGCACAGGCGCGCTCCTGCGCATCGGGCGCCAAGAGCATTCGCGCACAGGGTGCGCTCCTACCAGTGCCAGGAACCAGGCTATTCGAGATTCCCCTGCTGGCGGCACGGATCGATCAGGAATCGGCTGGGACGGCGCTCGGCGATGCTTTGGGCGGCGCGTGCCCGGTGATCTGCAGCAGGCCACGCAGCAGTGCCAGCGGCGTCGGCGGACAGCCGTTGACCACGGCATCGACCGGGATGACGTCGGCGACGCGGCCGCGCGTCGCATAGTTCACCCCGAACACGCCGGTGCAGGTACTGCAGTCACCGACCGCCAGCACCCATTTGGGATCGGGCATCGCCTCGTACGTGCGCTTGAGCGCTTCTTCCATGTTGACCGACACCGGGCCGGTGACCAGCAGCACATCGGCATGCCGCGGGCTGGCCACGAACGCGATGCCGCTGCCCTCGAGGTTGTAGTACGGGTTCGAAAGCGCGTGGATTTCCAGTTCGCAGCCGTTGCACGATCCGGCGTCCACATGGCGGATGCGCAGTGCGCGACCGAACACGGATTGCAGGTCCCGCTGCAGTTTTTCCAGTGGTGCGTCGCGTGCCTCGGGTGTCGGCAAGGGTTCGCTGAGAATGCCGGTGCGCCGGATGCGTGCCAGGATGCTGAACATGGTGACTTACCCGTCGTGACCGCTGTAGGCGAGGTTGAATGACTTGTTGATCAGCGGGAAATCCGGAACGATGTTGCCGATCATCGCGTGTTCGATCAGCGGCCAGTTCTGCCACGACGAATCGTGCGCGTGGCAGTGCCGCACACGGTTGTCCGGCGCCGTTTCCAGGGCGATCAGCACCGGCCCGCGCCAGCCCTCGATCAGGCCCAGTCCCAGTCGGCCCGGCGGCGCCGCCGGCACCGGAACGAGGCCCGGTCCCTCCGGCAGGGTCTGCAGCAGCGACTGGCACAAGCGCAGGGAATCCATGATTTCATCGAAGCGAACCTGCACGCGCGCGGCGACGTCGCCTTCGGAGCGCAGCACGCGGCGGGGTTGCAGCACATCGTAAGGTGGCCACGGCAGGTCGATCCGCGCGTCGCGGGCGATGCCGGAGGCGCGTCCGACCAGCCCGATGGCACCGTGTGCCCTGGCCAGTTCGGGGCTGAGCCGGCCCGCATCGCGGAAGCGATCCTGCACGCCGGCATGGTCGTCGAAAATCGCGCGCAGGCTGGACACCGCCTGTTCCAGCATCGCCACTTCGTCGAGCATGCTGCGGATCATGCGTGCGCCAAGGTCGATGACGACGCCGCCGGGGAGCAGGTAGTCGAACAGGTAACGCTGGCCGAAGGCGTCCTGGTTGAGACGGACCAGTTGCTCCTTCAGGCTGGAGAACTGCACCAGGCCGAAAGCCAGGCCGGCATCGTTGCCCAGACCGCCCAGGTCGCCCAGATGATTGGCGATGCGCTCGCGCTCGAGCGCCAGTGCGCGAAGGGCGGCGGCACGGCGCGGCAGTTCGGTTTCGGTGATCGCTTCCAGCGCGGCGCAGTAGGCCCAGGAAAACGCCACCGTGCTGTCGCCGCAGAGCCGGGCCGCCAGGCGATGGCCTTCCTGCAAGGGCAGTCTGTCGAAGCGTTTGGCGATGCCCTTGTGGGCATAGCCAAGGCGTTCCTCCAGCCGCAGCACTTTCTCGCCCACCACGGAAAAGCGGAAATGGCCCGGCTCGATCGTCCCGGCGTGCACCGGACCCACGGCGATTTCATGCACCCCGTCGCCGCTGACCGGCACGAACGGATAGGGTTTGGCATGAATGGCATAACTCTGGGTGGCGCCCACGTCGCGGCGCAGCGGAAAGATGTTCTCGGGCCAGCCGCCATGGCGCAACCACGGTCGGCCATCCCCCGCATCGGCCCGCAACCCGAGCAGGTCGTACAACGCACGCTGCAGGCGGTCGGCCACCGGGAACAAGTGGCCAAGCGCGGGGTACACGGTATGCCCGCCGGCCAGCGCGTGCTCCAGCACCACCACCTGATCGGGCAACAGCAGCGCGGCGAATACGCGAAAGACGCCATCGCGGTCGCGGTCGTCGGTGCCCCACAGGGTGAGCAGGCCAGCGCCCTGGTCGTGCAGACGCTGCGCGCAGGCCCGCCATTGCGCGGCATCGACCACCACCCGCCGTGCCGTCACGTTGGCGGGCAGGCGGAGGTCTTCGGGCTTGAGCGAATCATCGGTCATGTCGTCATCCCATCAGCCGGCAATCAGCCGGGCCGCCAGGCGATACCACTCGGCCAGGGCTGGCGGAATGTACACACCCATCATCAGCACGATGCCCAGATGGATGAATACCGGAACCAGTGCCGGCGTGTGCGGCAACGGCCGGTCGTCCGTGTCGCCGAACACCATCGGTTGCAGGCGACTGAAGATCGCCGCGAAGGCGACCGCCAGGGCGCCCAGCAGGATCGGCGTGGCCCACGGATGATCCCGCATCGCCGTGATCAGCACCAGGTATTCGCTGGTGAAGACCCCGAACGGCGGCATGCCGAGAATCGCCAGGCCGCCGAGCATCAGTCCCCAGCCCACGCTGGGATGAATCGCCAGCAGGCCGCGGATCTTGTCCATGCGCTGCGTGCCCGACAGCTGCGTGGCATGACCGGCGGCAAAGAAGATCGCGGACTTCGTCAGCGAGTGCATCGTCATGTGCAGCAGCGCTGCGAAGTTGGCGATCGGGCCGCCCATGCCGAACGCAAAGGTGATGATGCCCATGTGCTCGATCGAGGAATACGCGAACAGCCGCTTGATGTCGCGCTGACGCCACAGGAAGAAGCTCGCCAGCACCGTCGACAGCAGGCCGAAGCTCATCAGCATGTGGCCCGGCAGCGTCGAATGCAGCGCCCCGTCGGCGAGGATCTTGCAGCGGATCACGGCATACAGCGCGACGTTGAGCAGCAGGCCGGACAGCACCGCCGACACCGGCGTCGGACCTTCGGCATGCGCATCCGGAAGCCAGTTGTGCAGCGGCGCCAGTCCGACCTTGGTACCGTAGCCGACCAGCAGGAAGACGAAGGCCAGACCCATCACCCGCGGTTCCAGCTGACCCTTGACCGCATTCAGATGCGTCCACAGCAAGGCGTTCATGCCCTCGCCGCCGAGCACGCTCTCGGCGGCGGCGTACAGCAGCGCGGTGCCGAACAGCGCCAGCGCAATGCCCACGCCGCACAGGATGAAGTACTTCCAGGCCGCCTCGACGCTGGCCCGCGTGCGATACAGCGAAACCAGCAGTACCGTCGACAGCGTGGCCATTTCCATCGAGACCCACAGAAAGCCCATGTTGTTGGTGGTCAGCGCCAGCAGCATGGCGGCCATGAACAGCTGGTACATGCTGTGGTACAGCCGCAGCCGCCCCGGCGTGAGCCGGCCGTGTTCGGCTTCGATGCGCATGTAGGGACGCGAAAACACGGAAGTGGTGAAACCGACCAAGGCGGTCAGCGCGACCAGGAACACATTGAACGGGTCGATGAAGAACTCTTCATGCAGGGCGGTCATCGAGCCGCCGTGGATGATCCTGAGCACCAGCGCCGCGGCCGCCAGCAAGGTGGCGAGGCTGATCGCCACGCTCACTTCGGCGGCATACCGTTTCGCGCCGACGACGGCGAGCAGCATCGCGCCAAGCAGGGGACAACCCAGGACCAGCAGAATCTCCACGTCAATCCTCCTTGAGAGATTCGAGCTGGTCCAGATCGAGGCTGTCGAACTGCTCCCGGATATGGAAAAAGAAGATGCCGAAGATGAACACCGCCACCAGCAGGTCAAGCGCCATGCCGAGTTCCACCACCATCGGCATGCCGTAGGTCGTGCTGGTGGCGGCGAAGAACAGGCCGTTTTCCAGCGACAGGAAACCGATCACCTGGGTAAACGCCTTGCGGCGGGCCAGTATCATCAGGAACGACAGCAGGATGACCGCCAGCGCGATCCCCAGCGTATCGCGCAGCACGGTCGTGGCCAGCGCGCTGACCGGCTGCGCCAGGCCGAACGCGAAGATCACCAGGCCCAGGCCGACTAGCATCAGCGTCGGCAGATTGACCAGCGGCTCGTTGTCGCGTTCGATCCCCAGCTTGCGCATCAGGCGGAACAGGATCCACGGCAACACGCACACCTTGAGCACCAGGGTCAGCGCGGCCGAATAGAACAGGTGCGTGAGGTGGGCCGTGGACGCCACCAGCAGGGTCGAGGCCACCAGTACGGCACCTTGCCACACCAGCAGGATCAGCAGCCGGCGGCTGCGCCGTTCGGCCAGCATGGCGAAGGAGATCAGCAACAAGGCGCCGGCCAGCATCTGCACGAATTGGGTGGCGAGGTTCAAGTGGGCCATGGCTTCACACTTCCAGCAGCAGGTGCACGAGCAGGCCGAGCACGGCGAGCAGGAACGCCATGGTCAGAAACTCCGGCGCACGGAACAGCCGCAGCTTGGCCGTGATGCTTTCAAGCAGCGCGAGCGCGGCGCCGGCGACGACCAGCTTGGCGATCAGGGCGCCGATCGCCAGCACCAGCAGGCCGGGGCCGGCACCGTGCACGGCGACGCCCCAGGGCATGAACAGCGTGAAGCCGATGCAGGCGTAGTTGAACAGCTTCAGCCAGGCGGCCCACTCGATCAATGCCAGATGCCGCCCCGAATACTCCAGGGTCATCGACTCGTGGATCATCGTCAGCTCGAGATGGGTCGTCGGGTTGTCGACCGGCAGGCGTGCGTTTTCCGCCAGCAGCACCATCACGAACGCGACCGCGGCGAAGAACAGGCTCGGGTGCAACATGATGTGCGGCTGCCGCAGCACGGCCTCCACCACGCGGGGCAACGCGGTGCTGCCGAACGCCATGAAGGCGCTGAACAGCACCATCAGCAGCGCCGGCTCGGTGAGAAATCCGATCATCATCTCGCGGCGGGCGCCCATCGAGCCGAACGCGGTACCCACGTCCATCGCCGCGAGCGACATGAATACGCGCCCGGTGGCGAACACGCCCACCAGCGCGATCGCATCGGCCACCCGGGCCAGCGGCAGGTCGGTCGTCACCGAAGGAATGATCGCCGCGGCCACCACCATCGTGGCGAACACCACATAGGGCGCCGAGCGGAACAGCCAGGACGCATGGGTCGCCAGCGCCACGTCCTTGTGGAACAGCTTGCGCAGCACCCGGTAGGGTTGCCACAGCGGCGGCGCGGAGCGGTTCTGCAGCCAGGCCCGGCATTGCCCGACCCAGCCGGCGAACAGCGGCGCCAGCGCGATCGCCAGCACGCACTCGCCCAGCTGCCATGCGTATGCCGCGGCGCTCACAGGACCCACACCAGCAGCAGGATCAGGGTCAGGAAGCTGTACAGCAGATAGGTCGCCAGCCGCCCGCCCTGCAGGATCGTCACCCGCTCGGCGGTACGCAGCACGAAGCGCGACAGCGGCAGGTAGAGCGCGTGCCAGACGTGCTCCTCGACCTGCACGCGGTACTGCGGTTGCGGGTCGGACGGCAGCGGCAGTTCGCGCTGCATGCGGAACACCGGCCCGAACAGATGGCGGATCGGCTGGCCGAAACCCTCGGCCGAATCCTGCATGCGCGGCGTCTGCCAGCGGTAGCCGCAATCCCATGCCGGTGTGCGGCGGACGCGACCGTGATAGAACCGGCGCACCAGCACGAACGTGGCAGCCATCACCAGCACCAGGCCGGCCCACAGCCACAGGCCGCTGTACGAGGCCTGGTTCGAGGCGAGCGGCGTCATCCACCAGGGCGACGGTCCGCGCTGCACGGTCGCGCCGACCAGTTGCCCGGTGATGCGACCCACGACATCCAGCGCGACCTGGGGAAACACACCGACCAGCACGCAACCCAGTGCCAGCCAGCTCAGGCCGGCCCGCTCCAGCCAGCCGGCGGGATGCGCCTGCTCCAGCGCGCGCTCGCGCGGCTGGCCGAGAAACACCACGCCGTAGAATTTCACCATCACGTAGCCGGCCAGCGCCGCCGTCAGCGACACGATCGCCGCGCCCAGCGGCACGATCATGTTCAGGAAGGCGTGCGGAATCTGCGGCGTCTGCAGGAATGCCTGCAGCAGCAGCCACTCCGAGACGAACCCGTTGAGCGGCGGCAACCCGGCAATGGCGAGCGAACCGATCAGTGCCAGCGCCGCCACCCACGGCATGTAGCGGATCAATCCGCCGAGCTTGCCCAGGCTGCGTTCGCCGGTCGCATGCAGCACCGAGCCGGTGGCGAGAAACAGCAGGCTCTTGAACAACGCATGATTGAACGAGTGGATCAGCGCCGCCGCCAGGGCCAGTGCCGCGAGTAGGCGCATGTCGAAACTGCGGCACAGCAGGGCCAGGCCGATACCCGCAAAGATCAACCCGATGTTCTCGATCGAGGAATACGCCAGCAGGCGTTTCATGTCGGTCTGCACGGCGGCGAAGATGGCGCCGTACATGGCCGTGCCCAGGCCCACGCCCAGGGTCAGCAAACCCCACCACCAGGGGCCGGCATGCAGCAGATCCCAGCTGACCCGCAACATACCGTAGACCGCGACCTTGAGCATCAGGCCACTCATCATCGCCGACACCGGCGACGGCGCGGCGGGGTGCGCTTCGGGCAACCACACATGCAGCGGCACCAGGCCGGCCTTGGCGCCGAAGCCGAGCAGCGCCAGCACGAACGCCGCACTGGCCCAGGCCGGCGCCAGCGTGGCGCCGCGCATCGCATCGAAGGTCATCAGCCAGCTGCCGCCCTGCAGCACGCCGAAGCACAGCAGGATTCCCAATGCACCGACATGCGCCATCAGCAGGTACAGAAAACCGGCGCGCCGGATTTCGGGGATGCGATGCTGGGTGACCACCAGGAAATACGAACTCAGCGCCATGGTTTCCCAGGCCACCATGAACATGTAGGCGTCGTCGGCCAGGATGACCAGGGCCATGCTGGCCAGAAACAGGTGGTACTGCAGGCCCATCATCCCCGGCGCGGTGCCTTCACCCGCCCGGAAATAGCCGGCGGCGAAGATCGAAATGCCGGCCCCCGCGCTGCCCAGCAGCAGCAGGAAGAACCCGGACAGCGCATCCAGCCGTACGTGGAAGGGCAGGTTCGGCAGTCCGAGCGGAAGCACGGCGGTCTGCGCGGAAAAGTGCGCCGTCAGCGCCACCGCACCCGTGCCGGCCACGCCCAGCGCGATCAGCGCGCCCACCGGGAACAAGGTGCGGGCGACCCAGCGGATGCTGTTCGGGCGTGCCAGACCGAGCGCGCCCAGCACCAGCCAGGCGGCGATCAAGCTGAGCAACGCGGTTAGTGCAGTAGTCGATGCGATCCCGTTCACACCTTTCGAATCCCTGGGATGCCGTGGGTCAGGGCCCGCGTTTGTGCGAATTTCATGATAACCGTATTATCATCGAATTTGACCTGAAAAGGTAAGGCAGAAAACACGCGCATGCCCGTAGAGAACCGCACCGCCCGATTGACCGTCCTAATCGACCCGCGCAAGAAGGCGGTGCTCGAACGCCTGTGCGCGGAAGAGGACGCTACACCCTCGCAGGTCGTGCGCCGGTTGATCCGCGAATACATCGAGCGCAAGTCCGGTCGTCCATGGCATGCCGAGGACGAACCCGCCCCAACCGCGATATCCCGTGTCAGGCGCAACCATGTCCGCGCACGATAAGGGCGCCGGGGTGCCGAAGAAGACCGCGGGCCGCACGTCGCCATTGCTGACACCGGGGCTGGACCCCGGACAAGTCGCCTTCGTGGGGGAGGCGGTGGAGCAGGATCTGTTCGTGCGGATCCTGTGCTGGCCCACGATCCCGGTCGCCTGGGCCATGCTCAGCGAGGCCGCGTCGGCGATGCGCAGCGTGCGCGAAGGCTTGTCGATGTCCAGTACCGTCGAGGGTTCATCCTGGCTGCAGCAGGTGGCGCCGCAGCTGAGCCGCCCGCTCGAACGCGAGCTCGGCGCTGCCGAGAGCACGCTGGCCACCCTGGTCGGCCGTCTGCCGGTGCGCTTCGCGGTCGCGACTGTGCAACATGAGGCCGATGCCCAGCAGACCTCCGCGGCGCTGACCAGTCGTGCGCTGTTTTCCGGCTGCCTGGCGGCCTATGACAGCTTTCTCAAGACCTCCAATCAGGCCGCCTTCCGGGTGATGGTCGCGCCCAATCGCGACGATGCGCAGAACGAACAACAACTGGCCGTCTACAACGAGCTGCTGCCCCACCTGGATGGCGCCAAACGGCTCAGTGCGATCGAACTGGCGTTCTGGCCCGAAGCCAGACTGCCGTTGCCGATGGAAGTGGCCCAGCTGGCGGCGGCCGCAGTGCTCCGCCATCTGCAGGACCCGGCGCAGATCAACCCGCTGTTCGACGTCATTCGCGACAACCTGGCGCCACCCTCGCGCTTCCACGTGGGTACGAAATTGAAGAGTGTGCGGCTGAGGCATTGAGGCGAGCTAGGGCTCACCAGCCTCCGTCGCCGGTGCCTTGCCGATGCTGCGCAGCGCCGGGCTGCTCATGCAGCCGAGGGCGATCGCGGTGAGCAGCAGTCCGGCGCCGACGAACAGTGTCGGCAGCGAAATCACTTTCAGCAGGCTGCCGGCCGCGGCGGCCGAGATCGGGCCCAGGCCCATGAAGGTGAACATCAGCACGCTCATGGTGCGGCCCATCATCTCCGGCGCGACCCGGCGCTGGATCCACGTGACGATGGCGATCTGCGCGATGCCTCCCAGCACGCCGGTGCCGGCCAGCAGCACCACGCCGGCGCCGGTCGAATGCACCAGCGCCAGTGCCGCCAGCGCCAGGCCGGCGATGCTATCGATGGTCAACACCATCAGGCCGAGCCGGCCGCGCACGAAGCGGCTTGCAAGGCCGGACAGTGCACTGCCCAGCAGCATGCCGCCACCGTTGGCGGTCATCAGGATACCCAGCGAGGCCGCGCCCAGATCCAGTCGGGTATTCGCCAGCACGGGCAGGCCGACCTGCAGCGGGCCGCCGACGAAGACCGAGACCACGGCGGCGTAGAGGATGAAGGCGCGCAGCGGCAGGTCGGCCCAGATCGCCCGGATCCCACTGGCCACGTTGGCCAGCACGCCGCCGGTCGGCGGCTTCGGATGGAAATCGCCGTGCACGCGGATCAGCAGCAGCGAGCCCAGCGAGAACAGGAAGCTCGCCGCATCGATGCCGAAGGCGAGACCCAGCCCGCCGGCATCGGCCATCCGGTGCGCGTGGTTCGCGTGCGCGCCGACGCTGATCACCGCGCCAGCCAGTGCCGGGCCGATGAACATGCTGAGCTGGCGCATGCCCATCACCAGCGCATTGGCCGGCTGCAGCTGTTGCGGCGTCATCAGCTGCGGCAGGATCGCCGAGCCGGCCGGATAGGCAAACGCGGTGGACAGGCCGATCCCCAGCGCGATCGCATACACCAGCCACATCTGAATGCCGCCCAGCAGTACCAGCGCGGCGAGCAGGGCCACCAGCAGTGCATTCACGCCGCGCGCGGACAACAGCACCCGCCGTGGCGACAGCCGGTCGACCACCGCGCCACCGATCAGCATGAAGGCGGCGCGCGGCAACGCCATCGCGGCGAGCACCAGACCGAGCGCGGCAGGGTCGCCGGTGAGTTTCAGCACCAGCCAGGGCAGCGCCACCAGGGTGAACTGGTCGCCCAGCATCGAGATCGTGCTGCCGCCGAACAGCAGGCGGAAATTGCGGTTGGCAAGGACGGACTCGCGGCGTGCCGTCTGCATCGGGAAGCCTCTGGTGTTGCAGGCGGCGAAGCCTGGCGTCGTGGACAAAGGTCATCGGGTGAAACGGGTTTGCAGCGACGGCAAACGGACCTTGGCACCCCGGATGCCGATCCGTCGCTACCGGCCGAACAGGCAGATGGTACGTGACGTCCCCTGTCGTCGTCTGGGCCGGAAGTCACGGGCGCTCCACCCGGCCGTCTTGCTATGGTTGGACATTGTCCGAAGGGAACGTGAAGAATGACCCTGCGCTTGCGCCCGGCCGCCTTGCTGGCCTCACTCGTCCTGCTGAGCGCGGCCGCCGTGCCGCCGTCGACCGCAGCGGAGCTGAGCATCCCGCCGATCCGGTATCACCAACGCACCCTGCCGAACGGCCTGCAGGTGCTCAGCGTGGAGAACCATGCCAGCCCGAACGTGGCGGTGCAGATGTGGTACCACGTCGGCTCCAGGGACGACCCGCGGGGGCGTTCCGGTTTCGCCCATCTGTTCGAACACCTGATGTTCAAGAGCACGAAGCACATGCATGCCGAACAGATGGATCGGCTGACCGAGGACGTCGGCGGCGCCAACAATGCGTCCACCGGCGACGATGTCACCAACTATTTCGAGGTGGTACCGAGCAACTACCTGCAGACCCTGCTGTGGGCCGAAGCCGAGCGGCTGTCGAACCTCAACGTCGACGAGAAGAACTTCAAATCCGAACGCGCCGTGGTGGAAGAGGAGTACCGCACGCGCGTGCTGGCGCAGCCGTACGGCAAGCTGTTCAACGCGATCGACCCGTACTCGTACAAGGTGCATCCGTACAAGCGCCCGACCATCGGCAGCATCGAGGATCTCGAAGCGGCGTCGCTGCATGACGTGATCGAGTTCCACCACACGTTCTACCGCCCCGACAACGCCACCCTGATCGTGGCCGGCGATTTCGATCCGAAGCAGCTCGATGCCTGGGTCGACCGCTACTTCGGCTGGATACCCAAACCGTCCACGCCGGTGCCGCAGGTCACCGCGAAAGAGCCGGCGCGCAGGAAGAATCGTCGTTACACCGTGACCAGCGCCACCGCACCCTTGCCGGCGCTGGTACAGACCTGGCTGATTCCGCCGGCCGCCGACAGCGCCGACTACATCCCGTTGCAGGTGGCTGCCGCGTTGCTGTCGCAGGGCGATTCGTCGCGCCTGTACCAGTCGCTGGTATATCGCCACGAGGTTGCCCAGCAGGTCGGCGCCGAAGCGGATGGCCGGGTCGGGCCGGGGTTGTTCACCGTCTATGCGATCCTCGCCAGCGGTCACCGGCCGGCCGAAGCGGAGAAGCTGCTGAACGAGGAGATCGTCTGGCTGGCGACCCAGCCGATTCCCGCCGCGGAACTGGACAAGGTGAAGACCCAGCTGTTGACCGGCGAACTGACTCAGCGCCAGACCGCGCAGGGTATCGCC
This sequence comes from Rhodanobacter sp., assembly GCA_004322005.1. GTDB lineage: Bacteria > Pseudomonadota > Gammaproteobacteria > Xanthomonadales > Rhodanobacteraceae > Rhodanobacter. Next base: position 95,314 of record SCRF01000015.1, on the reverse strand, counting down.
TTCGCACTGGGCCAGGCAGCGCTGATCGACGGCGGTCCGCAACACGTCAACTCGGACCTCGCCATGTTGCAGAAGGTCACGGCCGCCGATGTGCATCGCGTGCTGCAGAAATATGTCACCGGGGCGCACAGCGTCACCATCGATTATCTGCCGCAGGCGGCGTCGGCAACGCCGGGCGCGGGCAAGGGAGAAGCGAAATGAGCCGCTCGATGAAGGCCCTGCGTCTGGCCGTCTTTATGGCTGCCATGACTGTCGCCGGCGCCGTGCTGGCGGTGCCTGCCGCAGCCGCGGTTGCCACCGATGGCTTTCCGGACGCGCCACCGGCACCCGGCCCGGCGCCGAAACTGACGGTGCCGACGCCGTTCGCGCAGACGCTGGCGAACGGCCTGCAACTGATCAGCGCGCAGCGCACCGACTTGCCGCTGGTGACCGCGCAACTGGTGCTGCGCAGCGGCGGCGAGATGGATCCGCCGCGCCTGGCCGGCCTGGCCGATCTCACCGCGAAGCTGCTGACCAAGGGTGCCGCGGGCAAGACCGCGCCCCAGATTGCCGCCGCCGCCGAGGCGCTCGGTGGTTCGCTGACGGCCGCTGCCGGCTGGGACGAAAGTGCCGTCGGCATCACCGTGACCACGCCCAAGCTGCCGCTGGCCCTGGGTCTGCTGGCCGACGTGGTGCGCCGGCCGGCTTTCAGTGCCACGGAGCTGAAGCGCGCGCAGATCCAGGCCATCGATGATCTGCGCCTGATGCTCAGCCGGCCCACCGCACTGGCTTCGCTGGCCGCCACGCGCGGGGTGTTCGGCGACGGGGCCTATGGCCATTCGCGTACCGGCACGCCGGCTTCGATTGCGCGGATCACCCGCACCGACGTGCAGCAGCTGCATCGCACGCTGTATCGACCGGACAACGCGATCCTGATCCTGACCGGCGACATCACGCCGGCCCAGGCGCGGCAGCTGGCGCAGGCCAGCTTCGGCGACTGGCAGAAACCGGTCGCGCCACTGCCGGTCAAGCCGGTGGGGAAAGCCGCCAGCCGCTTGCCGGCGATCCTGCTGATCGACCAGCGCGGCGCCGGCCAGGCCGGCGTGGTCGTGGCCCATGCCGCGCCCGCGCGCAGCGATGCCGGCTACTACGTCGGCATGGTCGCCAATGCGGTACTGGGTGGCTCGTATTCGGCACGGCTCAATGAGGAGATCCGCATCAAGCGCGGGCTCTCCTATGGCGCCAGCAGCCGGCTGGAACCGATGAGCGATGCCGGGCTGTGGCTGGCTGCGGCGCAGACCAAGAATCCGTCGGCGCCGCAGGTGGTCGACCTGATGCTGGGCCAGTTCGCCCGCCTCGGCCATTCACCGGTATCCGCGGCGGAGCTGGCCGCACGCAAGGCGACACTGATCGGCGGCTACGGCCGCCGCCTTGAAACCACGGACGGGCTCGCCGCGCAGGTCGCCGAGCTGGCGATCTACGGCATCGACCTGCGGCAGATCGGCAACTACATCAAGCAGGTGCAGGCCGTCACGCCGAAGCAGGTCGAGGCGTATGCACGCAAGCATCTGGATGCCGACGGCAGCAAGGTCGTGGTGGTCGGCGACACCGCGCAATTCGCCGCCGCGCTGCGCAAGGCGCATCCGCACGCGGCGTTGCTGGAATCCACCGCGCTGGATCTGGACAGCGCCAGCCTGCTTGCGCCGACCGCCGCAAAATAATCCGGCACTGGTCATGGCCCGATGCCCGCCGGCCGCCGGGCATCCCGGCTGAAACTCGCGAACCGAACAGCGGCGGCATGGCCTGCGCAACGTGCGCCGTAGTCCGCGGGCGGGGTCTTTCTGTAGACTGCGGCGAGATCAAAGCCGTGCCATTCGCCGCCCGATAGGTTCCCCGCGTATGTCCGTCAACCAGCCATGGCGCTTCATCATTGCGATCTGCCTGCTGCTGCCTGCCCTGCCCGCCGCCGCTGCCCGACTGGAACTGCAGGCCGGCCGCAGCTACATGAGCCACCGCAGTACCGCCACGGTATTCGTCGAGAGCGTGTTCGACGAACACCGCATCGGGAATACCCGCTTCAGCTGGTCGCCGGATGTCTCGCTGGGCTGGATCCATGGCCGCGACATCGGTGTCTACCGCCACAATCGCTATGGCACGACCGAGGATGCCTGGGTGCTGGCCGGCGGCGTGCGCGCGCATTACGGCGATGCCGGCGACTGGTACCACCACCTGTTCGTGAGCTTCCAGCCGGCGTACAACACGGCGCGGACCCAGGCATTGAGCAGCGCCTACGAATTCGACAGCACGCTGGGTTGGCAGGAGCGGCACTTCAGCATGGAGATCCGCCATGTCTCCAACGGCGCGCTGCACCATCCCAATCACGGCGAAACGATGGCCCTGGTCGGCGTGGCTTTCCAGCTGTAAAGCTCGCCAGCGCGGGCTGTCGGATTTCCCGGCCGCCGGCGCCGCGGCATTCAGTGCCCGCCGCTGGCTGCCGCGGCTTTCGGGGTGAACGGCGGTCTGGCCAGCCAGATCACGAGCATCAGTCCGATGAACACCCAGCCCAGCATGTGGAACACCTCGTCGAACGCGATCTGCGAGCCCTGCTGGGTGATCATGCCGTTGAGGATGCTGCCGGCGCGGTGCGGATCGCCGTGGCCAAGCTGCTTCATCGCGGCCTGCGCGAGCGGATTGTAGGCGGTGATGTGCTCGGCCAGCTGTTCATGGTGAACGACCGAACGGCGGTTCCACAGGAAGATCGTGATCGAGGCGGAAAAGCTGCCGCCCAGGGTGCGCAGGAAGGTCGACAGGCCTGAGCCGGCGGCAATCTCGTTCTGCTGCAGATCCGACAGCAGGATGCTCAGCACCGGCATGAAGAACAGGGCCACGCCCAGACCCTGCAGCAGCTGCGCCATCGCCACGTGGTAGAAATCCACCTGCAGGTAGAAGTTCGCGCGCAGGAAGCAGGTTGCGCCCATCACCAGGAACGCCGCGGCGGCGAGCAGTCGCAGGTCGGTGCGGCCGGCATACTTGCCCACGAAGAATGTCAGCAGGATCGGGATCACGCCCAGCGGCGCGGTGGCGTAGCCGGCCCAGATCGCGGTGTAGCCCAGATCCTGCTGCAGCCACAGCGGTACCAGCAGGGCGATCGAGAAGAACGCGGCATAGCCAAGCACCATCGCCAGCGTGCCGGCAGTGAAGTTGCGGTGGCGGAACAGCCGCAGATCGACGATCGGATCCTTGTCGGTCAGCTCCCAGATCAGGAATATCGCCAGCGCGACGGCCGAGACGATGCTGGTGATGATGATGAAGCTGGAGTTGAACCAGTCCGCGTCATTGCCCTTGTCCAGCACGATCTGCAGCGCGCCGACGCCGATGATCAGGCTGATCAGGCCGACGTAATCGATCTTCGGGCGCTCGGTCTTCTCCATTTTCAGGCGCAGCTGGCTGGCCACCACCGTGCTGGCGAAGATGCCGATCGGCACATTGATGAAGAAGATCCACGGCCAGGAATAATTGTCGGTGATCAGGCCGCCGAGGATCGGGCCGGCGATCGGCGCCACCACCGTCACCATCGCCAGCAGCGCCAGCGCCATGCCGCGCCGGGCCGGCGGATAGATGCCGATCAGCAGGCTCTGGGTGACCGGATACATCGGCCCGGCCACCGCGCCCTGCACCGCGCGGAATACCAGCAGCATGCCCATGCTCTGCGAGACTCCGCACATGAAGGAGGCCAGCGAGAACAGCAGCGTGCACCACACGAACAGCTTCACCTCGCCGAAGCGGCGGGTGAGAAAGCCGGTCAGCGGCAGCGCGATCGCCATGCTCACCGCGAACGAGGTGATCACCCAGGTGCTCTGGTCGTTGCTCACGCCAAGATTGCCGGCGATCGTCGGCAGCGACACGTTGGCGATCGTCGTGTCCAGCACTTGCATGAAGGTGGCCAGCGACAGACCGATCGTTGACAGGGCCAGATTGGGCGGGCGGAAGTGGGTAGTCATCGGAGCCGGTGTTCGTTGTAGGAGCGCACCGCATGCGCGCTCCTACGGTTTCATCGGGTGTGGCCACCGGTTTCATCGGGTGTGGCCGCCCATGTTGGCGTGGATGATCTGCGCGATCTCCGCGGCGGCCTTGTCCAGTTGCTGCCGGTAGATCGCGGTGCTGAAAGCGGGACGGGTCGGCGATTGCGTGGCCAGGGTCGGGCCGCTGCGATCGTGCAGGTTGACCTCGACAGCCAGCGACATGCCAAGGCGCAGCGGATGCTGGTCCAGCTGCCGCGGATCGGTGAACACCACGCGCACCGGGATGCGTTGCACGATCTTGATCCAGTTGCCGGTGGCGTTCTGCGCCGGCAGCAGCGAGAACGCGCTGCCGGTGCCGACGCCCAGGCTCTGCACCCTGCCCTTGTAGGTCACCGCGCTGCCGTAGACATCCGAGGTGATCTGTACCGGCTGGCCGATGCGCATGTCGGTGAGCTGGGTTTCCTTGAAGTTCGCGTCGATCCACACCCCGTGCAGCGGCACCACCGCCATCAAGGGCGCGCCGGGCTGCACGCGCTGACCCAGCTGCACCGTGCGTTCGGCCACATAGCCGTCCACCGGCGCCACCAGCGTGGTGCGCGAATCCGCCAGCAGGGCCGCCCGCAACCGGGCAGCGGCGATCTGCACGTCCGGATGCGAGGCGACCACGGTGTCGTCGACCAGCACCTTGCTGGTCTGGTACTGCTGCTCGACCGCGGTCAGGCCGCTCTCGGCGGCGGTCAGCGCGTCGCGGGCGTGCGCAAGCTCTTCGGCCGAGATCGCGCCCGAGCGGGCCAGGTCGCGGCGGCGTCGATAATCGGCACGCGCCTTGTCCACCGCCACCTTGCGCGCGGCCACGTCCGCCCGCGCGCCGGTCACGCTGCTGTACAGGCCGCGCACCTTGCGCACGGTGTTGGCCAGGTTGGCCCTGGCTTCGGCCAGCGCCACGTCGGCGTCGCTGGGGTCGAACCGCACCAGCACCTCGCCGGCACGCACCCGGTCGCCATCGTCGGCACCGATGCTCACCACGGTGCCGGCGATCTGCGGGGTGATCTGCACCACGTTGCCGTTGACGTAGGCGTCGTCGGTGCCCTCATACCAGCGGCCGTCGAGGAAATACCACAGCGCCCAGCCGACCAGGCCGAGCAACACGACGACGCCGAGCAGGCGCAGCAGCATGCCGCGCGGGTTTTTTTTCGGCTCTGGTACGGCCGGGGTTTCGGCCACGACCGGATTCTGGCTGGACATGAGGCTGCCTCAGGAACGTGTAGGGGTAGGAGATGGGGCGGGTGCGACCGTGCCGGCCTGCGGCTGGAAACCGCCGCCGAGGGCCTCGATCAATTGCACCGAAAGATCGACCTGCCGCGCTTGCAGCGCCGCCATGGCTTGCTCGGCGGCCAGCAGTTGCCGGCGTACGCTGAGCGACTCCAGATAGTTGCCGATGCCGGCGCGGTAGCGTTGCTGTGCCATGTGCCAGGCGTCGGCAGCGGCGTTCTGCGCGCGCTGCTGGGCGGCGATCTGCTCGTGCAGCGACTGCAGCGCGGACACATCGTCGGCGACCTGGTTGAGCGCACCGACCAGGGTCTGGTTGTACTGCGCCACGGCGATGTCGTACTGCGCGTCCTGGTAGGACAGCTGGGCACGCAGGCGACCGCCATCGAAAAGCGGCAGGCTGATCGACGGCCCGGCCTGGTAGAACCGTGCCGGCAGGCTGAGCGGGTTGCCGCCGCCCAGCGCGATCACGCCGGCCAGCGCGCCGATGCTGACGTTCGGCATGAATTCGGCCTTGGCCGCCTTGATGTCCTGGCGCGAAGCCTCGACACGCCAGCGCGCGGCCACCAGGTCGGCGCGATGACCGAGCAGGTCCACCGGCAGGTCGGTCGGCACCGCCAGCGCGCCCGGCTGGAGCAGCTGCGGCCGGGCGATGTCCAGCCCGCGGTCCGGGCCCTTGCCCAGCAGCACCGCCAGCGACGAACGCGCTGCGTCGATCACCCGCGTGGCCTGCGCAAGCTGCTGCGTGGCGGTATCCACTTCGACGTCGCTCTGGCGCAGCTGGATCCGGTTGTCGATGCCGGCGGCAACCCGCTGGCGGGTCAGCTCACGCGAGGTCTTCGCGCGATCGAGCTCGGCCTCGCTCAGGTCCTGCTGGCGGAAGGCATAGCCAAGCTCGGCGTAGGCGCGCGCGACATTGCCGGACAGCTCGATGCGCGCGGCGCGCGCCTCGATCTGCGCCACCCGTGCCGTGCCCAGCGCCGCCTGCCAGGCGGCACGCTTGCCACCCCACAGATCCAGGCCCCAGTTGAAGCTCACATAGCCGTATTTGGCCAGCTCGAAATGGCCACCGCTGGGCAGCACCGTGGAGGGAAGGCGCGCGCCGGAAATGCTGGCATTGGCGGTCACGTCGGGCCCGCGCGCGGCATCGACGCGGCCGGCTTCGGCCTGCGCCGCGCGTGCCCGCGCGTCGGCCATGCCCAGTCCCGGGTTGTCGTGCAGCGCTTCGCGCATCAGGGCATCCAGCTGCGGGTCGCCCAGCCCGTGCCACCAGTCGGCAGACGGCCACGCGGCGGCGGACAGCTTCACGCCGGCCAGGCTATGCCCGCTCTGGAGCGAGGCCGGGTCGATCGATGTGCCGTCCGGATGCAGACCGCCGCGACTGACGCAAGCGGTCAACGCGAGAGTCAGGGCGGACACAGCCGCAAGTAGATGCAGACGCATGATGATGGGATCCGGAGGAGTTCAGTTCTTGTCGCGAAGTGCGTGCAGCACGCGTTCCAGGTAATTGCACAGCTGGGTTTGTTCGATCGGTTTCAGCGAGCGTTGTGCGGCCACCATCACGCGATTGCCGCAGGCCAGCGCCGTGTCCTGCCACATGCGGCTGCCGGCGTCGGTCAGTTCGATGCGCAAGGCGCGGCGATCCTGTGCGTGCGGGCTGCGGCGCAGATAGCCCTTGCGCTCCAGGTGGTCGAGCTGCCGGGTCATCGCGCCGCCATCCAGTTCAACCGCGCGGGCCAGTTCGGTGGCCGACAGCGGCCCCAGTTGCTGGGCCTTCTTCAGGATCAGGTACTGGGTGAAACTCAAGTCCAGCCCCTGGCTGGCCAGTTCCGCCTCGATCGCGCGCACCAGTTCGGAACGCACCAGCGTCAGCAACACGCCAAGACTGGGCGTGGACGTCGCGTCGGGGCTGATCGTTTCGGCGGGGTGCGGAAGCTGTTTCATGCCGCGTATTCTATTGCCCAAAAGATAGTTGTCAAGGCAAATACATCGCAGCTTATGTTTGCCCTGACAAGGTCAAGGGTGATTTGGGGACAACGGCATAGTTTGTACGCGTCACGCATACTTTGGCGTTCGGAGGTAACCCGATGGCCCCAAGATCAAAGTAGCCTCATGCAACCAGGTGTTCTCTTGGAGTCAGTCTTGCCCGTCATTCGCCGAGCCGAATCAACCGATGCGCCGCGTCTCGCCGAACTGGCGGAGCTGACCTTCCGGCATACCTTCGAGGCGGCCAACACGCCCGAAGACATGCGCCTCCATTGTGCGACCCATTACGGCGAGGTCATCCAGGCGCGGGAAATCTCGGATCCGGAAATGGCAACGCTGGTCGGTGAGCACGATGGCCAACTCGTCGGATTCGCCCAGCTACGCTGGGGACATTCCCCCGACTGCATCAAGGCCGAACGGCCTGCCGAGATCCAGCGCCTGTATGTCCGCGAGGCGTGGCACGGCAAGGGCATCGCGCAGGATCTCATGGCCGAGTCCATTGCACTGGCAAAAGCTGCTGGCGCCGACCAGGTGTGGCTCGGCGTGTGGGAGCACAATCCACGCGCCATCGCCTTCTACAGGAAGTGGGGCTTCGCGGAAGTGGGTGCGCACGTGTTTCCCGTGGGGACCGATCCGCAGCGCGACATCATCATGACTCGAGTGCTTGGCTCCAAGTGATTGAACGCCCGGAACCGGGGGCGGCGTTGACTTTTCAAAAAAGGGCACCGTGCCGGGGGGTTCCATGACAGCCCTTGCAGGCTCTACGACGACCGCGCAAGCTGCGGCAAGAAAGGGGACGTTGCAAGCGGAAGAGATACAAGGGCAATGCCTGCCAATGACGCGGGGTCTTGGTGGGACATTTTAGGGGTGACCATATGCAAGTCGAATATCAGTATCGAAGCAATGTCGAATACTTCAGGACCGTGATCGATCGGCAATACCGACAAGGGCCATGGCTGCTGAGGCTACCTGTCCAGTTCGGCATTTTTGGCGCGGTGCTTGGAGCCTACGCGGTAGCCACAGTCCACACGTCGATGGTCGCCAAGGCCGGATTATTCGCCGTGATCCTCGGATTGATGGTCTCGATAGGAGTTTGGGCGACGAAGCAAGGGCTCATGATGAAATTCAGGAGCAGACCGGGTTTCGACTCCGAAGTGAAATTAATGCTTTCGGATGCTGGCGTAGCGTTTGGTAGTAGCGGTGTTCAACCAGCCTTGGATTGGTCGACTTACCCAAGTGCAGTCCGCTTTTCCGACGGAATCCTGCTGAAAAGGCCTGGATCGATAAGGTGGCTTCCGGACTCCGCCATCACCGCCGGGAGTGCGGCAGAAGCAACCGATCTAACCGCTTCGAAAACCTCGCTTCGTTACATTAAGGCGTATAACTCGGCCCAAGTCGGTCAATTAGGTAGTTAGCAGGAAAGATGAATTACGAACTGACATCGAAGGTCGTGTTGATTGTCGGCGGAACAACAGGGATTGGCTTGGCAACCGCAAGAGCGTTTGCTTTGCAAGGTACCAAAGTTGTCGTTGCGTCGAGAAACAAAGATCACGGCGCCGCAGCCGTTAGTTCGCTCGTCGCACTTGGTTCGGACGCCTGTTTCATTGAATGCGACGTTGGCAAGGCCGCGTCGGTAGACAATCTTCTAAGCTCAGTACTTCGTCAATTCGGACGTTTAGATTGTGCAGTCAACAGTGTTGGTTATGACTTGAGGCTGGCGAGAGCCCATGAGATGGCTCCTCGGGAGGTCTCGGAGCAGTTGTCGGTTGATGTTGAGGGCGTTTTTTCCTGCATGCGCGTCGAAATCGACGCAATGCTCGGGAAAAACTCCGGAACGATCGTGAATGTCGCATCAACAACGGGCCTGTCTGGAACGCCAAAAGCGGCGCTTTACAGCGCTGGAAAGCATGCGGTGATAGGGCTGACCCGATCAATAGCAAAAGAGTACATTGGGGACGGAATCAGGATTAATGCCGTCTGTCCAGGTCCTACAGCTACGCCGCGCAGAGAGCGACGTGTTGCGCATCTCAGCCTGAAGGAAAGGACGGAGCAGGACAGCGAATTGGCTATGGAAATCCCAATCGGGAGATTAGGCTCAGCGCAAGAGATCGCCAACGCGATTATTTGGTTGAGTTCGCCACTTTCGTCCTATGTTGTCGGGCATAGCCTGGTGATTGATGGCGGCCTCACAGCATGAGGCAGATGCCCGCTGACAGTGCGTTCAAAGCGATTTGGCCGAAGATCCGACGTACGGCTTTGCATCAGGTTGATAGCCGGACGTGGGCTAGGTAAGGTTACGCAAGGTCGGTGGCTTAGGGCCTGAAGCCAAGGAAGTGAGCTCGTGAATTCGAAGGGTCCAGGGTTCGCCGTTTTGTATCGGTGGCGACTGCACGCAGGCGCCGAAGAGTCATTTGTGAGAGCGTGGACACGAGTGTCAGAACTATTGCTTTCCGAGCGTGGCTCGCTTGGCTCTCGCCTGCATCGTGGTCCCGATGGTTTGTGGTACAGCTATGCGCAGTGGCCGAGCGCAGAAGCCAGAGAGCGGGCCTTCGCTCTCGACCCTGTCGATCCAGAGGCCGGGCGTCAGATGGCCGAAGCCATCGCAGAAGGTTTCCCTGAAATCGCGCTGGAGTCAGTCTCCGATTTCATGGTTCTGCCCTCAAGGAATGGCGCCTAACCCTTCAGGCGGACCTAATCCGGCAGGCTTCGCCTGCAAAGCCTTGCACTGCAAGGCTGCGCCGCGATCGGCCGCCTGGAATCACCCACACGTTTCCACGAAGAGCCCAACATCGCAACCTTCTTTTAACCCGCCCGATGACAGGCTCCGCTCCACGAGCAATCTGTCGCAAGGAGCCTGCCGCATGTCGCACATTCCTGGCAAGAAACCGTTCTCGCTGACGATTGACCTGCTGGCTGACTGGCGCCCATGGGCCGCCGCATTACCGCCGCCGCGCACCGACAAGGACTGGCGCTTGTTCGGCACCGTCACCTTCAACGGCACGACCGGCGCACTGGCTTGGAAGGCAAGAGAATACGGGATCGTCATCGGCAATGACCCGGTGCGGCGGCTCGGTGTACGGGCGCGGCGCCGGATCAGCGAAATCATGGAGTTCGAAAGCCCACCCGGAAGGGAACTCGCACCCCGCTTCAACCCCCACGAACCCTGGGGCTCGCGCTATCTGGCAGGCCTGTCGGTAAGCCTGGCGCGCTGGTGCGGGTCAACCAGATTGCGGCGTTCCGTGACGGCCCCTCGCCTGCGGCAACCGGTACGGATCCGATAACGGTTCCTGGTACGGCGTTGGTCTGCGGCTGCTGAACTGTACGGCATCGAACAGTCGTAGCCATCGGCGTGCATGGCGGGGCATGCGGCAATGACGGCCCTGAAATTTTCGAGAGAATTGGCTGCCGGCGCCCTTCCCGGCTTGATGACGGCCAGCTGAGCTGGCCGCAGTGAGGGCGTTGCGCGCCGGCTCCGGGATCGACATCCGCAAGATGCTCCGACCACCGTCGCCCGTGATGATGTCTTCGTTCATGAAATGTGGCCTCGCACCGATGGGGATACAGCGCCGCGAGGGTGCGCCGCCATGTTGATTCGCTGACGATGGCCGGCGACGTGTGTCCGCTTTCGACTGCGAATTCAATCGATCGATGCATGATGCGCTACCAAAGTCGTAGAAAATTCGCGTTCAAATTCCTTTCATCGTGCCTTCACACGGATGTAATCTTTCAGCCTGAAACGCACGATGACTTCAGATATCACCCTAGTCACTGATGCCTCCAATGCTGCGGCAACCAGCGGGCTATTGCTGTCAGTTCATCCACCAAGGGGAAGCTGCCATGAGACGAAATCCACTGTTCTTCGCCATGGCCGTCGCCATGGGTCTGGCCGTGGCCAGCCCGACTCTTGCGGCGACCACGCACAAACAGAGCGAAGTAAAAGCCCTGCACGCGCTGATCGACAAGCAACAACAGCAGCTGGATCAGCAACAGCAGGAATTGCAGGCGCTGCGCGACAGCCTGCAACGGCTGGAAGGCGAGCAGGTACAGCAGCACGCCGAACTCGCGAAGGTCGCCGCGGCGCCGCCTCCGCCCGCCCACCCCGCTGAGCCGGCCTTCAGCTCGGCGCCTGGCGTATCGGTGAGCCTGAACGGGTTCGTCAGCGCTACGGCGTTTTCCCAGAGCAAGTCTTTCGTCTTTGGCAATGGCCAGAATGCCGAGTTCCCGGTTCCCGGCTCGAAAGGCAGGCTCAGCGGCTTCGATGTGCGCAACACGCGCTTCTGGCTCGACTTCAAGGGCTCCAAGTTCACCGATAACTGGAGTGGCAGCGGCCATCTCGAGATGGACTTCTTCGGCGGCTTCAATGGCACGGGTGCCTACAGCCAGCAGCAGCCGATTCCGCGCCTGCGCCAGGCCTACATGGATTTGAACAATGTCCAGACCGGCAGTACGGTGAGGATCGGCCAGCAGTGGGACCTGATGTTCCCGCTGGACAACGTCACGACCTCGCTCAGCCATATCGCATTCCCGCTCGGCTTGGGTGTCGGCATGATCGGCTGGCGCTTCCCCGGTGCCGTGTGGATGCAGGATCTGAACCATGGATCGTCCGGTCCGAAATGGCGGCTTGACCTGGGTGCCTTCGAGGGGTCGTGGAGTGGCCCGGGCGACAACGTCAACTACCTGACCGCGGGCAATCCCGGTTTCCGCCCGCAGCTCGAGGCGCGCTTGCACGTGCAGGACAAGAGCTGGCTGGCCTATGCTGTCGTGCATTACAGCAAGATCGACCTGAAAGGTGTCGGCGGCACGGCGGCGACGCCGATCAAGAGCTCGATCGACAGTGAAGGATTCGAGCTCGGCGGCAACTGGAATCCCGGCCCCTGGATGTTCAAGGCCAATGCCTATACCGGCAAGGGCCTGGGCGAGATCTTCGGCGATCTGGTCCAGTTCGGCGACATCAGTGAGACTGGCGGCTATCTGCAGGCGGGCTACAAGTTCACGCCCAACTGGAGCACCAACGTGTTCTACGCCTACAGCAAATCCGACCGGAGCGACGTGGTCCGCTGGCTTGGGAATGGATCGGCTGGCCGGCTGAAGAACCGCCAGAGTGCCGTGAGTCTGCTGTACAGCGCTGGCGCCTATGATTTCGGCCTCGAGTGGATCTATGACAAGTTGGATACCACCGATGGCTTGACCACCAAAACGACCAGCGGCAACGAGGTCAATCTCAGCGCGCTCTATCACTTCTAGCCCGGTTCGCCTCCAGGGTTTGTGCCAGGCTCAGGCTGCACAAACCCTGGAGACTGGGATGTACACCGGCTCAACTGAACGGCCGTGATTCGTCTTCACACGCTGATGATGGCGATAAGGGCCTGATGGATGCCCGCGTCATCGCGCGAGGTCTGAAGGCTCGATCTTGCGTCACGCAGTCATCCGGAAACGACGATGTCCTCATTCGCGCTCTACCTGATCGGGATGGTCGTCCTGATCGGTGGCCTCGGCTATGTGGCGTGGCTGCTGCATGTGTCCACACCATGGATCATCGCCGGCGCCGTGGTAACCCTGGGGCTGGGGATCGTCGGTGCGGTCAACCACACGCGGCGGCGTGACCCGCCGGCTTGACGGTTGCCGGCGCGAGCCGGCCCGGGCGACCAGGTCGGCCAGTCGGCAGTCTCGCCACGGCAGCGATCATTCGCTCGCCGGCAGATGCTTGCCGAACCCCAACAGCGAGCGCTGCAGCACGCCGCATTGACGCTGCCGGGTCGACGAAGTGGTGGCCTCGGTGCGGGTACGCCACCAGCGAGGTCGGCAGGCCCCGCGCGCGTGGCGCCTGCCATTTGCAATGGTGCCTGATCGCGCGGCAGCGACCATGCCATGGCCGCGCCTGCCGTCGGCCGGCACGCCGTAGAGGTCGCGCCGGTCGCGCCAGTGATTGCTTGTCTGCTGACAGCACGCTGGCAGCAGGCAAGGCACAAGCTGTACCTCCATCGACGGAGGACAAGGGCATGCGCGACACGATCGGGCTATCTGGCTTTCGACGGCTTCGCCGCGCGGCAGGCTGCATGCCCGGGCGAAAGCGCGGTGACGGCATGAGGGCGATGCCGTGAAACCGTTTTTGCACCGTGTGCTGATGGCCTGGCGACCGCTGTACCGGCGCGGCCTGCTGCTGGATGGCCTGCCACCATTGCCTGTGACGCCGCCGTCCGATGCTGCACGATACCCGCGGTCGCGCCGCCGGCCGACAACCGCCGCCGGCCAACACGCGGCCTCTGCAAGCGGCACCTCGTCCACGCTGAATTTCCCGAACAGGAGCTCTTTCATGAACCGTTCCGACCTCACTTTCTTCCATGCGCCGAACACCCGCTCGGGCGGCACACGGGCATTGCTCGAAGAGCTGGGCGCCGACTACCGGATGCATGTGCTCGACTTCAAGAAAGGCGAGCAACGCCAGAGCGACTACCTGGCGATCAATCCGATGGGCAAGGTGCCGGCGATCCGCCACGGCGAGGCGCTGATCACCGAGCAGCCGGCGGTGTTCTTGTATCTGGCCGATCTGTATCCCGAGGCGAAACTGGCGCCGCCGATCGGCGATCCGCTGCGCGGACCGTATCTGCGCTGGCTGGTGTTCTACGGCTCGTGTTGCGAACCGGCAGTGCTCGACAAGGCGATGCAGCGTGAGCCGGCACCACCCTCGACCTGCGGATACGGCGACTACGATACGGTGCTGAAGACACTCACCGACCAGTTGGAAAAAGGCCCTTACCTGCTCGGCGAAACGTTCAGTGCAGCCGACGTGCTGTGGGGCAGCGCGCTGAACTATTTCACCATGTTCAAGCTGGTGCCGGAGCTGCCGGTGATCCGCGCCTATGTCGAGCGCGTGCTGGCGCGGCCGGCGATGCGGCGGGCGGCGGAGAAGGATGCCGAGCTGGCCGCCGCCCAAGCTGCGTGACACACGAAAAGGGCGCCGGAACCGATAGACGGCTGTGCGATGAAGACCGGGCGAAGCTGCGGCAGCGTGCGGCATGTGCTGCATGACTCGTGGTGCTGGCCGTCGCCGCCCGTCTCGGCGATGATCGGCCGATGCGCCGTGCCGACCGCCTGTTTCTCATCATCCACGCCTTGCGCGGGCGCCGCACCGCGTTGCGGGCGCGCCAGCTGGCCGCGACGCTGGGCGTTTCCCTGCGCACGGTCTATCGCGATGTGGCCGACCTGCAGCTGTCCGGCGTGCCGATCGAGGGCGAGGCCGGAGTCGGCTATGTGCTGCGCAAGGGGTCGGATATCCCGCCGCTGATGTTCAGCGCCGACGAACTCGAAGCACTGGTGGTCGGCACGCGTTTCGTGCGCGCATTCGCCGGTGCGCGGCTGGCCGGGAGCGCCCAGGCCGCATTGCTGAAAATCGAGGCGGTGCTGCCGCCGGAACTGCGCGAGCGCACGGCACGCTCGCGCATCTATGCGCCGATCTGGCGCGACGAATGCAGGGCCGCGTTTGCCGCGCAGATCGACCGCCTGCATGCGGCGATCGAGGCGCATCGGGTATTGCGGCTGGCCTACCGCGACGAGAGCGGCCGTGTCAGCGCACGCGAGGTCGAGCCATTGTGCCTGGCGTTCTGGGGCGGCAAGTGGACACTCGGTACCTGGTGCCGGCTGCGTCAGGATTTCCGCAACTTTCGTCCCGACCGCATCGATGCGCTGGACGAAACCGGCGAGGTGTTCGTGGAAAGCGACGGCCGTGACCTGAATGCCTACCTGCAGGCCATGCGCGGTTACTACGCCGGGCTGGAATGACAACGGCAGTATGCCGGGACTCGTGTAGCCCGTGCCTCCATCGATAGCCCGGCTCGGCTACGCTGGGCGGCATCGGGGATATCCGCAGGAGTCGAGCCATGTCCACAGGTGTGCCGCACCCGTTGTTGTCGATCGCTCCGGCCAGATTGCGGCCGACCCAGCTCAGCGTGGGCAAGGCCGAGGTTGCGGCCAAGCGCGCGGAATGGGAGAAGCTTGGCCGGAAGAAGCGCAAGGCGCTGCTCAAGTCGCACTGTTTTCCGGCGGTGCTGGGCCCGGGGCAGCATGTCTACATCGTCGATCACCATCACCTCGGCCTGGCGCTGCTGGAGGAGGGTGTGAAGAACGTATCGGTGATGATCCAGCGCGACTTTTCCTGGCTGGAGCCGGCGGTGTTCTGGCGCACGATGGAGTTCAACCGCTGGGCACATCCGTATGACCAGCACGGCAACCGCACCGACTACGACGCGATGCCGACCAGCCTGACGGATCTGCACGACGATCCCTACCGCACGCTGGCCGCGCGGGTGCGCGAGGCCGGCGGCTGCGCGAAGGATGCCACCCCGTATGCCGAGTTCCTGTGGGCGGACTTCTACCGGCGCCGGTTCAAACTGAGCCGCGGAAAGGTGGGTGCCGGGGTGATGCAGCAGGCATTGCTGCTTGCGCACGATCTTGAGGCGGCCTATCTGCCGGGCTGGAGCGGAGCGATCGGATGAGCGTCAGCCCGGCACCTGCCACCGTGCCGGCATCGACCCTCGCCGTCGATGTGGTGGCCGGACTGTCCATCGCCGGCTTGCTGCTGCCCGAGGCGGTGGCTTACTCGGGCATCGCCGGGCTGCCGCCGCAGGCCGGTGTGATCGGGTTGCTGGTCGGCCTGGTCTGCTACGGGCTGCTCGGGCGCAGCCGCTACGCGATCGTCTCGGCCACCTCGTCCTCGGCGGCGGTGCTGGCCGCCGGCACGCTGGCACTGGCCGGACCGGAAGGCGCCACGCGTGCCGCGGTGGCAGCCACCCTGGTGCTGCTCACCGGCGCCTGTTTCCTGATTGCCGGCATCGCGCGGCTGGGCGGCTTGTCGCAGATGATCGCGCGGCCGGTGCTGCGCGGCTTTACCTTCGGCCTCGCTGGGGTGATCGCGGTGAAGCAGTTGCCCCATCTGCTTGGCCTGCCTGTCCCGAACGGCGATTTCGTGCCGCTGCTGCTGGCGCATGTGCTGGCCTCGCTCGACCAGATCCAGCCGGTCACGATGACCGCCGGGGTGCTCACCCTGCTGCTCCTGTTCGCGGGCGAGCGGATGCGTTACCTGCCGGGAAGCCTGCTGGCGATCGTGCTGGGGATTGCGGCATCCGGCTGGCTGCAGCAGCACGGCGTGCGATTGACCGGCACGATCGACCTCGCGCTGGCGCAGGTGTTGCCGACCTGGCCGTCCGGCGAGCAGTGGTTGCCCAGCGTCGAGCTGGCTGCCGCATTGCTGTTGGTCCTGTACGCGGAGTCGTACGGTGCGATCCGCGCGTTCGCACTGAAACATGGCGACCCGGTCAATGCCAACCGCGACCTGCTGGTGCTTGGCATCGCCAACATGCTGTCCGGATTGCTGCACGGCATGCCGGTTGGTGCCGGCTATTCGGGCACGTCGGCGAACGAGGCTGCCGGCGCCCGTTCGCGGCTGGCCGGGCTGGTTGCGGCGGCGGTGTTGCTGCTGCTGGTGTGGTTGCTGCTGCGCTGGATCGAACGCATTCCGGTGCCGGTGCTGGCGGCGATCGTGATTCACGCGGTGAGCAAATCCTGGCGGCTGTCGGCGTTCCGGCCTTACCTGGCATGGCGGCGCGACCGGCTGGTGGCGCTGGCCGCGGTACTTGCGGTGCTGGTGCTGGGCATCCTCAACGGCTTGCTGGCGGCGATCGCCTTCAGCCTGATCATGCTGCTGCGCCAGCTCGCCACGCCGCGCATCAGCGTGCTCGGGCGCCTCGGCGACAGCCACGATTTCGTCAGTATCGAGCTGCACCCGCAGGCGGTGGAGCCGCAAGGCGTGCTGATCCTGCGGCCGGAACAGCCGCTGTTCTTCGCCAATGCGGAATCGGTGATGGCGCTGGTGCGCCAGCAGGTCGAGGCGCATCCGCGACGGCGCACGGTGGTGCTCAGCCTGGAGGAATCGGCCGATCTGGACAGCACCGCGCTGGAGGCGCTGGCCGACGTTGCCGTGTGGCTGAGCGCTCGTGACATCACGCTGCGTGTGGCACGATTGAAGGATCTCGTGCGCCAGTTGCTGGAACGCGCGGCTTTGCCCCAGCTGCCGGCATCGGCGCTGGATTTCTGGAGTGTGGAGGACGCCGCCAGTGCGTCCGTGGCGTCCCCGCCGACAAGAGGATCCGGGCAGTGAAATTGTCGAACAGCATGGCATGGTTGGGGCTCGGTGCGCTGGTGCTTGCCGGGTCAGCATGGGCCGGGCCGACATGGGCCGGACCGGACGCCGATGCGAGCTTCAAGCATATCTACAGCCAGGAGTGGGCCTGGCGCATCGGCCAGGCCGGGGTCAGCGCATCGGGCGAATCCCAGCCGAACAACGGCCGCCTCGACGATGTCGACGCGGCCAGCCAGCAACAGCGCCTGGTGTACTGGCAGCGCGTACTCAAGCGGCTCGATCGCATCGACGTGGCACACCTGTCGCCGGCCAATCGCGTCAACTATGCGGTCTATCGCGAACAGATCGCCAATTTCGTCGCCGATCAGCGCTTCAAGAACTGGCAGATGCCGTTCAACAGCGATTCGGCGTTCTGGTCCGACATCGACTACGAGCTTGGCGGCGACAAGCTGCGCACGTTGGACGACTACCGCAAGTACCTCGACCGGCTGGGCCAGATCCCGGCTTATTTCGAGCAGCAGATCGCCAACATGCGTGCCGGTCTCAAGCGAGGCTTCAGCGTACCGCGTGCCGTACTCGAGGGCCGCGATGCCTCGATCGCCGCTGTCGCCGAGCTGAAGGATCCGACCCAAAGCAGTTTCTACAAACCGTTCGAGCAACTACCGGCCTCGATTCCGGCCGATCAGGCGCAGGCGCTGCAGGGTCAGGCCCTGCAGCGGATCCGCGACGACGTGATCCCGGCCTACGCGAAACTGCTGGCGTTCTTCCGCAACGACTACGTGCCGCATGCGCGCACCACGCTGGCGGCCGAGGCGTTGCCGGACGGCAAGGCCTATTACCGCCAGCAGATCCGCGAGTACACCACGCTCGACCTGAGCCCAGACCGGATCCACCGGATCGGGCTCGAGCAGGTGGCGAAGATCCATGCGCAGATGCTGGAAGTCATGCGGGAAACCGGCTTCAAGGGCAGCTTCGCCGCCTTCCTGCAGTTTCTGCGCAGCGATCCGCGGTTCTACGCGAAGACACCGGGCGGGCTGTTGCGGCGCAGCGCCTGGGTGGCCAAGGAAGTGGACGGCCAGCTGTCGAAATTCTTCGGCCACCTGCCGCGCGAGCGCTTCACCATCGAACCGGTGCCGGCCGATATCGCGCCGTACTACACCTCCGGCCGTGGCGGTCCGGATGTCTACCTGGTCAACACTTACGATCTCAAGTCGCGGCCGCTGTACAACCTGCCGGCACTGACCCTGCACGAGTCGTATCCGGGTCATGCACTGCAACTGGAGCTGGCCAGCGAGCAGCGCGGACAGCCGGCGTTCCGCCGCGACGGTTACATCTCCGCCTACGGCGAGGGCTGGGGCCTGTACTCGGAGTATCTCGGCAACGAGATGGACATTTACCGGACGCCGTACCAGAAATTCGGTTTTCTCAGCTATCAGATGTGGCGTGCCTGCCGGCTGGTGGTCGACACCGGCATCCATCATCTGGGCTGGAGCCGCCAGCAGGCAATCGATTACCTCACCGTCAACACCGCACTGTCGGCGCGCGAGATCGCCAACGAGGTGGATCGCTACATCAGCTGGCCGGGGCAGGCGCTGTCCTACGAGCTGGGCTACCTGAAGATTCTGGAACTGCGGCACAAGGCCGAGCAGGCGCTCGGCGCGAAGTTCGACTTGCGCCATTTCCACGACACCGTGCTGCAGATCGGCTCGGTGCCGCTGCCGGTATTGCAGCAACGCATCGATCGCTTCATCGCCGAAGGCGGGCCGGAGCCGGACTTTGGCTGCGCCTGTGCGAAGGATGCGAAGCAGCCCTGAACATGTCCGGCACCGATACCATTGCCGCCATCGCCAGTGCCCCCGGCGCGGCCGGTGTGGGCGTGGTGCGGGTATCCGGGCCGGCCGTGCCGGCGATCGCGCGGACCCTGCTCGGCCGTGCGCCGCGGCCACGCCATGCGCACCTGCTCGCGTTGCGCGATGCCGACGACGCCTTGATCGATCGCGGCCTGCTGCTGCATTTCCCCGCCCCCGCCTCGTACACCGGCGAGCACGTGCTGGAACTGCAGGGCCACGGCAGTGCGGTGCTGCTGGATGCCTTGCTGCGGCGGGTCTGCCAGCTCGGCGCGCGGCTGGCCCGGCCCGGTGAATTCACCGAACGTGCCTTCCTCAACGGCAAGCTCGACCTGGCCCAGGCCGAAGCCGTGGCCGACCTGATCGCCGCGCGCTCGCAGGCGGGCGCGCGCGCCGCGCTGCAATCGATGGAAGGCGTGTTCTCGCGCAAGGTCGAGGCGCTGCTGCGGGACTTGATCGCCCTGCGCGTGCACATCGAGGCGGCGATCGATTTTCCGGAGGAGGAAATCGACTTTCTCGCCGACCCGGCGATCGGTCGCCGGCTCGACGCCGTGCGCGCCGAACTGGCCGACCTGCTGCGCGAGGCGAAACGCGGCTTGCGCCTCAACGACGGTCTGCGCGTGGTGATCATCGGGCGTCCGAATGCCGGCAAGTCCAGCCTGCTCAATGCGCTGGCAGGCAGCGACCGCGCCATCGTCAACGCCGTCGCCGGCACCACTCGCGACGTGCTGCGCGAATCGCTCAGCCTCGACGGCATCGCGCTGGAACTGGCCGACACCGCCGGCCTGCGCGAGACCGACGACGAGGTCGAGCGCGAAGGCGTGCGTCGCGCGCAGGGCGAACTGCAGCGTGCCGACGTCGCCCTGCTGGTCACCGACGCCGCGCACGCCGGCGCCGACGTGGCCTGGTTCGCCGCGTTGCCACCGAGTGTCGAGCGGCTGGTGCTGATCAACAAGATCGATCTCGACAGCACCGCCGCACACAGCGAGCAACGCGCTGGCTGCCGCTGGCTGTGGGCTTCGGCGAAAACCGGCACCGGCCTCGACGCCCTGCGCCACGAACTCAAGCAACTGGCCGGCGCCGGCAGCGGCGAAGGCGCCTTCAGCGCCCGTCGCCGGCATGTGCTCGCGCTCGAACAAGTGGCCGCACAACTCGACCTGGCCGCCACCGCGCTGCACGCCAACCGCGCCGGCGAACTCGCCGCCGAGGAGTTGCGCCAGGCGCAGCATACCCTGGGCGAAATCACCGGCCAGTACACCAGCGACGATTTGCTGGGGGCAATCTTCGGGTCGTTCTGCATCGGGAAATAGGCTCGATATTATGGCGGGCGGATGCCAGTGCCCGGAACATCAAAGCCGAATCCCTCTCTGGAACAGCACCATCCGCAACCAGTGACGTCTCAAGGAACGCCTTATGAACGCTGCCGCCCAAGCCCTTTCCCAGCGGCTCGCTGCTCTCGGTGCGAGCGGCGCTTTCGCGACGCGTTTTGCCGTCGAGGCCGATCCGCAACTGCACATCGAAGCGGTGGGTGAGGTGCCGCTGCCGGTGACGATCCATACGGCGCACCAGTTGTGCGCGGCGGCACAACCGGCCATGCATGGTTACAAGGATCAGACGCGCCTCGATCCGCGCGTGCGCGATACCTGGGAGATCCCGGCCAGCCGTATTCGCTTCGATTCGCCGCACTGGCAGTCCGTGCTCGAGCGGGCGCTGGAGCGCGTCCGGCGCGACCTGGGTGTGCCGCCAGGCGCCCGCTTCAAGGCCGAACTGCACAACCTGCTGGTCTATGCACCGGGCCAGTTCTTCGCCGTGCACCAGGATTCGGAGAAGACCGACGGTATGCTGGGCACGCTGGTCGTTACCCTGCCGTCGCGTTTCACCGGCGGTGAGTTCGTCGTGTCGCACCAGGGCCAGACGCTGCGTTCGCGCAGTTCGGCCAGTCGGTTGGGCATGATCGCGTTCTATGCCGATTGCCATCATGAAGTCCGTCCGGTCAAGCAGGGCTATCGCGTTGTGCTGACCTACAACCTGATCATGCAGGGCGGGGCGCAGACCGACGAGGTACCGGCGCAGGACATCGCCAACCTCGCCGCTACCGTGACCGACTTCTGGCAGACGCCGGCGCCATCACGCTGGACGGGCGACAGTGCCGGCGAGCCGCCGGATCGCCTTGTCTATCTGCTCGATCACGAGTACACGCAAAGCGGCCTGTCCTGGGCGCGCCTCAAGGGCGTCGATGCGACACGTGCGGCGGCGCTGCGGCGTGCGGCCGAACGGCTGGATGCGGAGATCTTCCTGGTGCTGGCCGACGTGCATGAAACCTGGTCGGCCGAGGACGACTATCAGGACCGCGGTCATTGGGACTATGCGGAGGACGACGAAGAGCAAGCTGACGACGAGGCGGGCGATCTGGCCCTGGGGGAACTGATCGACAGCGATATCGAACTGCGACACTGGATCGCCCCGGATGGCAGTGAACTGGCCTCGGACGCCAACGGTGTTGCCCATGGCGAACTGTGCTTCACCCGTTCCTCGGCCGATTGCACACCGTTCCGCTCCGAGCATGAAGGCTACATGGGCAACTACGGCAACACGGTCGATCGTTGGTATCACCGCGCCGCCGTGGTGATGTGGCCGCGCGAACGTGCCTTCGTCATCCGCGCCCGGCAGTCGCCGCGCTGGGCCATCGCGCAGATCGCCGGCCGGTTCGAGGCTGGCGAACCGGCGCAAGCGCTGGAATGGGCGCGGCGCCTGCTGCCTTTCTGGAAGGGTGTCGCAATCGGTGCGGATGGCACCGCGTTGCTCGACGCCACCTTGCCCGTTGCCACGGCACTCGACGATGCGGATACCGCTGCCGCGTTGCTTGAGCCGTTTTCCCTGCAACAACTGGCGGAGGAGATGGCTCCTTGGTTCGTGCAGTTGCTCGATCGCCGGGGACTGGCCTGGTGCGGCGAACGCCTGCGCCAGTGGGCCACGTCCTGGCAGACGTCGGACGGGCAACTGACTTGGCTGGCGCAGACCCTGCCAGCGCTGACCCGTGCCTGGAGTACAGCGACGGTTGCGGATGGCCAGGCACTGGCCGCCGCTCTGGTGGAAGAGCGCTGGCGCTGGCTGCAGTCGCATGTCGGCGAGCTGCAGGCGCGCACCGGCGGGGCAACGCGGATACAGGTGCTGGCGAGCACGGCCCCAGCTTGGCTGGCATTGATCCGTGGCTGCGGCGACGCCCGCCGAGCCGACCTGCAGCGCCGGATCATCGACGCCCTGTTGTCCGCCGAGCTTCCGTTGCAGCTACCGCTTGCTGTCCTGCACGCCGCGGGATCGGAGGCAACGGACGCGCCCAGCCTTGCGTCGGTATACGCGCATTGCGTGCGGGCGCTCACCACGCGATTGGCTCAGCCCGCCCGGGCCGACGACGACTGGTCGACCCCGCCGCCCGCAGGCTGCACCGGTGAGCTTGGCGAAACCCTGGCGCGGTTTCTGAGCGCCCCGGCGGAACGGCGGCTGGAGTGGCCGCTCGCCAAGGAGCGGCGTCAGGTTATCCATCAACTCATCGATCGCCACGAATTACCCGTGCGACACGAGACCCGGCGCACGGGCCGACCCTATACGCTCGTGTTGGAAAAGACCCGAGCACTGTTCACACGCGCGACCGCCGAGCGCCGCCAGTGGGCAAGCGAGCTGACATGGTTGGAACACGCGGCGGACGTGTTCTCCCGGCCAGACGCGATGCCGCCGTGAGTCGGCACGCCGATCGACAGCGAACTTGCGCCGACAAGTGGAGCAGACTGGCGCGTTCGCGTTTAAAGTGATCGCTGCTTCTGCGGCCCCGCAAGAATCGAGGCTCGCATCCCGGTCGCTCGAACGGCGCCAGGCACACACGCAGATCATCGAGCCCTGCTTCGCCAGGCTCGATGCAAAACCAGCCACAAGAACCACGAATCACCCCATGGCCCTCAAGAAATCCCAGCTCTACTCATCCCTCTGGCAAAGCTGCGACGAGTTGCGCGGCGGCATGGATGCATCGCAGTACAAGGACTACGTGCTGACCCTGCTGTTCATGAAGTACGTCTCCGACAAATACGCCGGCAAGCGGGGCGCGGTGATCGAGGTGCCCTCGGGCGGCAGCTTTGCCGACATGGATGCTGAATTGCCGCGCTGGGATCTCGCCTCGCCAAGACCCGCCAATTCAAGTGAGGCATGATGCAGGAGCTGCTGATGGGAACAATTCGCCTTATGCCTCGTCATTTGCAGGCAGACCAATGAACACAGAACACTATCCGGAAGAGCTCGCCGTAACTCTGCAGCACTTTGCCGAAAATGGATGGCGAGATGTGCTGACCGACAGCGCATCGGAGAACTACAGTGCCATGTGGCGCGCCTTCTCGTCAGCGGCGCGGAAGGCAATGGAAGCGAAGCAGCTGAAGCGTGGGAAGGTGTTGTGGCTGCTCGCCGATGCCTGCTCGATGATGCTGCGGCCCAAGAGCATCAACGAGCCCTATCAGCCCATCATGGTGATCGATGGACAGCGCTCTGTGATCCCCGATGATTTTTCCGAAGCGGATATCGTGTTTCTTGCACAGATTATCGATGACATCGGTGACGTGCGGTTGAAGGCACGTATCGCCGATGTGGTCTGGCTTCTGGGAAAGCCCCGTGAGGTCAGGTTCGCGCTCGCGGCCATCGACGCCTACCGCGCGATTCCGCTGGATGCCGAAACCTGGGTACTGGATGGCCGCGAATGCTGGGAGCGGGCCATTGGCTTGGCTCGCATGTTGAAAGCTACCGCGGGCAATCGACTGCAGGAAATGGAGGCGGCCATTCTGGCGGCGTTCGAGGCTGCGTCGTGTGCGGATGGTTTCCTCATCCTTTGGCTGGCCGAGTTGCTCGAATCCGGCCGTCTTGGACGTGACCGGCAGCCTGCCATAGCGCAGAAGCTTGAGAGCTCAGCGCGTGAATTCGACGACAAAGGCGATCTTCATCGTGCCGGTGAGTATTGGCGGGCAGCGATCGATTGGTTCAAGGCCGCGGATGACCACGCGAAGGCGGCGGAAATGACGGTTGCCATGGCCGAGAACTGGGTAAAGGAGGCCGATGCTAGGATCGCGTCCGACAACACCAGCCACATGGCGGCCAACAGCTTTTACGAAGATGCCATCCAGACCTATCGCACCATCCCCAAGTTGCAACGTGCTGATTGGCGCGTGGACGAACGGATTGCCGAGTTGCAACTGCTTCTTCAGCAATCGGGAGAAAAGTTGCTCGACGAGATGGGCACCATCCACTCCCCCATGATGGACATCACGCCACTGGTCGAGCACGCACGTAATGCGGTCAGGGGCAAGACGGCCACCGATGCATTGAAGGCGCTGGCCAACCTACACTCCGGCGCAAATGCCAAGCAGGCCCGTGATGAGGCCATCGCGACACTGCGCAAGCACCCGCTGCAGGCATTCTTTCAGGCAACGACCATGAGTCGGGATGGCCGTGTGATTGCCAAGCGCCCCGGCATGAGTCTGGCAGGCACGCTGACGGCGAGCGACGAAATTGTCATTCGCGCGCAAATGATCAATGACCTTCAACTTCTGGTCGGGCTCGCGGTTCGGGGCGAAATTGTGCCGGCGCTTGAAATCATTCTGATGGAGCACAGGCTGCGTGAAGCCGATTTCGTGGCCTTGGCCCATCGGTCGCCCATCGTTCCTCCTGGGCGCGCAGGATTGTTTGGCAAGGCGCTCTTTGCCGGTTACGACCGGGATCTTGTCACGGCGATCCATCTGCTTGTTCCACAGATCGAGCACATGGTGCGTTTTCACCTCAAGCAGGCTGGGATCAAGACCACGACGCTCGATGGCAATGGCATCGAGAGCGAGTGCGGCTTGAGTACATTGCTGGGCATGCCCGAGGCGGGAAAGGTCTTTGGTGAGGACCTGACTTTCGAATTCAGTGCCCTACTTTGCGACGCCCATGGCCCGAATCTTCGCAACGAACTTGCCCATGGCTTGCTGGATGAAGGCGCATGCCAGTCTGTCTATGTGATTTATGTATGGTGGCTCGCCTTGAAGCTGGTGTTCAACGCGTACTGGTTGGCGAACCGCAAGCGGCCTGCTGACGAGGCGGGCGATGAGGAAGAATGAAAGTCGTGGGCAGACCAGAAGTTTTCATGTGGCAACGTTTGCTGTTCAAGCAGCCTGGTGATGCTCATCTGGAAGAATCTGAAAGCATGACGCAGAAACCGTTTGCTGGAAGGATCCACTGACATGAGCGAACACCAGCACGAGGAATGGAAGGCGTCCTGGCGCGATGAGTACCTGAAATGGATCTGTGGCTTCGCCAATGCCGAAGGCGGCGTGCTGGTGATCGGGCGGGATGACGAGGGTGCGGTGATTGGCCTGCACGATGCGCGCCGCTTGCTGGAGGAGTTGCCGAACAAGGTGCGCGACCTGCTTGGCATCATGGTCGATGTGAATCTGCGCACCGACGCGGGCCTGGACTATCTGGAAATCGCGGTGCCGGCCTACCCCAACCCGATCAGTTACCGGGGCGAGTATTACTACCGCAGCGGCAGTACCAACCAGGCGCTGAAGGGCGCGGCGCTGGATCGCTTCCTGCTGCGCAAGCAGGGGCGCCACTGGGATGGCGTGCCGGTGCCTGGGTTCGGTGTGGCCGATCTTTCGGCGACAGCGCTGGCGGGCTTTCGCAAGCGTGCCGCCAGAGGCCAACGGATTTCCGCAGCGCTGCTGGCGGAACCCGATGCGGTGCTGCTCGACAAGCTGCGCCTGTTCGAACAGGGCTACCTGAAACGTGCGGCCGTGTTGTTGTTTGGCGACGATCCCGAACGCTTGGTCACGGGTGCGTCGGTGAAGATCGGCTACTTCCGCACCGATTCCGACCTGCTGTACCACGATGAGATCCATGGCGACCTGTTTTCGCAGGTGGACCGCACGCTGGATCTGCTGCTGACCAAATACTTGCGCGCGGGTATCTCCTACGCCGGCGTGCAGCGTTTGGAAACCTTCCCGGTGCCCGAGGCGGCGCTGCGCGAGGCGTTGATCAACGCCATCGCGCACAAGGATTACGCATCGGGCATTCCGATCCAGATCAGCGTGTACGACAACAAGCTGATGATCTGGAATCCGGGCCAGTTGCCGCTGCATTGGACGCTGGATCAGCTCACCGCCAAACATGCTTCCGTGCCGTACAACCCGGATATCGCTAACGTGTTTTTCCGCGCCTCGCTACTGGAATCCTGGGGCCGCGGTATCGATCTGATCCGGCAGGCCTGCATGGCCTATGGCTCACCGGAGCCACGCTTCCGTTGGGACAACGGTTTGTGGGTGGAGCTGCCGTTCATGGTGGTGGATGAGGGGCGGACTACCCAAGAAACTACCCAAGAAACTACCCAAGAACAGATTCTGGCGTTGCTGCAGGCCGAGCCAGCGCTCACCCGTAAAGCTTTGTCGGAGCGCATCGGCCTGAGCACCGACGGCATCAAGTATCACCTGGACAAACTGAAGAAGGCCGGAGCCATCCGCCGCAAAGGATCGACCAAGTCCGGACATTGGGAAGTGCTGAAATGAAGGGTGTTGGCCAGTCCAGGTGGATTTCAGCGAGCCAGCGTGACGTGTCTGAAGTTACTGTTGCCGGCGCGCAGCTTGCGCTCGATCCGGGCAATGCTTTGCCCTGTTTCAATGGCGGTGGAACTGGCCACGGCACGGATGATCGCCTGCTTGTCCAGCGGGTTGGACAGGCGCGCGGACGTGGCTGGGATGGTGGTCTTGGCCGACTTCATGGGCCTTATTCTACCGCAGCGTTGTCGGCAAAGCGCGCTGACCAGGCGTGTCGGGTCTCGCAGATTCAGACTGCAGGGGAAGCGTGAATGAGCACCGTCGGCCAGCGTGAAATCGCTACTCAGCAACGCCTGCTCGGGCTGTTCGAGCAGCTCGGAAGCTGGTCAAGAAGCCGGTGCAGTGTCTGGAATACATCGTCGTGCACGAGCTTGTGCACTTGATGGAGCGTCACCACAGCGAAAGATTCGCGGCTCTCATGGATCAATACCTGCCCGGCTGGCGTCTACGCCGCGATCTGCTCAACAAGTCGCCGCTGGCGCATGAAGCATGGGAATACTGATTGAGTTTCAGCCTGAGTCAGGGGGTGGCCTCACTTCCGGCCGAGTCGCTCTGGAAGCCCTTGACCAGCCGGTCGAACAACAGGCCGTAGGCCACTGCCAGCGGGATCGTGACGATGGCCGCCGCCGCCATCAGCGACTGCCAGTAATAGATGTCGCCGCGGATCAGCTCGGTGGGTACGCCGGCGCTCACCGTGTGGCTGGCGGTCGAACTGACGAAAACCGTCGCGTAGATGTAGTCGCTCAGCGACAGGGCGAAGGCGAACACGATGCAGGTCGCGATGCCCGGCAGCGACAGCGGCAGCGCCACCCGCACGAAAGCCTGCCAGCGGCTGCAGCCGTCGATCAGCGCCGCCTCTTCCAGTTCGCGCGGCAGCGACTTGAAGAAGCCCAGCAGCAACCAGGTGCAGAACGGCACGGTAATCGTCGGATACACCAGCACCAGGGCCCACACGGTATTGGCCGCTCTGAGAAAGGTGACGATCTGGTACAGCGGAATGAACAACAGCGTGGGCGGGATCAGGTACACCAGAAAGATCGCAATGCCGGAGCGCTCGCCCCAGTGACCTACCAGCCGCGACAGACTGTAGGCGGCCGGTACCGCCAGCAGCAGCGTGATGACGACCACGAGGATGCCGATGAACAGCGAATTCCACAGGAACACCGAGTAGTTGGTGCCGGTGAACAGGAAGGTGACGTGCTTCAGTGTCGGCGGCAGGTTGTACAGGAAGGGATTGTTGGCGACATCGTACAGATCCGCGTCCTGCTTGAAGGCCGTGATCACCATCCACACGATCGGGAAAACGGCGAACAGCGTGAACAGCAGCAGGCCCAGATAGAACCCCAGCCGCCGCAGTACCGGCATCATGGCTGGTCGCCTTGCGAGTCGGTGCGGTAGGCCATGCGCAGTGCCAGGATGGCGCCCACCAGCAGCACCGGAAACATGAACAGGGCTACGGCCGCGCCTTCGCTGAGCGCGCCGCCGTCGATGCCCTTCAGATAGGCCCAGTACGGCAGCACCTGGGTGGCGTAGCCCGGTCCGCCGCGGGTGGTCAGCGCCGTGACGGCCATGTCGCCGAACACCAGCAGCGCGGTGAACATGCTGGCCACCATCAGGATCGGCAACAGCGCCGGCAGGGTGATGGAAAACAGGGTGCGGAAAAATCCGGCGCCGTCGACCTGGGCCTGCTCGAAGATATCGCGCGGGATCGAGGTGCGGCCGGCGAGCACGATGATCGTGGCGAACGGCAGCAGCCGCCACACATTGATCATCACGATCGCACCGAGACCGAGCCATTCCTTGCCGTAGTAGTAGAGATGGTTCGCCGGTCCCAGCGGCGAACCGGGGCCGAGCAGATGCATATGGCGCAGCAGCCAGTCGACCGGGCTGAATTCCGAGTCCAGCAACCACAGCCAATCGATCGCCGCGAGCGATACCGGCATGGCCCAGGGCAGAATCAGCAGGATCTGCAGCAGCCGTTTGCCGCGGAAATCCCGCACCAGCAACTCCGATTCCGCCGTGGCCAGCACCAGCGTCAGGATCAGCGTGGCCAGCGTGACGATCACGCTGTTGCGCAACGCCAGAGGGAACGCCGACTCGTGCAGCACCTGCACGAAGTTGCCCAGGCCGACGAAACCGTGAATGCTCGGATCGCCGACCGTGGCGGACGTCACGCTGAGGGCGATGGCCAGGAAAAAGGGCAGGCCCACCAGCGCGGCAATATAGATCAGCGAGGGGGCCAGCATGAGCCAGCCCAGCAGATGGTCGCGATCGCCCAGACCGACGCCTGAACTTGCTTCAGCCTCGCTCATCGCGCACCCGCAGACCGGTGGTGGAATCGAAATGGCGCAGTCGTGAACGTGCCACCGTGAACTCGCGCTGCTCACCGACGCGCAGCGTGGCGGCTACCGCCGGCGGCACCTTGGCGAGCAACTTCTGTGGCGTGGCACCGTTTTCGATCTCGCCGTACACCAGCCATTCGGCACCGAGAAATTCGAGTTGCGAGATATGCATGCGCAAACTCAGTGCATCGTCGTGTGCGGCAGCCGGCGATGCGCTTGGCAACAGGTATTCGGCACGAAACCCCACGATGTGTCCGTCCCGCTCTAGCATGTTCATCGGCGGCGCACCGAGAAACGCGGCCACGAAGGTGTCGGCCGGATCGTCGTACAGTTCCTGCGGCGTACCGAGCTGGTGCACCCGGCCATGCTGCATGATGGCGATGCGGTCGCCCATGCCGAGCGCCTCGAGCTGATCGTGGGTGACGTAGACGGTGGTGACGCCGGTGCGATCGTGCAACTGGCGCAGCTCGCCGCGCGCCATGGTACGCACCTGTGCATCCAGCGAACTCAGCGGCTCATCGAAAATGAACAGCGCCGGATCGCGAACCAGCGCGCGCGCCAGCGCCACTTTCTGCTTCTCGCCACCAGAGAGCCGCGCGGGACGGCGATGCAGCAGATGCCCGATGCCCATGATGCCGACGGCCCATGCGACCTTGGCGTCGCGCTCGGCCGTCGGCATGCCACGGGTCTTGAGCGGGAAGGCGATGTTCCTGGCCACCGTCATGTTTGGATACAGCGCGTAACTCTGGAACACCATGGACACGTTGCGGGCCCGTGGCGGCAGGTGCGTGACTGGTTTGCCGCCGATCAGGATCTCGCCTGCACTCGGCATTTCCAGCCCGGCAATCATGCGCATGAGCGTAGTCTTTCCGCAGCCGGAAGGACCCAGGATCGCCAGAAACTCACCTTCCGCCACCACAACGTCGACGCCATCCACTGCGTGGATGCTGCCGTAATGCTTTTTTATTCCCCGCAGTTCAAGCGTCGCCATGAGTCATGTCCCAACCCCGCCGGTTCACTTGGCCGGGCAACCGATGTAACCCTTTGCCTTCCACTTGGCGACGATGCTGGCGACCTGCGCCGCCGTATCCTTGACCGCCTGCGCCGGCGTTTTCTTGCCGAGTGCCGCCTGCGCCAGCATGGTGGACAGCAAGTGCGTGTTGTAGACCTCGCTCGCCGCGGGGTTGGCAAAACCGGGATAGCCTGGCCACGCGGTCCACTCGACCGCGTTGCGCAGCACCTCGAGCTTGTCGGTCGGAACCGAGCTCGCGTCATGGTCCAGCCAGCCGTTGTGCGCCCACAGCTGCGGCACGGTCTTGGGAAAGGCGGGGAAGTTGTACAGCTCGCTTTCGTGGGTGGCCCAGCTGTAGTTTGCGGTGAGATCCAGCAGGAACTTCTTGGCCGCCAGCGTCTGCTCGCGATCGGTCACGTATTTCGGCAACACATAAATGAACCACACGTGCGAGGTCTGGTGCACTTCGCCGCCCGGTCCCTTGAGGCCGGGACTGAAGCCGGTGTCCGCGGCATTTTTCGCGTTGGACTGCTGGGCGGTGCGGTAGAACGAGATGGAATTCTGGATGTAGGACGCCTGGCCGGAGACGAAGGCCTGGTTGTTCGAGGCGGGATTCCAGCTGAATACCTCGGGGGTTTCGGCGTTCTTGAACAGTTTCGTCTGGAATTCGACCGCCTTGACCACCTGCGGCGAGTCCAGTGCCACGTTGCCGCATTTGTCGAACACCGAACCGCCATACGACCAGATCAGCGAACGCGCATAGAATTCGGAATCCAGTTCCGGCGACATGCCGACGCCGACCGGGATGCCGGTCTTCTGGAAGATCTTCACGCCGCCGGCATACAGGTCGGCATAGCTTCTGGGGCCATTCGGGTAGCCGGCTTCCCTCCAGAGCGATATCCGGTAATCGCCCGGATCCGGCACCCAGCCGTGACAGTAGCCATACCAGAGGTTTTTCAGCGGCAGATAGCTCTGGCTGGTGCACACGGCGTCCTGCTTGCCGAAGGCCTGCTGCGCCGCGTGGTTGACGTCGGCCAGATCCTGCAAGCCTTCGATGAACGAAGCGGGCGTTGAAATGGTCTCGATCAGCGTGGAGCCCTTGCCGGCGGCGATCGATGCCGCCAAGGTCGGCACCAGATCTCCCAGGTTGATGTGCTGCACCGTGACCTTGACGTTGTTGTGCTTGCCCCAGTCCTGCGCATATTGGTCGAACCACTTGTCGTAACGCGGCACGAAATGGCTCCACTGGGTGATGGTGAGCGTGGTCCCGGCCGGGAAACGGGCCGGAAAGCTCATCGAGCCGTATTTGGTAGCGAAATGCACCGGAGCGGGTTGCAGCTCCGCTGCCGCCGCCGCTGTTGTCAGCAGCAGGGCGAGCACGCAGACGCCGCCGCGAAATAGGTACCCCTTCATGGCTGATTTCATCATGGCTGACCTCATCAAGTCGGACGCATCATCACGCGTCCCGTCAACCCTGCGGCGAGCCACCCTCCAAGGGCCGGTCGCAGGCGTTCATCCGCGCACCCGGGCAACGACCGGGTGGAGGGAAGTGGCAATTGGTGCTGAACGAGAGAGGGTCGCGGCGGTGCGCGGTGGATGCCCCGGTGATGGCGGAAGGAACGATCCGGACGACGTGAGGAGTTTTCGCGGATGAAGCATGTTCTTCGACATCGCCGGCTGCGCCACGCATGCCGATGAGTGGCGCTACCCGTGCGGCGGCGGCAACGAATACCGGCGACTCGCTGTGGCGGACAGGGTGCCGCGATGTCATGGATTCCTCCCCTTTACCCGCAGAACCTATACACCTCGCCGTTTCCGGCTGTCAAGATCGGTCGAGTGCGCCAGCAACGTGTCGACCTCGCTGCGACCCGGCATGCCGGTCTGTGCGCCGAGCTTGCCGACCGACAGCGCGGCGGCGGCGCAGGCTTTGCGGACGGCTTGCGGCAGGCCTTCGTGCAGGAACACGGCGAGGGCGGCGTTGAAGGTGTCGCCGGCGCCGGTGCTGTCGACGGCCGCAAGCTTGAAGCCCGGCTGGTGGATCGGTTCGGCCTGTTCGCGATACCACGCGCCTTCGCTGCCGCGGGTAAGCACGACCGGGCACGGCGCGCGCCGCATCAGGTCGCGGAAATCCTCGTGCGGATCGGCGTCCAGCAGCGTCGCCTGTTCGTGCTGGTTCGGCGTGACATAGCGGGCAAGTTGCAGCCAGTCGATCGGCAGTTTCTGCGCAGGTGCGGGGTTGAGGATCACCGGCACGCCGAGGCGGTGGCCCAGGCGCAGGGTGGCTTCGACGGTTTCCAGCGGGATTTCCATCTGCACCAGCACGGCGTCGGCACGTTCGATCAGGGATCGTGCGCTTTCCACTTGCGCGGGCGTGACGCGGGCGTTGGCCGCGGGCACCACGATGATCTGGTTCTCGCCCTGTGCCACGGTGATCGAGGCGGTGCCGCTGGCGGCGTCGTGCAGCGTCAGCAGATGGTCCAGAGCGATGCCTTCGTCGGCCAGCCCGCGCTGCAGCCGCTGGCCGAAGCCGTCGTCGCCGATGGCGCCGATCAACGCCACCTCGGCGCCCAGCCGCGCCGCGGCCACCGCCTGATTGGCGCCCTTGCCGCCCGGCACGCTGAGAAAGCGCTCGCCGAGCAGGGTTTCGCCGGGGCCGGCGAAGCGCGGCGCCTGCGTGACCAGATCCATGTTGATGCTGCCGACGACGACGATGCGGGTCATGGGCGCTCCCCGGTTGCGGACTTTCGGCGTGAATCCGGAGAGCTTACCCGTTGGCGCAGCGCTTGTAGGAGCCCGCTCGCGGGCGATGCTGTTGCTTTGATTTTTCCTACCCAGACATCGAAGCAACCGCATCGCCCGCGAGCGGGCTCCTACATGGAGATGAGTGGCGCCGGGACGACGGGCGGGAAGCGGGGTTTCGGGATTTTCTTGCGGGTTGTCGCGGCTGAAGCCGCTCCCACAGGGGGACGATCTCAGGGCGACGGCGCGCGACCGATGCCGGAGTCGCCCGGCGCCAGCGCCGGCGCGGCGCCGGCCACGGCCAGCAGGGACAGCGCGTAACCGTCCTCCATGCTGACGGTGGATACCTCGTCCCAGGTGAAGAACGACGCCTCGAGCATCCACTCCGCATCGGGACTGAGTTCCTGCAGGTAGAACCCGTCCTCGTCGACGCTGGACAGCCGGCCGATGTAGCAGACCTCGGAGTCGTCCTCGCTGTTCACGTGCACGCCGATCACCGCCGACTGCGCACCGGCGGCCTGGATCACTTCACGGATATTGTCCAGCGGGAAGCCGCGCGGCGGGCGCGGCAGGATCTGCTTCAGCGCCAGCGCCTTCTCGAAGAAAGCGTGGTGCTTGTCCGGTGCCTCCAGCTCGGAGACGTCGCGATGGCGCATCACGTACATGCCGTCGTAGGTGATGCCGTCGCCGACCACCCACAGCAGGAAGAACTCACGCCCGACGCCACCCACGTAACCGCAGAAACTGCCGTGTTCAAGCTCTTCGCGCCACAGCCGGACCAGGGTCTGCTTCTGCTGCGCTTCCCGCAGCTGGGCGCGCTGGCCGGTGGTTTTCAGTTCAATGATGTTGCTCACAGCATGGATTTTAGCAGATCGGGCCGTCCGGCTTGTTTAGAGAATGTAGCGGCTGAGATCTTCATCGGCGACCAGGCTGCCAAGGCTTTTATCCACATGTTCGGCGTCGATCAGGTACTTTTCGCCGGATTT
This sequence comes from Rhodanobacter sp., assembly GCA_004322005.1. GTDB lineage: Bacteria > Pseudomonadota > Gammaproteobacteria > Xanthomonadales > Rhodanobacteraceae > Rhodanobacter. The sequence goes on along the minus strand of SCRF01000015.1, from coordinate 61,375 downwards.
ATCCGCAGCTTCGTAGGAAATCTTCTCCAGCAGGCGCTCCATCACCGTATGCAGCCGGCGCGCGCCGATGTTCTCGGTGCGCTCGTTCACCTGGAACGCCACCTCGGCCAGCCGGTCGATCCCGCTGTCGGCGAATTCCAGGCCGACGCCCTCGGTGGCGAGCAGGGCCGTGTACTGTTTGGTCAGTGCGTTGTGCGGCTCGCGCAGGATACGCTTGAAGTCGTCCACCGATAGCGCCGACAGCTCGACCCGGATCGGCAAGCGGCCCTGCAGCTCCGGAATCAGGTCGGACGGTTTGGCCAGCGAGAACGCGCCGGAGGCGATGAACAGCATGTGGTCGGTCTTGATCGGACCGTACTTGGTGGACACCGTGGAGCCCTCGACCAGCGGCAGCAGATCGCGCTGCACGCCCTCGCGGCTGACCCCGGCGTGGCCGTGGTCGCCGCGCTGCGCGACCTTGTCGATCTCGTCGATGAACACGATGCCGTTCTGCTCGGCTGCCTCCATCGCCTGCGCGCGCAGCTCCTCGTCGTTGAGCAGCTTGCCGGCCTCCTCGTCGATCAGCAGCGGTCGCGCCAGCCTGATCGCGAGCTTCCGCTGCTGGCTCTTGGCGCCGCCCAGGTTCTGGAACATCTGCCGCAGCTGCTGGCCCATCTCCTCCATGCCGGGCGGCGACATGATTTCGACGCCCACGTTCATGGCGAAATCCAGCTCGATCTCGCGCTCGTCCAGGTTGCCTTCGCGCAGCTGCTTGCGCAGTTTCTGGCGGGTGTCGCTGTCGATCGCCGGGGCTGGCGCATCGTGGCTCCAGTCGGTCGGCACCTGCCGGCGCGGCAGCAGCGCGTCGAGGATGCGGTCTTCGGCGCGATCCTCGGCCTGCGTGCGCACGCGCTTGATCGCCTGCTCGCGGGTGAGCTTGTACGCCACGTCGGCGAGGTCGCGGATGATCGACTCGACATCCTTGCCGACGTAGCCGACCTCGGTGAACTTGGTCGCCTCCACCTTCACGAACGGCGCGTTGGCCAGCGTCGCCAGACGGCGCGCGATCTCGGTCTTGCCCACGCCGGTGGGGCCGATCATCAGGATGTTCTTCGGCGTCACTTCCTCGCGCATGCCTGGCTCCAGCTGCATGCGCCGCCAGCGGCTGCGCAGCGCCACCGCCACGGCACGCTTGGCGTCGTGCTGGCCGATGATGTAGCGGTCGAGTTCGGTGACGATTTCGCGGGGGGTGAGTTCGCTCATGGCTTGCTTCTTTGAAAGCGGGGACGGGGAACAGGGAATGGGGAATGGCAGGTTTGTGGTGCGCGCTGGTGCTGCACTGATCAGAGCGTCATGGCTGGAGACGGATGTGGCAGGCATCGGCGAACAGCACGTTCCCCGTTCCCAGCTCTCCTCACAGCTCTTCGATCGACACGTTGTGATTGGTGTAGATGCAGATGTCGGCGGCGATCTTCAGCGCCTTTTCGACAATCGTGCGCGCATCCAGGTCGGTGTTTTCCAGCAGCGCCAGCGCGGCCGACTGCGCAAACGGGCCGCCGGAACCGATCGCGAGCAGGCCGTGCTCGGGTTCCAGCACGTCGCCATTGCCCGAGATCAGCAGCGACGCATCCTTGTCGGCCACCGCCAGCATCGCCTCGAGCTTGCCGAGGCGGCGATCGGTACGCCATTCCTTGGCCATCTCGACCGCCGCGCGGGTGAGGTTGGCGCTGTACTTGGACAGCTTTTCCTCGAACAGCTCGAACAGCGTGAACGCGTCGGCGGTGGCGCCGGCAAACCCGCCGATCACGTCGCCCTTGCCGAGCCGGCGCACCTTGCACGCGTTGGCCTTCATCACCGTGTTGCCCAAGGTGACCTGGCCATCGCTGCCGATCACCACGCGGCCCTCGCGGCGCACGCAGACGATGGTGGTGGCGTGAAAGGCTTCCATGAAAAACTCCGCGTGCGGTGAATCCGCCATAGGTGGGGCCGCGCCGGTACGAATCCAAGCCGGGCTCCGGGCTCAATGGCACTTAAGCTCGTCATTCTCGCGAAAGCGAGAATCCAGCGCCTTTTGCGGCCTGAAACCACTGAAGCCATTGAATTCCTGCTTTCGCAGGAATGACGGAAACGGGGCTTCCCGCTTAAGTAGGTGCCATTGGGCTGCTACGTGCCTCAGCGGCGGTTCCACAGCAATACGGCGGCGGCGGCGACCACGCACCACACCAGCAGCGCGCCGGCCAGCGCCGGCACCAGGCGCAGCCGGTCGACCAGCCAGTACAGCGCCAGCAGGTAGGCCAGATACGGCACCACCGCCCAGATGCCGAACACGATGGTGGCCTTGAGCTCGGCCGTGCCGCGCGTACTGCCGACGATGTAATGGGCCATCAGCGCGAAGGTGGGAAACAGCGGCAGCAGGCCGGCGATGTAGTAGTTGCGGGTGCGCGCCAGCAGCCCGATCAGCAGGACCATCAGCGCGCCGAGCAGGGATTTTACGATCAGGTTCATGCAGTCGTTCGCCGGGTAGCGGTCATTTGCGCCGCGCCCGCGGGTGCGCGGCATCGTAGACCTTGGCCAGGTGCTGGAAATCCAGGTGGGTGTAGATCTGCGTGGTGGCGATATCGGCGTGGCCGAGCAGCTCCTGCACCGCGCGCAGGTCGCCGGAGGATTCCAGCATGTGGCTGGCGAAGGTGTGGCGCAGCAGATGCGGATGGATGCGCTTGGGGATGCCCTGCTGCAATGCCAGCGTTTTCAGGCGCAACTGCACCGTGCGCGGATTGATCGGTGCGCCGCCGCGCCCGCGGAAGATCGGGCTGTCCGCCTGCATGCCGGTTTCCGCGCCCAGCGCGCGCAGCGCGGCGATCGCGTGGCGGCCGACCGGCACGATGCGGGTCTTGCTGCCCTTGCCCAGCACGCGCACTTCGCCGCCGTCCAGATCCAGGTCGAGCCAGCGCAGGCCGACCAGTTCGGACAGGCGCAGGCCGCTGGAATAGAACAGCTCCAGCATCGCGCGATCGCGCACGGCCAGCTTGCCCCCGCTGTCGGTCTGGACCAGGGCGCCGGCTTCATCGACATCCAGCACCTGCGGCAGTTTGCGGTGCACTTTCGGGCCGCGTACGCCAAGCAGCGGTTCGTGCGCCAGCAGACCTTCGCGGTTGAGCTGGCGAAACAGGCTGCGGCACGAGGACAGCAGGCGCTGCAGGCTTTTCGGCGCCAGGCCGGCGCGGTGTTCGGCGGCGATGAACGTACGCATCCGGTTGGCGTCGAGCGCGTCGAACGACGCCAGCTGCTGCGCCTGCATGAATTGCAGCAGCTTGGCCAGATCGCGGCGGTAGGCGGCGACCGTGTGCGGTGATGCATGCCGCTCGCCCGCAAGGCGGGCGAGCCAGTCGTCGATCCGGGACGCGGGCGTCATGGCTGGCTCAGGACATGTCCCGTGAGCGAGCCAGTGCGGCGGTGATCGTCGCGGCGATCATCTTCAGGAACAGCGTGCCCATGCCGGGCTGGAAGCGGTCCGGATCGCCGCTGCCGATCGCCAGCATGCCGGCGTCGCCCAGACGCATCAATGCGACCGAGCGGATCGTCACGGCTTTCGCGCCGAACAGGCGGTCGAGCTTGTCGGCCGACAACCGTCCGGAAACCGGTTCGTTCTGATGCAGGAAGTCGGCGAATTCGGGCAGTGCGTCGGCGCCGCCGGCGATCTGCTGCAACCAGTCGGTGCGCGGCAATTGCGGCTGGTCGCCGAACAGCACCAGGCGAACCTCTTCGGTGTGGAAATCGGCGCTGAGCTTGGCGATCACGCTGCGTGCGGTCACTTCCATGGTGTTGGCGCGCAGCAGGGCCACGGTGAGCGAATGCACCCGTTCCATCAGCCGCTCGTTCTCGGCGGCGATCGCGATCAGCTCGGCCAGCCGACGTTCCAGTTCGGCGTTCCGCTCGCGCAGGCTGTGCAGTTGATAGGCCGCCAGCGAAGCCACCGGGCCCTGTTCACGCGGCATCGTCAGTTGTGCGGCCAGCTCCGGGTATTCGGTAAGGAACTGCGGGTGGTGCTTCAGGTAGGCAGCGACCACGCGGGCCTGGGTGGCGTCATCGAGTAGCGTGGCGGTCATGCGCGGATGTCCCCGAAACGATGGGCGGCGTGCGGAAAAGGCGCGCCCTGCAGCTGGAGTGTGCGATGGACGTGCGCGCGCATCAACCCGAATTTCCATCCGGGATCGCAGGAACCGCCCATTCGCCCTCGAAAACGAACGCGGCCGGCCCGGTCATCCACAAGGATCGGCCGGGGCCGGCCCAGTCGATCCGCAGCGTGCCGCCGGGCAAATCCACCTGCACGCGGTCGTCGACTTCGCCGCGCCGATGCAGCACCGCCATCGCGGCGCAGGCCCCGGTGCCGCAGGCCTGCGTCCAGCCGGCGCCGCGCTCGTGCACGCGCAGCTTCAGGTGGCCGCGATCGAGCAACTGCACGAAGCCGGCATTGGCGCCCTGCGGGAAACGTTCGTGGCCGGACAGCTGCGGGCCTAACCGCTGCAGTTCGGGGGCCGTCAGATCGGGGATTGCCAGATCGGAAATGGGCACCACCGCATGCGGATTGCCCATCGAGACGGCGCCGATTTCCAGCGCGTCGCCGCCCACGTCGATGCGGTAGCGGTCCGCCGCAGGCCCGGCGGCATGTCCGGCAGAAAATGGAATTCGCGCCGGCTCGAAGATCGGCTCGCCCATGTCCACCGTGACCTCGTTCGCGCCCAGCAGGCGTACCGCCACCGGGCCGGACGGACTCTCGATCTGCACGCTGTCGCCGAGTGGCAGCGCCCCGGCGCGATGTAGCCACGCCGCCACGCAGCGCACGCCATTGCCGCACTGCCCCGACGGCGTGCCATCGGCATTCCAGATGCCGTAGTAGAACGCACAGGACGGGTCGCGCGCGGGTTCCACGCTCAGCAACTGGTCGAAACCCACCCCGGTGTGGCGGTCGGCCAGCGCGCGGATCTGCGCGGGGTTCAGGGGAAAGGCGCCATGTCGGCAGTCCAGCACGACGAAGTCGTTGCCGATGCCGTGCATTTTCGAAAAGCGCAGGGGCATGCTCGGCGCAACCAATCAGGGTTGGCTGCCGGACGGCATGGCGCTGCCGGCGGTGGTCGCCGCTGCGGCCGGCGTGGCCGCGGTGGTGGTCGGTGCGGGTCGGGTCGGCAGCACCAGCGGGCCCTTCTGGCCACAGCCGGCCAGTACGGTGGCCAGCAGGCAAAACGGCAGCAACAGGAGCGATCGGCGCATGGCGGGATTCCATTGGGACGGTTGCAGTATAGCGATGCCGGCGCGTTCGCCGCCGTTATGATGCAGCGGCAGGTCGCGCACCGGCGCGGCGAGGAGACAGGCAATGGACTGGGCTACATGGTTGCGCATGCCGATGACCGTGCTGCTGGTGCTGGGTGCGGTGTTGCTGCTGGTCGCGCTGGTGCAATTGGTCGTGCTGCGGCAGCACCTGCGTGGCGGTCGCCGGCTCGCCGCCGGCTGGCGCGCGCTGCTGTGCCTGGTCACCCTGGCGCTGGCCCTGCTGCTGGGCGGCACCGGTTATGCGCTGCGGGGTTACCGGCTGCTCGGCGAGGAAGCTCCGGTGGTCGAGATCGATGCGCGCATCCTGTCGCCGCAGCACTGGGCACTGACGCTCAACTGGCCCGACGGCAGCACGCAGCAGGTGCAACTGTCCGGCGACGACTGGCGGCTCGAGGCGGTCGTGCTGAAATGGAAACTGCCCGCGCTGCTGGCCGGCGTGGCGCCGCTGTACCGGCTCGATCGACTGTCCGGCCGCTATGACGATCCCGTGCAGGAAATGCAGGCGCCGCGCACGGTGATCGGCTTCGACCAGGCCGGTGCATTCGACCTGTTGAATCTGAAGAAGCACTACCCGCAATGGCTGCCCGAGGTGGACACGATCTACGGCAGCGGAGCCTTCCTGCCGCTGGTCGACCAAGGCCATTACACGGTCAGCCTGATGCGCACCGGCGCCCTGGTGGCCAGGCCGGATGCGGCAACCCAGCGTCGGATCGGGCAGTCGCTGGGCGGGTAAGGCGGGCTACCTCATGTTCGTTGCCAGCCGCTTCTCATACCGCCATCCATCGGCGCCGTCCTCGTAGTAGCTCTCCAGAAAGCCGGTGCGCCGGTAACCGGATCGCTCGTAGAGTGCGATGGCGGCAGCATTGTCGCGGCGCACTTCCAGCCGCACGCAGCGGCAATGGCGCAGCCGGGCGGCCGCTTCGACTGCCGCGAGCAGCGCACTGGCCACACCGTTGCCTCTGGCCGCCGGGTCGGTGGCCAGCGAGTACAGTCGGGCGACGCCACTGCCCTCGCGGAAAAACACCACCGCACTGCCAAGCAGCGAACGCTTCGCGTCGACAGCGACCAACACCTGCGCCGAGCTGCTTGCCAGATGGCGGCGGTATTGCCCCCGGCTCATGCGGTCGCCGTCGAAGCTGGCGTGCTCCAGACGCACCAGCGCATCGAGTTCGTCCGGCCCGGCAAGACGTATCCCCGGCGGTTTGCAGATTACGGGCAAGTTCATGCCTGAGCAGTTCCGGTGTGAGGCGGCGAGGTGCATCATGCGATAGATGCGCGAGGTTGAAAACGGCCGCTGGGCGGTCGGGCATCGACGACACCGGCACGATCCTGCAGGAACGCCCCACGCACATTCAGTGCGGCTTCAGCGCCGCGGCTTGTGCAACGCCGGCCCTGTGCCAAACTGCGCGCCTTGCATGTGCCGTCCGCCCGCGCCGGGCGTTCCTGTCATAGCCGCATTGTCCGAGAGGTGCCATGGCCCGTCTGGTCATCGTTGTCGAGAAAGCCTCGGACTGGGGCTCGTACTATCCGTCCGTCGATGTGATGAGTGCGATGGACTACCTGCGCACGCCGGTGGGCGGCGACGAGGAGCGCACGCATGTGCTGAACCTGTGCCGCAGCTACAAGTATCTGGGTACCGGCTACTACGTGTCGCTGCTGGCCGAGGCGCGTGGGCATCGGGTGATGCCGTCGGTGCGCACGGTCAACGACCTGCGCCGGCGCTCGCTGTACGGCCTGGACATCGAGGATCTCAACCAGAAGCTGATCCGCTTCCTGCCCGCCGGCGGCCGCGACACCACCGATTTCGGCATCCTGGTGTACTTCGGCGTGACCGCCTATCCAGCCTTGCAGGATCTGGCGCGGCAGGTATTCGAAATGTTCCCCTGCCCGCTGCTGCGGATCGAGTTCGAGCGCGACCGCGTGTGGCAGGTTAGTGCGATCAAGCCGGTCGGGCTGCAGACGCTGGACGATGCGCAGGAAGATGCGTTTGCCGAGGAGCTTGACCGCTTCTCCAGGAAGCTGTGGCGCAAACCGCGTACGCGCAAGCTGTACCGCTACGACATGGCCATGCTGGTGGACGAGAAGGAGGCGATGCCGCCGTCGAACAAGAGGGCGCTGAAGGCCTTCATCGCCGCCGGCAAGGAGCTTGGCATCGAGGTCGACACGATCGGCAAGAACGATTACCAGCGGCTGGCCGAATACGACGGCCTGTTCATCCGCGAGACCACCGCCAGCGACAACCACACCTATCGTTTCTCGCATCGGGCGGAGAAGGAGGGCATGGTGGTGATCGACGATCCCGGCTCGATCCTGCGCTGCACCAACAAGATCTTCCTGAACGACCTGATGGTGTCGCGCAAGCTGGCGGTGCCGCGCACCGAGATCCTGTATCGCGACGATGCCAAGGGCATGAAGGACGTCGTCGCCAAGCTCGGTTTTCCGCTGGTGCTGAAGATCCCGGACGGCTCGTTCTCGCGCGGCGTGGTCAAGGTGGAGAGCGAACAGGCACTGGAACAGGCCGCCAGCGGGCTGTTCCAGCACAGCGCGCTGCTGCTGGCGCAGGAATATGTCTATACCGAGTTCGACTGGCGGATCGGCGTGCTCAACCGCGAACCGTTGTACGCCTGCAAGTACTACATGTCGCGCGGGCACTGGCAGATCTACAACCATGGCGCCAAGGGCACCGCGAAAACCGGCGGTTTCGAGACGATCGCGGTGCGCGACGCGCCGGCCGAAGTGGTCAAGCTGGCATTGAAGGCCACCCAGCTGATCGGCGACGGCCTGTACGGCGTGGACCTGAAACAGTCCGGCGACAAGCCGGTGGTGATCGAGGTCAACGACAACCCGTCGATCGATGCGGGCGTGGAAGACGCCCATCTCGGCGACGAGTTGTACCTACGCATCATGCAGGAGTTCCTGCGCCGGATGGAGCGCAAGCGGCAGGGCACGGTCGGCCGCGCGAGCCCGGTCCCGACGGTACCGTGAAAGCGCTGTCCAGCAGCCTGTCGGGCTCAATGCCACACGGAGTGGTGCGGTGCGCGGCGGCGTGGCCGTCGTGGGGTGAGCCACACGCGCAGCAGTGACGGTTCCAGTCCAAGCAGGATGATCAGTGGCGCCCCGGCCAGCCAGAATGCCGGCGTCCAGCCGAGCAGCTCGGTATGCAGCGGCACCAGGGTGGTCAGCAGCAGCGTGCCGCCGCCGAGCAGCCACAGCAAGGCGGCGTCGTGCAGTCGTTGGCGAAACGCGGAAGACAGGGTTTGCTGGCGCATGTGAGATGTCCCTTCGGTGGATGACACCGACAGCCTGCAATGCCGCCATCTCATTACCTGCGACCCGTAGGCTATGGTGTCCGCCGGTAGGAGCGCACCTCGTGCGCGAAAGCCCTTGCGCAAGAGCATCGCATGTAGGAGCCCGCTTGCGGGCGATGCTCTTGCGAGTCCCGAAAGCAAAGCATCGCCCGCGAGCGGGCTCCTACAGCGCCGCGCACAGGGGGCGTTCCTGCCAGGAGCTGGCGGGCGGCGGCTGTCGCGGCGGTCGCGCTCTGTAGAATGGAAGTCCCGCGCGCCATGGCGCCAGCACCGATCCGGAAGTCCGCATGAAACCAGCCCAGTTCGCCGTATTCGGTCATCCCATCGCGCACAGCCTGTCGCCGCAGATCCATCAGGCGTTCGCGCGGCAGTTCGGCATCGAGCTCGAATATCGGGCCATCGATGCGGCGCCGGCCGAATTCGTGGCGGCAGTGCGCCGGTTTTTTGCCGAAGACGGCCTTGGCGCGAACGTCACGCTGCCGCACAAGGCGACGGCGTTTGCGCTGGCGGATCAGCGCAGCACGGCGGCCATGCGCGCCGGCAGTGCGAACGTGCTGACCCGGCTCGCGGATGGCCGGCTGGCGGCGCACAACACCGACGGCGCCGGCATGGTGCGCGACCTCACCGAGCGCCACAGCGTGGATCTGCGCGGTCACGACGCGCTGCTGCTCGGGGCCGGCGGCGCGGCACACGGCGTGGTGTGGAGCCTGCTCGATGCCGGCGTGGAAACGCTGACCATCGTCAACCGCTCGGCGGCTGCGGCCGATGCGCTGGCCGACGCGATCGGCGAGCCGGCGCGGGTGCATACCCGCTACTGGCAGGATCTGGCCGAGATCGGCAGTTTCGATCTGATCGTCAACGCCACCTCGGCCGGCGTGCTGGGCGCATCGCTGCAGTTGCCGTTCTCGCTGGCCGGCGCCCGCGCGCTTTGCTACGACCTGTCCTACGGCACCGCCGCCGGCGGCTTTCTGGCCTGGGCGAAAACGGCGGGCGCGCGTTTCGCGTTCGACGGCCTTGGCATGCTGGTGGAAACCGCCGCCGACGCATTCGAACTGTGGCATGGCAAGCGGCCGGACACCGAGCCGGTGTATCAGTCGCTGCGAGTCCAGTGCTGACGCTGGCTGCAAGAGTGCAGGAGCGAGTGGGTATGGCTGTGATTGCTGTGCGGCACGCGGGGCATATTCATCAAACTGCCATCAAGCGCGAATACCGTATCGGCATTGCCGCAGCGCCCGACACGGGCTGCCTGAGGCGCCATCCAGACTCAAGCAGGTGCCATGTCTCGTTTCCTCTCCACCGCGTCAGGTCGGCGCGGGATGCTTCTGTACGGATTGCCGCTGACGATCGCCCTGGCCGTGGGCACGCTCTGGTACAGCCATGTGTCGGCGCAGGCAAAGGCAGCGCACGCGGCGGCCAATGACAGCAGCGGCGTCACCGTGCTGCTCGGCCTGGCCGACAGGGCCTTCCGCGAGCACCACCTGGTGGCGCCGATTGGCAGCAACGTCTACGAGTTCTACCTCAGCGTATTGCCGCTGGATCCCGGAAACAAGCTGGCCATGGCGCGCCTGCATGAAGCGTTCATGCCGGCCTGCGATGAGGTGGAACGCGAGATCGGCGAGGGCCACCTGGACGAGGCGCAGCGGGAATTGCGCCTGCTGCGCGATTACGACGCCAACCACGATCAGGACAAGAACAACTACAAGCTGGCGCTGCTGGGCTCGTACCTCGATGCCCAGCGCACGCTGTTGATCAGGAAGCACGAAGCCGAGGCCCTGCAGATCCGGGGACGTTTGACGGCTGCGGCGGCTGGCGAAAATTGACCGCGTACCGACCTGCCTTGAAAGCAGGAGTGAGCGGGGAGCAGAAGTGAAGTGGGAACCGTGTAACGGCATTGCCCGCCTCGACTCACTTCTCACTCCTGTCCACTCACTCCTGCTTCAAGGAGGTATTCGTCCTTCAGCCGCACGTATTGATCGGCGGAGTAATGCAACTGCTCGATCTGGCGATCGCTGAGCAGGCGCACGAACTTCGCCGGGTTGCCCAGCCACAGCTCGCGTTCGCCGACCACCTTGCCGGGCGCGATCACGCTGCCCGCCCCGACGAAGCCGTATTTCCGGATCACCGCGCCGTCGAGCAAGGTGGCATGCATGCCGATCAGGCAGTAGTCCTCGATGGTGCAGGCATGCACCACGGCGGCGTGGCCGACCGTCACGCCGGCGCCGATCAGGCAGGGGAAGCCGCCGGGCGAATACGGGCCGTCGTGGGTGACGTGCACGATACTGCCGTCCTGGATGTTGCTGCGCGCGCCGATGCGAATGCAGTGCACGTCGCCGCGCAGCACCGCACCGGGCCAGATCGAGACATCGTCGCCGAGCACCACGTCGCCGATGACGGTGGCGGCCGGGTCCACATAGACGCGTTCGCCGAGGGTGGGCAGCACGCCCTTGTAGCTGCGCAAGTGATTCATCCGCGCATTCTAGGCGACTGTCGGGCCGTTGGTGGTCGAGGCGGGTAGTGGACCGCACAGACGGATTCGCAGCCCGGCCGACCAACCGCCCGACAGGCGCCTCGGGCCCGGGCCATCGGCCAGTCGCGCGGCGTGCTTGATTTCGGCCGGCCGCGTTGCCACGCTGGGAGCCTCAAGGAGATTCCATGAACCACGACAACCCGCTGCTGGCCGACGATATCCTGCCGGCGTTTTCCCGGATCCGTCCCGAACAGGTGGCGCCGGCGATCGATGTGCTGCTAGCCGATTACCGCGACGCCATCGACGCGCTCACCGCGCCCGCGGCATCGCGCGATTTCGCCACCGTGATGCTGACCCAGGAGCGGCTGGAACAGCGGCTCGCCCGTGCCTGGGCGCCGGTGAGCCATCTGCATTCGGTGGCCGACAGCGAAGCATTGCGCGCGGCGTACGGTCCGGCCGAGGAGGCGCTCACCGAGCACGCGATCGAGCTGGGGCAGAACCGCGCGCTGTACGCCGCCGTGCAGGCAGTGGCCGATGCGCCGGATTTCGCGCAGCTGCCGCGTCCCGAGCGGGCGCTGGTCGAGCACGCGCTGCGCGATTTCAGGCTTTCCGGGGTGGCGCTGGAGGAACCGGCACGCACGCGCTTTCGCGAGATCGGGGTGGAGCTCTCCAGACTTTCCACCGAATTCTCCAATGCCGTGCTCGACGCCAGCGAGGCATGGCACGAGCACGTCACCGACGAGCGCGATCTGGCCGGCATTCCCGAGTCCGGCCGCGCGGTGCTGCGCCAGTATGCCGTGGACCAGGATCTGGACGGCTATCTGGTCACGCTGAAGCAGCCCAGTGTGCAGGCCGTGCTGAACTACGCCGACAACCGCGGCCTGCGCGAGCGGGTGTACTGGGCGTATCAGACCCGTGCCTCCGACCAGGGTCCGGACGCGGGCAAGTTCGACAACTCCGCGCGCATCGAGAAGATCATGGCGCTGCGCCACGAAGCCGCGCAGCTGCTCGGCTTCGCCAATGCGGCCGAGGAATCGCTGGCGACCAAGATGGCCGGCTCGCCGACCGAGGTGATGGAGTTCCTGCACGATCTGGCCGCCCGCGCCAAACCGGTCGCCCAGCAGGAGCTGGCCAGCTTGCGCGAGTTTGCCCGCGCCGAGCTCAAGCTCGACAACCTCGAATCCTGGGACGTCGGCTACGCGTCCGAAAAACTGCGTCAGCAGCAGTACGCGCTGGACGAGGAACAGCTCAAGCCGTACTTCCCGCTGCCGGCGGTGATCGACGGCTTGTTCGGCCTCGCCGGCCGGCTCTACGGCATCGCCCTCACCCCGCGCGAGGGCGTCGACGTGTGGCATCCGGACGTGCGCTATTACGACGTGCGCGACGCCGATGGCCGGGTGTTCGCCGGCGCCTATGTCGATCTTTACGCGCGCAACGGCAAGCGCGGCGGCGCCTGGATGGACGTCTGCCGTGCCCGCTTCGACGATGGCGCGCAGCGGCAGTTGCCGGTGGCTTTCCTCACCTGCAACTTCGCGCCGCCGACCGCAGGCAGGCCGGCGCTGCTCACGCACGACGACGTGCTCACCCTGTTCCACGAATTCGGCCACGGCCTGCACCACCTGCTGACGGAGATTGCGCTGCCCTCGATCGGCGGCATCGACGGCGTCGAGTGGGATGCGGTGGAACTGCCCAGCCAGTTCATGGAGAACTTCGGCTGGAATCGCGAGGCGCTGGACCTGTTCGCGCGCCATTACCAGACCGGCGAGAAGCTGCCGGACGAACTGTTCCGGCGCATGCTGGCCGCGCGGCATTTCCACGCCGGCCTGTTCCTGGTGCGGCAACTGGAGTTCGCACTGTTCGATTTCCTGTTGCACCTGGAATACGACCCCGCCCAAGGCGCCCGCCCGCTGGCCGTGCTGGGCGAGGTGCGCAAGCAGGTTGCGGTGCTGCATCCGCCGGCCTGGCAGCGTTTTCCGCATGGCTTCAGCCACGTCTTCGCCGGCGGCTATGCGGCCGGTTACTACAGCTACCTGTGGGCGGAGCTGCTGTCCGCCGACGCGTTCGGCGAGTTCGAGGAGCGGGCCGCGGAAAAGGGAAGCGTGATCGACCGCGCCACCGGCGAGCGTTTCCGCCGCGAAGTGCTGGCGGTTGGCGCCAGTCGCCCTGCGCTGGAGAGCTTCATCGCGTTCCGTGGCCGCAAGCCTGCGCCCGAGGCGTTGCTGCGCAACCACGGGCTGGTTTGACGGCTTGATCGGGATTCGGAACTTCGTGCGAGGGTCGGTGGCGTGTCGTGCAGGTCCCGCCGGAAATCCCTCTCATGTTCCCGACTGCACCACCAGCCGATCCCGCTCGATGATCCGCCGAAAGGCCGGATCGGTGGTTGCCCAATCCACGATATCCACCCGCCACGGCAATTCCGAATCGGCGAAGGCATCGGCCAATGCGGCGCCCTGCCTGAAGCTCAGCGGTTCGCTGGTGATGATCGCCAGATCGAGATCGGAATAAGGCTTGGCGGTGCCTTTCGCACGCGAGCCGAATGCCCATACTTCATAGCCGACGGCGTGTTGCTGCAGGATGTTGCGCACGATGGCCCAGTGTTGCGGCTGCATGTCGAGCTTCGGTTCAGCCATGCCGCGACTCGAGCGCGCTCAACAACGCGCGTGCATCTTTCACGAAGGCGAGGCTGCCTTCATAGACCTGTCGCGCCTTGGCGTGATCGTAGGTGTGCGCGGTGATGTTGCGCATGCGCCGATAGCCGAACCATGCCTCGACGTCGGCGACCAGGCCTTTCTCGCCAGCTGCGCGGATCAGGTCGCGGAAACTGCTTTCGTCCACTTCGGCAGGGCTCGCGGCTTCCAGTTCCAGCTGCCGGCGAATCATCTTGATGCCGAGCTCGTAGACGAACTCGAAGTTCTGGATGACGCCGGCGACGATCGTGTTCTGCAGCGCCTGCGGCTGCTGGGCGAACCAGCTGGTCTGCTCGACGATCGCGATGCTCTCTTCCAGCGATGTCAGGGCGTTGCGCAGCGCGCTGAGGTCGAGTTTTTCCGTCATGACGGTGTTTCCGGGGAAGCATCATTGGGGAGATGATTGCGGTATGCCGGCCGCCCGGCAAGTCGTGTACGGCACAATACTTTCCACATGACGAAAAAAAGCCCGCCGAAGCGGGCCTTTTTAGATCGACTCAAGTCCGGGTGGACTCAGGCGACCTGGACTTCCTCAGCCTGCAGGCCCTTCTGGCCCTTGGTGACGACGAACGTGACGCGCTGGCCTTCCTGCAGGGACTTGAAGCCCGTGCCCTGGATCGCGCGGAAATGCACGAACAGGTCGTCACCGCTTTCCGGGGTGATGAAGCCAAAACCTTTGGCGTCGTTGAACCACTTGACTGTACCGCTCTGACGATCCGACATGAAACATACCTTTGAAGCTTATTGATGATTTGCGGCTCGGAGCGAAGTGCACGTTACCGCAGAAGAAGCAGGAACACCGAGTTGCCACGGGATCTTGCCTTATCAGCATACACTGTAATGCAAGGCCGCGGGCAATATTATTTCGGGCGGTGGCCCAAGCCATCATCACGGCACGTGTTCCGGCCGCGCCATTCGGGCCGCAGGCCGTGTGGCAGCGACGTTCCGGCATTCTCGGGATGGCCGCTGATCACCGTCCAGAAGGCCCGGCGAATCGACCTTTCGGTCGAGCGAAGGCAACGAATACGGCCCCGAAAGGCACATCCTTTACAATGCCGCAATGAAAATCGCTTCATGGAACGTGAATTCACTGAAGGTGCGCCTGCCGCACCTGGCCCAGTGGCTGGTCGATGCGCGGCCGGACATCGTGGCGCTGCAGGAAACCAAGCTGGAAGACGCGAAGTTTCCGGTCGATGAGCTGGCCGCGGCAGGTTATCGCGCGGTGTATTCGGGCCAGAAGACCTACAACGGCGTGGCGATTCTGGCCCGCCAGGAGCCGCGTGACATCGTCACCGACATCCCCGGACTGGACGATCCGCAGCGGCGCATCCTCGCGGCCACCATCAGCGCCCCCGGATCGAATCCGGGGCAGGCTCTGCGCGTGGTGAATCTGTATGTGGTCAACGGCAAGGCGGTCGGCGACGAAAAATACGTCTACAAGCTGGAGTGGCTGGCGCGCGTGCGCGAGTTTCTGGCGGGCGAACTGGAACGCCACCCCCGGCTGGTGGTGCTGGGCGACTTCAATATCTGCCCGGACGACCGCGACGTGTACGATCCGGTCGCCTGGGGCGAGGACATCCTGTGCTCGCCACCGGAGCGCGCCGGTCTCAAGGCGATCACCGAGCTGGGCCTGCACGACAGTTTCCGGCTGTTCGAGCAGGGTGCCGAACATTACAGCTGGTGGGACTATCGGCAAGCTGCATTTCGTCGCAACATGGGCCTGCGCATCGACCTCATCCTGGTCAGCGAGGCATTGAAATCCACCGCCACGGCGGCGGCGATCGACCGCGCACCGCGTGGTTGGGAGCGCCCTTCCGACCACACGCCGGTAACGCTGGAACTGGACGTGAGATGACCGCAAAAACCGAATGGCCCAGCTCGCTGGACGACAACGAACTGGAAGAACTGGATCGCTACCTGCGCGCGCACACCGGCGAGGGCGATCTGCTGCTCGATGGCGTGCACGGCCTGCTCAGCGTGCTGGCGGTCGGCCCGCTGCCGGTGCTGCCGGAGGAATGGCTGCCCGAAGTGCTGCACGAGCCGTTTACCGACGAGAACGAAGGCAATCGCGTGCTGGCCTTGCTGGCCAAGCTCAACGATTCGATCCCCGCCGAGCTGGACGTCGACGCCTATGAGCCGATTCTCGGCGAGGTCGAGCTGGAAACCGGCCTGATGCTGTCGGCTGCCGGCTGGTGCGAAGGATTCAGCCGCGGCATCGATCTGCGCGCCAACCTGTGGGAAAGCCGGCTGGCGGAAGATCCCCAGCTGATGGAACTGCTTGGCCCGGTGATGGCGCTGGCGGTGGACGAAGGGATACTGAGCGCCGAGACCGAGTTCGAGAAACTCAGCGACGACGAATACGACGAGTGCCTGGCACGGGTGCCGGCCGTGCTTGGCGCGGTCAGCCATTACTGGCAAACCAAGCCCGCGACCGAGGCGGAAGTAGAGGCGATGTTGCTGCAGCTTCCCGACCATGCCGATGACACCGCCACGCCGCCGCGCCAGCGCAGCGGCCACTGGGTGCATTGAAGCGTGTAGGAGCCCACCCTGTGGGCGAATGCTTTTGCCCTGAAGCCGACAAAGAGCATTCGCGCACAGGGTGCGCTCCTACAGCCGCTCCCTCAAGATTCACGCAACCTTCGCCGGAGCCAGCCCATGAGCGATCGTCACATCACCCGTCGTGTCCGCGGCGTCGACACCTCCGACGGTGCCGGCGTCAGGCTCAAGCGCGTCATCGGCCAGCCCGAGCTGGACATGCTCGATCCGTTCCTGCTGCTGGACGAGTTCCGTTCCGACCAGGCCGGCGACTACATCGCCGGGTTCCCGGAGCACCCCCATCGCGGCTTCGAGACCGTCACCTACATGTTGGCCGGCCACATGCAGCATCAGGACAACCACGGCAACCACGGCGATCTCGGTCCCGGCAGCGTGCAGTGGATGACCGCCGGTCGCGGCATCCTGCATTCGGAGATGCCGCAGCAGGAAAACGGCCTGATGTGGGGCTTCCAGTTGTGGGTGAATCTGCCGGCGAAGGACAAGATGACCGCGCCGCGCTACCAGGACATCGCGCCGCAGCGGATCCCCGTGGTGCACCCGGCCGCGGGGGTCGAGGTCAAGCTGATCGCCGGCGAGCTGGCCGGAGCGACCGGGCCGGTCGAAGGCATCGTTACCGCGCCGCTTTACCTGGATATCGGCCTGCAGCCAGGCGCCGCGCTGACACTGGATCTGCCCGACGGGCATCACGGCTTTGCCTATGTGTTCGAGGGCGAGTCGGTGCTGGTCGGCGGAGAAAAGCTCGCGCGCGGCCAGCTCGGCGTGTTGTCCGAGCGTGGGCGGTTGCAGCTGGCCGGCGGCGAGCAACCGGTGCGCCTGCTGGTGGTTGCCGGCCGGCCGCTGGAGGAGCCGGTGACCCGCTATGGCCCGTTCGTGATGAACACACCCGCAGAGATCCACGACGCAATCGCCGACTTCCGCGCCGGCAAGTTCTGATCCCTGCCGCCGCCCGTCGGCGGGAGGTGTGCGTCAGCGCGGCGTGGCCCGGCCGAGCAAAGTCCGACAGGTGCCCAGGATTTCCTCCAGCCCGGCTTCGCCCGGCACGGTCAGCACGTCGCATTCGTCGACGGGTTCTTCCAGCGTGTGCAGCTGGCTGTCCAGCAGTGCGGCCGGCATGAAGTGGTCGCGCTGCTGCAGGCGTCGCAGCAATTCATCGCGCGGGACGCGGATGTAGACGAAGCGCACGTTGCTTCCGGTCTGACGCAGCCGCTCGCGGTAGCGGCGCCTCAGCGCCGAACAGGAAATCACCCCGTCGCGTTGCTGCCTGAGTTTATCTCCGATCCAGTCCGCCACACGATCCAGCCAGGGCTCCCTGTCGGCGTCGGTGAGCGCGCTGCCGGCGCGCATCTTGTCGATGTTGGCCGGCGGGTGCAGCTCGTCGCCCTCCTGAAAGTCCCAGCCTTCGGTCTCGGCCAGCGCCATGGCAAGGCTGCTCTTGCCGCTGCCGGAAACGCCCATCACCACGATCACCATGCCCTGCCTGCCTCTTTCGTCTTTCGTTCGCTCAACCCTTCACGCTGCCCAGCAGCAGCCCTTGCAGGTAATACCGCTGCAACGCCAGGAACAGCAGCAGCACCGGCAGCACGGTGACCACCGAGCCGGCCATCATCAGCTCGCTGTCCTGCACGTGATCGCGCGCCAGCGAGGCCAGCGCCAGCGGCAGCGTGTAGTGCTCCTGTCCGGTCAGCACGATCAGCGGCCACATGAAGTCGTTCCATGCGGCGAGAAAGGTGAAGATCGCCAGCGTCACCATGATCGGTTTCAGCAGCGGCAGCACGATCTGCCCGAAGATGCGCAGCTCGCTGGCGCCGTCGATGCGCGCCGCCTCCAGCAATTCGTCCGGCACGCCGCGGGCATACTGGCGCACCAGATAGATGCCGAAGATGGTGGCCATGCCAGGCACGATCACGCCGGCGTAGCTGTTGACCAGGCCGATCGTCTTCAGCAGCAGGAACAGCGGCAGCATCGCCACCTGCGCCGGGATCACCAGTGCGCCGATCAAGGCCTGGAACAGCCGCTCGCGGCCGGCGAAACGCAGCTTGGCGAACGCATAGCCGGCCATCAGGTTGCTGGCCAGCGCCAGCGCGGTGATCGCGCTGGAGATCAGCAGGCTGTTGAGCAGGTAGCGTCCCATGCCGGCATGCGCGAACAGCTCGCGATAGTTGTGCAGCGTGGCATGCGCGGGCAGCAGCGGCGGCGGCAACGCGCTGGCTTCGCCCGGCGCCATGAACGACACCGACAGCATCCACAGCAGCGGCAGCAGCGCGGCTGCCGCCAGAGCGGACAGCGAACCATTGATCAGCACCTTGGCCAGCCGCGGGTTCATGTCCGTTTGCCTGCGGGATGTTCCCCGCGCCGCGCCAGCCGCAGCAGCAGCGTGGTCACCGCGAAGATGATCAGGAACAGCATGAACGCCACGGCCGAGGCGGTGCCGAGGTTCCACCATTTGAAACCGTCCTGGTACATCAGGTAGAGCACGCTGACCGTGCTTTGCAGCGGGCCGCCCTCGGTCATCACATACGGCTCGGCAAACAGCTGGAAATAACCGGCCACGGTCAGGATCACGACCAGCATCATGGT
Source organism: Rhodanobacter sp. (assembly GCA_004322005.1). GTDB lineage: Bacteria > Pseudomonadota > Gammaproteobacteria > Xanthomonadales > Rhodanobacteraceae > Rhodanobacter. The sequence continues at coordinate 42,473 of SCRF01000015.1, read as the reverse complement.
GGGCCTGAGCAGCGGCAGCGTGATGTGCCAGAACTGTCGCGGCGCCGAGGCGCCATCGATGCGCGCGGCCTCGTACAGGTCGGGCGGGATCGCCTGCAGCCCGGCCATGATGATGATCATGTTGTAGCCGAAGTTCTTCCACACCGCGAACGCGATGATGGTCGGCATCGCCCAGTGCGGATCGCCGAGCCAGTCGATCGGATGGATTCCGATTTCCGCGAGGCCGTAATTGACCAGGCCGTACCGGGTGTTGAACAGGTAGCGCCAGATCACCGCCACCGCCACCACCGTGGTCACCACCGGGGCAAACAGCACGGTACGGAAAAACGGCCTGATCCGCGCCAGCGGCGAATTGAGCAGCAGCGCGGCGACCAGCGACGCGGCGATCGACAACGGCACGCCCACCGCCACGAAGTAGAACGTGTTGCCCAGCGCCGACCAGAACAACGGCCGGTGCAGCAGCGCCCAGTAGTTGTGCAGGCCGACGAAGCGCAGGTTGTGGATGTCCGCCAGCGCATACAGATCGTAGTCGGTGAGGCTCAGGCCCAGCGCGGCAATCACCGGCAGGATGAAGAACACCCCCAGCACCAGCAGTGCCGGGGCGAGAAACAGCCACGCGGCGCGCTGCCGGTTCATGGCTGCGGACCGCGGTGGTGGTCGAGCATCCAGCGGCGCTTCGCGAGGATCGCATCGGCCCGCCGGTCGATCTCGGCCGCGGCCTGGTCCACCGTCAATTCGCCATGCGCGGCGCGGGCGGCGACCAGCTGCATCCCGGTGACGATGCGCTCCCATTCGGGTACCGCCGGCGTCGGCCTGACCCGCTCCAGTTGTTCGCGGAACGCCTGCACATCGGGGTCGCTGCGCAGCGTGCCACCCTGCCACGACGAGCGCCGTGGCGGCATGTCGCCGACCAGCTCGTAGAACTTGCGCTGCACCGCCGGCAGCGACAGGTACTCGATCAACTGCCACGCCTGCGCCTGATGCCGCGAACGGCGGAAGATCACCAGACTGGAGCCGCTGGCAATGCCGGCGCCGGGACCGTCCGGGCCGGGCAACGGAGCGGTCGACCAGTCGCCCTGCTGCGCGGCCGGCAGGCGCCGGCGAAACTCGCCGATGTTCCATGGGCCGGACAGGTAGAACGCATACACGCCGCGGCCGACCTCGAGCCACGGGTTGGCGACCTCGGTGTTGGACAGCAGCGGTGCCTCCCGTTGCCGGAATATGCCGACATAGAAGGCCAGCGCCCGCTTGAAACCGGGGCTCTCGAAATTGCCGTAGCGTCCGCCGTCGCGCAGCAGTGGCGCATCCTGCTGCAGCGCGAGCGAGAGCAGCTGTTCGAATTCGTTGGTCGGCAGCAGGATCGGGAAATGGCCCGGCGTGTCGCGAGCCTTCAGTGCGGCCATCTGTCGTGACCACTCGGCCCAGCTGCGCGGCGGCACATCGAAGCCGGCTGCCTTGAGCAGATCCTTGCGGTAGAACAGCAGGCGGGTATCGACGTACCACGGTATCCCGTACAGGATGCCATCGATCCGGTTGGTGGCCCAGATGCCGGTGAAGTAGTCGTCCGGCTGCACCACGCGGGAGTGCGCGACGTACGGTTGCAGCGGCCGCAGCGCGTGCAGCGCGGCCAGTTCGGCGATCCAGGTATTGCCCAGCTGGGCGATGTCCGGCGTGGTGTCGCCGGCATAGGCGGTAAGCAGTTTCTGGTGGGCTTCCTTCCACGGCAGCTGCTGCAGCGTCACGTGAATATCCGGATGGGCGTGCTCGAACCCGGGTATCAGTTGTGCCACCGCCTCGCCTTCGTTGCCCATCGCCCAGAACGTGAGCGTGTGCCTATCCGGGGTCGGATGACTGCAGGCGGACAGCCCGCCGCATGTGCCGGCCAGCAGCAACACCAGCCACCAGCGGCGCAGCCGCGATGGCCTATCCGCTGGCGACCGGCGGCGGTTCATGGCACCGGCACGGGCCGCGCCAGCCAGCCGCCGGTGAACCCGGCGCGCTGGAGTCCCTTGCGGATGTACGGGTTCCTTTTCATCACCTTCCAGACGAAATCGCTGCGCCAGTTCTCGATCATCAGCAGGATCGGCCCCTGGTCGATGCCGAGTTGCTCGGTATCGACCCAGCCCACGCCTGGTACCAGTCTGCCGGTGCGCAGGGGAGTCTTCAGGTGGAAGCTGGGGTCGAACGCATCGACGAAACCATAGCGGTCGTAGATCCACTGGCCGTAACGGCGTTTCATCGCCATCAACGCGGGCACCACGATCTTCGGTGCGAACGCGATCGAGCCAGCGGCCGCGGTGGGCGCGATGGTGCCGTCGTCGACGATATGGTCGAGGCCGGCGCCGCGCGCAGTGTAGCCATAGAACCTGCGCTCGCCGGCGCTGCTCTTGACCACGAAGTTGCCGGGGCCGTTGCTGGCAGTCAGGCCCCAGATGTCCTTGCCGTAGCCGGTCCAGTGACCGGGGTTGGCGATCGCATAGTCGCGCTGGCTGCAGGTGGCGCGACGGCTGTTCTCGAAATAGTCGAGGCCGTGCTCGCGGCTCCAGGCATCGCGGATGCCGCGGAAATCGATCCACGTCTGGCTGTACTGGTGACCGAACAGCGGCGCGAAGTTGAGAAAGGTCCGGCCCTCGAACGTGCCCCAGCTGCGCTCATTGGTGGCGGTCCACGCCTTCCACGCACCGGCACTCACTGGATGGGTCGGCGAGCCCAGCGCCAGCACGTAGATCAGCATGCCCTCGTCGTAGCCCTTCCAGTCGGCCGGGATGAACTTGCCGCCGGGCGTCCAGCCCATGCTGATCAGCGGTTTGCGCGGCTGCATCCACGGCCAGTCGACCCGGCGGTAGATCGCGTCGGCGAGGCGGCGGATCTCCCTTTCCTGCGGCGTGTCGCGGTCGTAGTAGGACTCGGCGAACAGCACGCCGCCGAGCAGCAGCGTGGTGTCCACGCTGGACAGTTCGGTCCAGTGTCCCTCGCGCTTGCCGGTGTGCATGTCGAGGAAATGGTAGAAGAAGCCGTGGTAGCCGGCGGCATCGTCCTCGCTGTCGTTCTGCGGCGCATCGTGGAAGAAGCGCAGGGTGGCCAAGGTGCGCCCGATCGCCTGCTCGCGCGTGATGTAGCCGCGTTCGACGCCGACACCGTAGGCAGTGAGGCCGAAGCCCACGGCAGCGATGCTGGAGAACGATCGGCCGGGATAGTGATCGGGCACCAGGCCCCAGAACCGGGACGGAGGACGTTAAATGACCCTGCAACCCGGCTTGCGCCTACCCGCTCCATGACACTCCGCCGATGGAGCCAGCCGCTCGCCGCCCGGACACCTGGGCACTCCGGCCATCGGTTTCCCCCAGGAACTGTCCCTGACATCTTGTTTTTCGTGTCGGGCGCTGACCCGGTCAGCAGTGTCTGGCTTCGCCTCCTGTCGAAAATGTCCCTGACACGAATGGCACTTACCTTAAGGTTCGTCATTCCCGCGAAAGCGGGGCTCCAGTGCCTTCCGTGGCCTCCAAGCGCTTAAAGGCACTGGATTCCCGCTTTCGCGGGAATGACGAAAAACATGATTTCGCGCTTAAGTAAGTGCCATTCGTCCCTGACCCCAAAATAAAACCGTGCGCGCAGCGCACACCATCGCCTCCTCCCCCGCCGGGGGAGGATTGAGGAGGGGAGGTCAAGTTGCCGCCATACCCCCGACAGCCTTGCGCAGCGCACACCATCCCCGCACCCCCACTGCCTCCTCTCCCCCGGCTCGTATTTCCTTTGGGGGAGAGGATTGCCCTGTCCTGAGCTTGTCGAAGGGAGGTGAGGGGCCGCGGTGCTCGCGGGAACGCCCAACCGCAGGTTCACCCCTTCACGCTGCCCAGCATCAACCCATCCAGGTAATAGCGCTGCAGCAGCAGGAACAGCGCCAGCACCGGCAGCACGGTGACCACCGAACCGGCCATCATCAGCTCGGTGTCCTGCGCGTGCTCGCGCGCCAGCGAGGCCAGCCCGATCGGCAGCGTGTAATGATCCTGCCCGGTCAGCACGATCAGCGGCCACATGAAATCGTTCCAGGCGGTGAGGAAGGTATAGATGGCCAGCGTCACCATGATCGGCTTCATCAGGGGCAGCACGATCTGCACGAAGATGCGCCACTCGCCCGCGCCGTCGATGCGCGCGGCTTCCAGCAGCTCGTCCGGCATGCTGCGTGCGTACTGGCGTACCAGGAAGATGCCGAATACGGTGGCCATCGCAGGCATGATCACGCCCGCGTAGCTGTCGACCAGGCCGACGGTTTTCAGCAGCAGAAACAGGGGCAGCATCGCCACCTGGGCGGGAATCACCAGCGCGCCGAGCAGGGCCCGGAACAGCCGCTCGCGCCCGGCGAAGCGCAGCTTGGCAAAGGCGTAGCCGGCCATCAGGTTGAACGCCAGCGACAGCGCGGTGATTGCCGTCGATACGGCCAGGCTGTTGAGCAGGTAGCGGCCCATGCCGGCGCGCAGGAACAGTTCGCGGTAGTTGTGCAGCGTGGCGTGCGCGGGCCACAGCGGCGGCGGCAGTGCGCCGGCTTCGCCCGGGTGCATGAGCGACACCGACAGCATCCACAGCAGCGGGAACAGCGCCGCTGCCGAAGCGCCCAGCAGCAAGCCGTTGATCAGCAGCTTCGCCGTGCGCGGGTTCATGCCGGCTCCTGCTCGCGGGGTTCGCCGCACCGCGCGAGCTTGAGCATGACCGCGGTGACCGCAAACATGATCAGGAACAACAGGAACGCCACCGCCGATGCGCTGCCGAGGTTCCACCACTTGAAGCCTTCGTCGTACATCAGGTAAAGCACGCTGGTGGTGCTTTGCAGCGGACCGCCTTCGGTCATCACGTAGGGCTCGGCGAACAGCTGGAAATAGCCCGACACGGTGAGGATGCCCACCATTAGCAGGGTTGGCCCGAGCATCGGCACGGTGATGTGGCGCAGCTGCCGCCACGCCGAGGCGCCGTCGATGCGCGCCGCCTCGTACAGTTCCGGCGGAATCGCCTGCAGCCCGGCCAGGAAGATGATCATGTTGTAGCCGAAGTTCTTCCACACCGCGAACAGGATGATCGTGGGCATCGCCCAGTGCGGGTCCCCCAGCCAGTCGATCGGATGAATGCCCAGCTGGCCCAGCACAAAGTTCGCGATGCCGTACTTGGTGTTGAACAGGTAGCGCCAGATCACCGCCACCGCCACCACCGTGGTCACCACCGGCGCGAACAGCGCGGTGCGGAAGAACGGCTTGCAGCGCGCCAGCGGCGAGTTCAGCAGCAGCGCGGCGCCCAGCGAGGTGAGCATCGACAGCGGCACGCCGACCGCCACGAAATACACCGTATGCCCCAGCGCCGACCAGAACAGCGGCCGTTGCAGCAAGGCGAGATAGTTGTGCAGCGCCACGAAGCGCAGGTTGTGGATGTCCGCCAGTGCGTACAGGTCGTAGTCGGTGAGGCTGAGGCCCAGCGCACCGATCACCGGCAGCAGAAAAAATATGCCCAGCACCAGCAGGGCCGGCGCCAGAAACAGCCATGCGGCGCGCGGCGCGTTCATCGCGCCGCCTGCGGCGCGCGCGCCGCATGGTCGAGCATCCAGCGGCGCTTCTCCAGAATGTGGTCGGCCTGGCGATCCATTTCGGCGGCGGCCTGATCGATCGTCAGCTCGCCGGCGACGGCACGCGCCGCCTGCAGCTGCATGGCGTTGGCGATGCGCTCCCATTCCGGCACGGCGGGCGTCGGCCGCACGTGTTCCAGCTGCTCGCGGAACGCGCGCGCCTTGGGGTCGTCGCGCAGCGCGCCGCCTTCCCACGAGCTGCGTCGCGGCGGCATGTCGCCTACCAGGCCGTAGAAGCGCTGCTGCACCTTCGGCTGCGACAGATATTCGATCAGCGCCCAGGCCGCCGCCTTGTGCTTCGAGGCGCGGAAGATCACCAGGCTGGAGCCGCCGGCCACGCCGATGCCCGCACTGTCCGGCCCGGGCAGCGGTGCGGTGGACCAGTCGGCCTGCTCCGATGCTGGCAGCCGCGCGCGGAACTCGCCGATGTTCCACGGTCCGGACAAATAGAACGCGTACACGCCGCGGCCGAACTCCGACCACGGGTTGCCCGCCTCCACGTTGGTGATCGCCGGTGCCTGGTGCAGCCGGAACGTGTCCACGTAGAACCGCAGCGCGCGCTTGAAGCCGGCGCTCTCGAAGTTGCCGTAGCGACCGCCGTCGCGCAGCAGCGGGTCGGGCTGTTGCAGCGCCAGCGACATCAGCTGCTGGTACTCGTTGGTCGGCAGCAGGATGCCGTAGCGGTGCTGTGCCGGGTCGCTGAGCGCGGCCAGCATCCGGCGCCACTGCGCCCAGGTGGTGGGGGGCGCATCGAAACCGGCCTTTTTCAACAGGTCGCTGCGGTAGAACAGCAGCCGCGTGTCGACATACCAGGGCACGCCGTACAGCGTGCCGTCGATCACGTTGGTGGCCCAGATGCTGGCGAAGTAGTCGTCCGGCTGCACCACGCGCGAGTGATCGACGTAGGATTGCAGCGGTTCCAGCGCTTGCAGCGCCACCATTTCCGGAATCCAGGTATTGCCGAGCTGGGTCATGTCTGGCGTCGAGCCGCCGGCAAAGGCGGTGAGCAGCTTCTGGTGCGCGGCGCTCAACGGCAGCTGCTGCAGCTTGATGTGGATGTCCGGATGCGCGCGCTCGAACTCCGGCAGCAGTTGTTGCATCACCTCGCCCTCGGGGCCGAAGGTCCAGAAGGTCAGCATGTCGTGTCGGTTACCACCGCAGCTCGCGAGCCACAGCACGAGGCTGGCAAGTGCCAGTCCCCGCCGCCATCGCCAAGTGCCGTCATGCGAACCGGCCATGGTCAGTGTGGTAATCCACGAACAGCCTGCATATCGTTTCGCTCCGATGGAAATGGCGGACGTGAGGCTGACGGTATGACACTCCGTCAGTGGCTTGCCACTGTTACCAGTACCAATGCGTTTGATTCCAGCGTGAGCGTCAGCACACCGCCTGCCAGATGCCCGCGTTCGGGCGGCGGCAACTCGGTGGCAGCGTTCATCAAGGCCACCTGCGCCCGCGTCGGATAGCGTGGCTTACCGAGCTTTGCATAAACCGGCAGTACGTTGCCGTGCTCGGTATCGACACGTTGGATCGACACCGACGCATCTGGCTGCACCCCGCGCACCACCAGTCGCATCGAGCGGGTGGCGCCGTGTTGCCCTGGATCAACCAGATTCCATACCGCGATGGCCAGACTGCCATCCTTCCTGCGCGTGACAATGGCGTTCATGGAGCGGTTTGCCAGGCGTTCGTGGCCCAGCGCGTGCAGCAGCCCGAAGTCGTAGTAGCTTGGCTTGTTGATGCCTCCGCTGGCGCGCAGGCCGAACTGGCCGGTGAACGGCGCGCGGCTGGGACCGTTCTCCTCGAACACGTCGGAGAAGGTCCAGAACGACATCATGTCGACCATGCCGTCGCACTCGCGCACGGTATTGGCCAGCGCCGGGCCGACGTAGGTGGTGTCGCGCGCGCCGTCTCTCCCAATGACATTCCACTCGGTCCACAGCAGCGGCAGATTCGGCGTCGTCGAAGCCTTTATCTCCCGCTGTACCTTGGCGACGGCGCGGCATACACGGTCGTCCTGCGGCACCGGTTTATCGTTGTGGAACAGGTTCTCCACCGTGTCATCGGCGTAGCCGTGCGTGGACACAAAGTCCACCGGCACATGTGCTTTTGCCGCATGCTCCAAAAAGGCGCCGACCCATGACGCTGCGGCGGTCGCCGGACCACCCACGCGCAGGCGCGGGTCGACGCTTTTCAGGGCGCGCGCGGTGTGGTCGTAGAGTTCGAAATACGACTTCTGGCGCGGTACGCCGCCCCAGAAATCGATGTTCGGTTCATTCCACACCTCGAAGTACCACTTCGACACCGCGTCGATGCCATAACGCCGTACCAGGTGCTGCGCAAACGCGCTCACCAAGGCGTCCCACTTGTCGTAGCTCTTGGGCGGTGACACGTTCGGCTTGTACCAGAACGCATGCAGCGCATCCGGATTGAACGCCAGCCGTTTGGGCATGAAGCCGATCTCCACCACCGGCCGCACGCCGTCGCGCAGCAGTCCGTCGTAGATCTGGTCGACGAGGGTGAAGTTGTAGATCGACCGGCCATGTTCGTCCTCGTTGTACACGCCCACATCGTCGTCGAAGATGCCGTGGAAACGCACGTACTGGAAATCAGCCACGCGCTTGACCGCGCGGAGGTCGCTGCGATAGCTCGCGCGCAGCGACAAGGTGGCGTGGCCCGAGCCGAACATGCGTTCCCAGAAATGAGGAAACGGCGTCGCCTTGGCCCTGGCGTCGACATGCACGGTTTCCTGCGCCTGCGCCTGCGCCGGCAGCGCGGCGGCACAGGCGATGACGATGGCGAATAGCAGATCACGCATGGCTTCCTCTCCCCTCAATGTGTGGCATGCCGGCCGCCACGCACCCTCGATGCGCGGCGGATCCGGCGTCAGTCGCGCTCCAGCCAGCCGCCAGTGAAGCCGGCGCGCAGCAAGCCCTTGCGGATGTAGGGGTTCTTCTGCATCGTCTTCCAGACGAAGCCGCTGCGCCAGTTCTCGATCATCAGCACGATCGGCCCTTGGTCGATGCCCAGCTGCACGCTGTCGACCCAGCCGACGCCAGGCAGCACGCGGCCGGTGCGCAGATGGATCTTGCCGTCGTGGAAACTGGGGTTGAACGCATCGACGAACCCGTACTGGTTGTAGATGTATCTGCCGTAGCGCTGCTTCATTGCGGCCAGCGCCGGTATCACGATCTCCGGCGCGAAGGCGATTGAGCCGCCGGCAGCGGTGGGTGCGATGGTGCCGTCGTCGGAAATGTAATCCAGGCCGGCGCCGCGCGCGGTGTAGCCGTAGAACCTGCGCGTGCCGTCGTTGCCCCGCACCACGACATTGCCCGGCCCGTTGCTGGCGGTCAGCCCCCACACGTTCCTGCCGTAGCCGGTCCAGTGGCCGGGATTGGCGATGGCATAGTTGCGCTGGCTTAGGGTGGCACGGCGGCTGTTCTCGAAATAGTCCAGGCCGTGCTGGCGACTCCACGCGTCACGGATGCCGCGGAAGTCCACCCAGGTTTCGCTGTACTGATGGCCGAACAGCGGCGCGAAGTTGAGAAAGGTCTGTCCCTCGAAGCTGCCCCAGCGGAGGTGGTTGGTGGCGAGCCAGGCTTTCCACGCATCCGACTGCACCGGATGGGTCGGCGAGCCGAGCGCCAGGATGTACACCAGCATGCCTTCGTTGTAACCCTTCCAGTTGGCCGGGATGAACTTGCCGCCCGGTGTCCAGCCCATGCTGATCAGCGGCGCACGCGGTTGCATGAATGGCCAGTCCACGTTGCGGTAGATCGCATCGGCCAGCAGTCGGATCTCCTTTTCCTGCGGCGTGTCGCGGTCGTAATAGGACTCCGCGAACAGCACGCCGCCGAGCAGCAGGGTGGTGTCCACGCTGGACAGCTCGGTCCAGCGCCCCTCGCGCAGGCCCGTCTGCATGTCGAGGAAGTGGTAGAAGAAGCCGTGATAGCCGGTGGCGTCATCCTCGCTGGCGTTCTGCGGCGCGTCGCGGAAAAAGCGCAGCGTGGCCAGGGTGCGCTCGACCGCCTGCTGGCGGGTGATGTAGCCGCGCTCCACGCCGACGCCGTAGGCGGTCAGCCCGAAGCCCACCGCGGCGATGCTGGAGAACGCATGCCCCGGCCAGGAGTCCGGTAGCAGTCCGTTGCGCGGATTGGCGCTGTCCCAGAACCAGCGAAAGGTGCGCTGTTCCAGGTCGTCCACCAGCGCCTGTTGCGCCGGCGTGGCGACGAAGTGTGCCGCGGGCTCCCGCGCAAAGGAAGGAGTCTGCCAACCGGCGCCGAGCGCCAGCAGGGCCACCAGGCTGGCGGTGCGAAGAAAGCGGGATACAGCTCGAAGCATGCGAATGGGACTCGTGGCGTGAAGGATGGAATCAGGATGCCAGCGCCGGCGCGGCGCAGTAGCGGTCGATGAAGGCCTGGTGGGGCGGCATGGCATCCACGCAGGCGCCGATGACCTGTTTCACGTGATCCATCAAGTGTCGCAATTCCGGTTCCGGCATCTGATCGGCGATCGGGTGGTAGTGCTGCGGGATGACACCCTGGCCCAGCATCACCTGTACCCAGCTGACCAGGCCAAACAGCTCGTCGGCGTTGCGGATGAACTGTCCGCTCTCGCGGAACAGCGCCATCACGCTGCGCAGGCTGTCGGGGATGTCCATGGTTCGGCAGTAGCGCCAGAACGGGGTGTCGTCGCGCTCCGTGGCGTGAAAGTGCAGGATCAGGAAATCGCGTATGCGCTCGATCTCGAAGCGGCTCTGCGCGTTGTAGCGGTCGATCAGCGCCTGGCTGAAATCCTTCTGCGGGAAAAGGTTCAGCAGGCGCATCACCGCCGACTGGATCAGGAAGATGCCGGTCGACTCCAGCGGTTCGAGGAAGCCGCTGGAGAGACCGATCGCCACCACGTTGCGGTTCCACGCCTGCTTGCGAGTGCCGGCGCGGAAGCGGATCAGGCGCGGGTCGCCTGTCGCGCGTCCGTCCAGGTTGTGCAGCAGGGTCGCCGCTGCCTCGTCGTCACTGAGGTAGCGGCCGGCATAGACATGGCCGTTGCCGACCCGGTGCTGTAGCGCAATGCGCCATTGCCAGCCGGCCGCCTGCGCGGTGGCTCGCGTGTAAGGCGTCGGCGGGCCGACGGCCTCGCAGCCCACGGTGACGGCGCGATCGGTGGGCAGCCAGTGACCCCAGTCCTCGTAGCCGGTGTGCAGCGCCTGCTCGATCAGCAGGCCGCGGAGGCCCGAGCAGTCGATGAACAGGTCGGCCTGGATGACCTCGCCACTCTCCATCACAATGGCATCTACGAAGCCGTCATGGGGACGCAGTACGGTGTCGCACACCTTGCCTTCCGTGCGCTGCACGCCCATGGATTCGGCCTGGCGGCGAAGATAGCGCCCGTACAGGCCGGTATCGAAATGGTAGGCGTAGGCGATATTGGCCAGCGGCGTGTTGGCCGGCGCATCGATGGCGGACACCATGAACTTGCCGCGCGGGGCTGCCAGGGTGTTGAGCGAATAGTCGCCGATGTCACCAGCCTGGCCGGCCTGCCGGGCGCGCAGCCAGTAGTGGTGGAACGGCAACATGCCCACGTCCAGCCCGATCATGGTGCCAAAGCCATGCACGTAGGATTTTCCGGGTTTCTGCCAGTCGACGAACTGCACGCCGAGCTTGAAAGTACCCATGGTCTGGCGCACGAAATCGGCTTCGTCGATACCCAGCACCTTGTTGAAGACCGACAGATGCGGCACGGTCGCCTCACCCACGCGGATGATGCCGATCTCCTCCGATTCCACCAGCCGGATCGAACATTCGCGGCCGAGTGTCTTGGCCAGAGCGGCGGCGGTCATCCACCCGGCGCTGCCGCCCCCCACGATGACGATGTTCCTGATGCGTTGATCTGTCATGGCTGTGTATCCGGAGCAAGGAATAAAAGGTGAGACCCGGAGAAATGCCCCGCGAGTGGCCTGCAGACAATCACCTGCCGATGCCGGCGGGCCCGTTCAATCAAGAACAAGGCCCACCGAGGCGGGCCTTGCCTAACGCCATGACGCTTGCCCTGTGTCGCGTCACCGATCAGCTCAGAACTTGATGTCCGCCGTCAGCTTCACGGTACGCGGTACGCCTAAGATATTGCCGACCGGGTTGTACATCACAGACGGCTGGTACTGGCCACTCGGCGACGACCAGCTGTTGATCGTGTTTGAGTAGTTGTGGAAGTTGAACAGGTTGAAGATGTCCAAGCGCATCGAGAACACCAAGCCATGGCTCAGCGCGAAGTTCTTGGTGGCCTGCAGGTCGACCGAGCGGTAGCCGAAGATCGGGCCGCCGAGCAGGAAATGGGCACCGCGCGGCGTAGCCACCACCGGGTAGGCCGCCGCCATCTCGTGATTTACGCCGACCGAGTTCGGAATCAGGTTGCAGCAGGCGATGTCGGCCACCGGCAACGGTGTCGCCAGGGTCAGCTTGCCGGCCAAGGTGATGCCCCATGGCACATCCACCGTGCCGGTTACCACCAGCCGATGTTTGGCCGCCGCGCTGGAAGTCAGAAACGGGTAGTACTGGATGCCCGGCAGGTCGAACGCATACTGATCCGAATACAGGCGATTCTGGGTAGCGTGAGTATAGGTGTAGGCCACCGTCATGCCCCAGTGGCTTTCGCGGGTGTATGGCTTTTCGGCCGACAGCAGCAGCTCGGTGTTGCGGGTTTCCTTGCCGTTGTCCCACAGGATCAGGCCACCGATACCCGGCACGCCGGCACCACCCCACTGGTTGGTCTGGGTCCCGTAGGTATAGTAGTGACCATTTGGGTAGCGGTTGCCCAGCGTGCCGATGATGCCGTTGTACTGGTTGATGCGCGAGATGGTGGCACTGGTGTTCCAGTCGCCCAGCTTGTTGCGCATGCCGATGCTGAACTGGTCGGAGTACGGCGCTTTGAGGTTGTTGTTGAACATGTCCACTTCGCCCACGCCGCTGCCCAAGCCTTGCAGATTGGCAGCGTTGAGGTACTTCGGATCCCACACAAAGCATTGCTTGCCGTCCGCCTGACCGGGGCCGCAGCCATTGAGCCCGGTGGGGTTCTCAAAGTTGATCGAAGGCTCGGAGACTGCATTTTTGCTGTTTTCCAGCGAGATCACGTCGAACAGGTTGCGGTCGTAGGCGCGGCCGACACCACCGAAAATAACGTGATCTTCGTCGCCGGTGAGGTCGTAGGAGAAACCCAGTCGAGGTTGGAACTCGTTCTTTGGCGCTTTGCGATTGCTGCCCGTGCTGATGTAGTCGTTGATGTTGATGCCGCCGAGGGCAAGGCTTTGCGCATACGACTGCGAGATCGTCTGGCCGCCGTAGACGTAGGTCGGCGCATTGATTGCAGCGACGATGGGCGCCAGGGTCTTGTAGTTGATGAACTCAGGTGATTTTTCGTAATCCCAGCGCATGCCCAAGTTCAGGGTCAACTTGTCATTGACCGCCCAGTCGTCCTGGATATAGGCGCCAAACTGCATGTTCTTAGAGACGGCCGTCAGCGGCAGGCCCGAGTTCACCTTGCCGAACACGACCTGAAACGGCGTTACTTCCGTGCCGGCCGGGCTGACGTTGTAGTAATAATTCGCACTCGTTGAGCTGTCGCGGTCGAGCAGGGTGATTTGCTTGTACTTCACGCCCAGCTTGATCACGTGGTCGCCGTGCCAGTTCAGGTCGTTGAAGGTCAGATTGTCCTGGAAACCGTTGCCTTTCTGCGAGGCTTCGAAATACTGACGTGGATCCTGGCCGTTGATCTGCAATATCTGGGTGTAGGGATTCCCCCAGATGTAGGTGGTTGCCGGGTTGTTGGTGATCGGCGACGGGGTGTCGAGCGTATTTTCGTACGTCCACAACAACTCGTTGGTCCACAGGTCGGTGCTGTGCTGCCAGCGCCCGTCGAAGCGGGTGTCATTGTTGCGGTAGTTGTAGTTCGCCGAGGCGGCGGTCTGGCCACCGGCGCCGATGATCTGGGTTTCCTTGCGGATCTTTGTGCTTAGTTCGACGCGGTCACGGTCGGTCGGTTCCCAGTCGATTTTGCCGAAATACAGATCTTCCTTGAACGGCAACGAGCTGGGCCCGAACTGGGCAGCGGCGCTCGGCGGCAGGAAGGTCGCATATGACACCCCGTTGTACGTAGCGCTCGGCGGAATGGTGGTGGTCGGTGAATCGAAGCTCTTGCCTTCATAGGTAAAGAAGAAATGCAGCTTGTTCTGAATGATCGGGCCACCCAGGGCGAAACCATATTCGCGGCTGATCGAGCGCGCCTTTTGATGAGCGACATTTTCGGCCGGCGTTGCCGCGCGGAAGCGGTCACCGGTGAAGGTGTCGAACGCCTCGCCGTGGAATTTATTGGTGCCCGACTTGGTGTCGGCGGTGATCGCCGCGCTGGAAATCTGGTCGTACTCGGCCTTGTAGTTCGAGGTGATGACGCGGTATTGCCCGATCGCCAACTGCGGGAACGGATTGCCGAAGTCGCCGTCGTGATTCGGGCCGGCCTGGCCGCTCAGGCCGCCGCCATGAACGTAGTTTTTCTGGCCGACGCCGTCGATGTAGACGTTGATGTTGCTGCTCGGCTGGGCGCCGCTCTGGATCGAGGTCTTGCCGCCGTTGTTCACGAACACCATGCCCGGCACGGTGTCGGCGAACTCGAGGAAGTTGCGCGTCAGCTGCGGCGTGGTGTTGATCTGGTGCAGCGAGACCACGTTGCCGACCTGCGAGGTGTTCACCCCGACCAGGGTCGTGGCATTGACGGTGACGCCACCCAGCATGGTGGCGTTGGTGGCCGAAGGCGCGGCCGTCAAGTCGAGATTTGCCGTCGAAGCAACGCTCAGCGTCACGGTATGTTCTGTGCCGGGGCCAGCATCGATCTTGTAAGTGCCTGGCGACAGGCCGACCAAGGCGTAGCTGCCGTCGCTGTCCGCCTTGGTACGGCGCACGGCGCCGGTGGCGATTTCCCTGGCGGTGATGACGGCGCCGGCAGGCGCCTTGCCACGCAAGGTGGCGTTTGCAGTTTGCGACCATGAAACGGTGGGCGCGACCGCAAGCGCGGTCACCGACGCGGTGATCAGGCTGGCCAGCAATTTCTTTTTGAAGTGCAGTGACGTTTTCATGTTACCCCTCCCCGGAAGATCTACGGATGTGACGTGCTGAGAATGTTTTGGCTGGATGTGGCAATGAGGCTGGCGCCGCAGCTTTCGCGGATCACGATCTCGCAGCCCAGCGTGTCTGCATGGGCCGGCAGCGGTTCGGTTTTTTCGAGCTGCGCGACCAGTTGTTCCAGCGCGATGCGGCCCAGTTCCACGATGCGTACCCGTACCGTACTGAGCGGCGGCGTGACATAGCGTGCAACCGGAATGTCATCGAAACCGGCCAGCGCGATGTCTTGCGGGACATGCAACCCCGCCTCCTTGAATGCAGTCAGGCAACCCACCGCCATCATGTCGTTCGCGGCGAATACGGCGCGCGGGCGCGTTTGCTGCGCCAGCAGTTCGCGCCCGGCGCGGTAACCCGATTCCTCGGTGAAATCGCCAGCGACGATATGGATCGGTGCGTTCGGCGCGTATTTCGCCATCGCCGCGCGATAGCCCTTGTCGCGCTGCTGCGCATCGAAATTGCTTTGCGGGCCGGCAATGAAGGCAACGCTCGCGTGCCCAGCCTGGAGCAGATGCTGCACCATTGCGCTTGCGCCGGCGAAGTTGTCGACGTTGAGTACGGTATGCGCCGTACTTTTCACCGCGCTGTTGATCAGTACGACCGGCAAGGACTTGGGCAGGTTGCTGCGCAAAAACGCCGCATCGACCCGCGCGGACAGGATCAACAGGCCGTCGACACGCCCCTGCATCGAGCGCATCGCGGCCGCCGCTTCCTCGGCGCTGTCGTGCGAACTCGATACCAGCAGATGGAAGCCGCGCGCACGCGCGGCCAGGTCGATGCCGCGGATTAGCTCGGAAAAGAACTCGCCGTGCAGATCGGGCAGCAACGCACCGATGGTGTTGCTGCGCCGGGTGATCAACATGCGCGCGGCCGCATGCGGGACGTATTGCAGACGGCTGGCGGCCGCGTGGATGCGTTCACTGGTCGCGGCGGTCACGCCGCTGCCGCCATTCATGGCGCGCGATACCGAGGCCACGGAAACCTTGGCCTCTCGAGCTACATCTTTGATCGTGGCTGCTGACATAGGAGTAGGGACCGGAGATTCTGAAACCCTGATGTAGCAGCAACGTAATCGTTTTCATGCGGGTTTGTAAAGCACCAGTAAAGCAAGGATATGCTGCGTCGCGGAAAGGTTTTTGCATGTCGTGGCCAGATCCATACGGAACTCGGCGCAGACACGGAGTTACGGCGACCAGGGCTGACGGGACGACGCTGTGGCGGCGCAACAACGAACACAAAACCAGACTGCGGCGATTGGCGGTCAAGCTGCTGGAATTGCGAGCCTTGCCGCATTCTTGCGCATTGCGCGGAAGATCATTTTGTCGTTAAATCCAGGTTAATATTAGCGGACTCAAGTAGCTGTACCCTTTAGCTGTCTCTGCAGGCGAACAAAACATAGGCAAGTCATTGTATTTACGATCATGTTGACCCTCCTGACATTACCCTTGATCCTTTCCGCCGCCCTGATGGCCAGTGCGATCAGGCGCGTGCCGGTGGGACAGGTATACAGCCTGTACCGGCACGGCAAGATGGCAAAACTGCTGCAGCCGGGCATTCACCTGGTGTTGCCATTGCGGGACCGGGTGGTGCACAAGATCGACCTGGCCGGCCAGACGCTGCGCTTCGAGGAGCCTTGTGCAGACGCCAGCGATTTGCGCGGCACGGTGTACTGGCAGGTGCTGGAGCCGGAGCGTGCCGATGCGGTGTTCGAGCAGGTGGATCAGCTGATCCGGCGCGGCGCGATCGAGGCGTTGCAGGGCGAGTCCGAAGTCGACCGCAGCAATCGCCGTGATCTGGGCCGGCGCCTCAAACTATCCTTGAACAACGCGTTGCGTGAGCGCGGGATGATGGTGACCCGGGTCGAACTCGACAACACCTGAATCGGGGATCGAATCGTCACGAACCGCGCCAGGGCGACCCAGAGCGCCCGCGCCACAGGGGATCTGAGAGTCTTGCAACCCGCTTCGGCGGGTTTTCTTTTTTTGCCGGGTGCCGCTGGCATCGTGGTCATCTGCCCCGGATACTGCCGCATCCCGATCACCACCCAGGAAACGTCATGACCGCGCGTGCCGCCCTGCAGGCCCGACTGGAACAAGGCATCGCCGAACTGGACCTGACCTTGCCGGCCGAAGCGGTGCCACGGTTGCTCGACTACCAGGCATTGCTGGAGCGCTGGAACGCCGCCTACAACCTCACCGCAGTCCGCGATGCGGCGGAAATGGTCACCCGTCACCTGCTCGATTCGCTGGCGATCCTGCCCTTTGTGCAGGGCGCCACGCTGGCCGACCTGGGCACCGGCCCGGGCTTGCCGGGCATCCCTTTGGCGATCGCGGCGCCGGGGCGGGAAATCCTGCTGGTCGATTCCAACGGCAAGAAGGTGCGTTTCCTGCGCGAGGCGATCCGCAGCCTCAAGCTCGACGGCGTGCGTGCCGTGCAGTCGCGCGTCGAGGATGTGCAGGGCCAGTTCGATTGCATCACCGCACGCGCGTTCGCCAGCCTTGCCGACATGCTCGGCTGGGGTGGCCATCTGCTGGCACCGGGCGGTGTCTGGCTGGCGATGAAAGGCAAGCGGCCGGACGACGAATTGCCGGGTATTCCGGCCGGCTTCGAGGTGCGCGCTGTGCATGCGCTGACGGTGCCGGGTTTGCCGGCCGAGCGCCATCTGCTGGTGCTCGGGCGCGCCTGAGTGGACTCCCGCACAACCAAGATTTTGTGTAGGAGCGCGCTTGCGCGCGATGCTCTTGTTCTGAACCTCGAAAGAAAAAGCATCGCCCGCGAGCGGGCTCCTACGAAAGCAACCGCACACAGGCTGCGCGCCTGCGGAAATGCCTACTCGTCCAGCGCGCTGCCGTTGCTTGCGATCACCTGCGCATAGAGTTTCGCGCTGGCCTTAGGCGTGCGCTGCTGGGTGGCGAAGTCGACGTGGTACAGCCCGAAGCGCTTGGAAAAACCCAGCGACCATTCCAGGTTGTCCATCAGCGACCAGGCGTAATAACCCTTCAGGTTCACCCCCGCCGCGATCGCGTGGTGCAGCGCCTGCAGGTGCTTGCGCAGATAGCTTGTGCGCAACGGATCGCTGAGTACGGTCTCTTCGGTCACCGGTGGATCGTAGAAGGCCGAACCGTTCTCGGTGACGTACAGCGGAATATCGCCGTAGCGCTCCCTGAACCAGGTCAGTGTTTCGGTCAGGCCCTGCTCGAAGACTTCCCAGCCGGTCTCGGTGTGGGTCCGGTTGGCCTGGCGCACCGGCACGGCCTTCAGCGGATACGCGTCCGGGTCGTGCCTGACCACCGCGCGGGTGTAGTAGTTGATGCCGACGAAGTCGACCTGCTGCCGGGTAAGTGTGAAGTCGTCGGCGGGGAAATCCGGCCACGCATCGCCGAAGATTTCCTTCAGCTCCGGCGGATAGCTGCCGAGCAGTGCCGGGTCGGCAAACTGCAGATTCATGTAGGCATGCGCGCGGCGGGTGGCGGCAAGATCCTCGGCGCTGTCCGAGGCCGGGTATTTGGGTTCGATGTTGAACACCACGCCGATTTCGTGCCGGCCATGCGCACGATAGGCCTGGATGCCCGCACCGCTGGCCCGCATCAGGTTGTGGGCGGCGATCGGTGCTTCGAACTTGTTGCGATGACCGGGCGCCAGTGCCCCGTGCAGATAGCCGCCATCGGTGACCACCCACGGCTCGTTGAGGGTGGTCCAGCGCGGCACGCGGTCGTCCAGCGCCTTGAACATCGTTTCGGCGTACTCGGCGAACCAGTGCGCGCTGTCGCGGTTCAGCCAGCCGCCGCGGTCGTCGAGTGCGGCCGGCAGATCCCAATGAAACAGCGTCACGTTCGGCACGATGCCGTTTTCCAGCAGTTCGTCGACCAGACGCGAATAGAAATCCAGCCCCTTCGGATTGACTCGGCCGGTGCCCTCGGGCAGCACGCGCGCCCAGTTGATGCTGAAGCGGTATCCCTGCAGGCCCAGTGCGCGCATCAACTGCACGTCGTCCTTGTAGCGGCGGTAGTGGTCGCAGGCGACGTCGCCGGTATCGCCGTTGGCCATCATGCCTGGCGTATGGGCGAAGCGTTGCCAGATGCTCGGACCGGCGCCGTCGGCAAGCGGGGAGCCTTCGATCTGATAGGCCGAGGTGGCGGCGCCCCAATGGAAGCCATCGGGAAAGCGGTAACTGCAGCCGGTCATGGGGCTCCTTGGCGATTCAAAGGGCTTGCTGTAAACGATTACACGGGCAGAATAGCCGAACCCTCCGCCGATGTGCAGACCGGCGCATGCTAGGAGCCTGTCGGGCTTTGGTGGTCGAGGCGAGAATTTGGTTGTGCGAGGACAGATTTTCGACGCTTCGCCGGCCCATAGTGGTGCTATGGGCCAAGAAGCGGCGGAAATATGGACCGCACAGCCAAATTCGCAGCCCGGCCAACCAAAGCCCGACAGGTTCCTGGATGGAGTACGGCCGCCCTGGCCCAACGTACCGGAGATGCCGATGGCAACCGTCAGTCTGGATCAGCTGCGCAAGGTCTACCCCAATGGCAACGTGGGTGTGGCCGATGCCAGCTTTGACATCGCCGATGGCGAGCTGCTGGTGCTGGTCGGTCCTTCCGGCTGCGGCAAGACCACCTTGCTGCGGATGATCGCGGGGCTGGAAACGATCAGTGGCGGCACGCTGAGCATCGACGGCCGCGTGGTCAACGAAGTGGCGCCGAAGGATCGCGACATCGCGATGGTGTTCCAGAACTACGCGCTGTATCCGCACATGACGGTGGCGGAAAACCTGGGCTTCGGCCTGCGCCTGCGCGGGCACAAACCGGCGGACATCAGGCAACGCGTCGCCAGTGCGGCCAGAACGCTGGAGCTGGAACAGCGGCTGAGCTCGCGTCCGGCCGCGCTGTCCGGCGGCCAGCGCCAGCGCGTGGCGCTGGGGCGTGCGCTGGTACGCGATCCGAAGGTGTTCCTGCTGGACGAACCGTTGTCCAATCTGGATGCCAAGCTGCGGTTGTCGATGCGGGTGGAGATCGCACGCCTGCACCGCCAGCTCAAGGCCACCATGATCTATGTCACCCACGACCAGATCGAGGCGATGACGCTGGGCCAGCGCATCGTGGTGCTCGATGGCGGGGTGATCCAGCAGATCGACTCGCCGATGAACCTGTACGATCGCCCGGCCAACCTGTTCGTGGCCGGCTTCATCGGCAGTCCGGCGATGAATCTGCTGCATGGCACACTGCGGATCGGGCATGGCTGGACATTCGCCACGGCGCACGGCGACATCGAACTGGGCGAGCCACCGCAAGCCGCGGCGTGGCGGGCGTGGTGCGGGCGTGACGTGGTGCTGGGGATCCGCCCGGAGGACCTGCAGCCGCAGGATGCCGGGCCGGCGGCCCTCAGCGCCCGGCTGGAAGTGCCCGAACCGGTCGGTAACGAGATTTTCCTGAACCTGCGTTTTGGGGGGCAGGCGCTGGTGGCCCGGGTTTCCCCACGCGCCCTGCCGGAGCCGGGCAGCACCGTGGCGTTGCGGCTGGCGCTGGCGCGGCTGCATCTGTTCGACGCGCAAAACGGCATGCGCATCGACGCCTGAGCGCAGGCGGGGCTGGCCTCGCCGGCCGGGGAGCGCTGGTTCGGGCGAGGCATTACACTAGGAGCCTGCTCCAGAACCCTCATGTGTACGGTAGTTATCCATCCATGGCCCGTATCATCGCTGTCGCCAACCAGAAGGGCGGCGTCGGCAAGACCACCACTGCCGTCAATCTTGCTGCCGCGCTGGCTGCGGCAAAGCGCAAGGTATTGCTGGTCGACCTGGATCCGCAGGGCAATGCGACGATGGCCTCGGGCGTCAACAAGCGGGAGGCCAGGCCCAGCGGCTGCGAAGTGCTGCTGGAGGAAGCGGACATCGCCAAGGCGGTCGTGCCGACCGTTGGGCATTACGACCTGCTGCCGGGCAATGGCGACCTCACCGCCGCCGAGCTGAAGCTGATGGATGCGCTGGCGCGCGAGCACCGCCTGAAGGAGCAGCTGGCGAAGATCGCGGCCAAGTACCAGACCATCCTGATCGACTGTCCGCCCTCGCTGAACCTGCTGACCCTGAATGCGCTGACGGCCGCCCACGGCGTGCTGATTCCGGTGCAGTGCGAGTATTTCGCGCTCGAAGGCCTGTCCAGCCTGCTCGACACGATCAAGGCGGTGCGCCAGCGGCTGAACCCCGGGCTGGAGATCGAGGGCCTGCTGCGCACCATGTACGACGTGCGCAACAATCTCGGCAACGAGGTCTCCGCACAACTCATCCAGCACTTCGGCGACAAGGTGTTGCGCTCGATCATCCAGCGCAACGTGCGCCTGGCCGAGGCGCCCAGCCACGGTCAGCCGATCCACCTGTACGACCGCAGTTCGCGCGGCGCGATCGCCTATGTCGGACTGGCCGGCGAAATGATCCGGCGCGAGCGCGGGTTGCCGCGCGGCGAAGCTGCCGAGACAATCGAAGACATCGAAGAACCGTCGGCACACGGCAGCGGCACGACGCTCGATGCGTCGGCCGCCAACCATCAGGAATAGAGCATGGCCGCTGCGAAGAAACGTGGGTTGGGACGCGGGCTCGATGCCCTGCTGGGCGGCGCGGGCGAGGCCTCGCCGTCGGTGATCGGGCAGGAAGGCGAGCTGCGCATGCTGCCGATCCAGCAGATCCAGCCGGGCAAGTACCAACCGCGGCGACACTGGAACGATGAGGCGCTGGACGAGCTGGCCGCCTCGATCAAGGTGCAGGGCCTGATCCAGCCGGTGGTGGTGCGCGCACTGGGCCGCAACAGTTACGAGCTGATCGCCGGCGAGCGCCGCTGGCGCGCCGCGCAACGGGCCCAACTGGCCGAACTGCCTGCCCTGATCAAGCAGGTACCGGAGGCGTCGGTGCCGGCGATGGCGCTGATCGAGAATATCCAGCGCGAAGATCTCACGCCGCTGGAAGAAGCCGATGCGCTGAAGCGCCTGATCGACGATTTCGATCTCACCCATCAACAGGCCGCCGATGCGGTGGGTCGCTCGCGGGCCAGCGTGTCCAACCTGTTGCGGCTGACCGAGCTGCCGGCGTCGATCAAGAAATTGCTGGACGAAGGCCGACTGGAAATGGGTCATGCACGTTGCCTGCTGACCCTGCCGGAGCGCGACGCCGAGCGGCTGGCACTGGAGGCGGCACGCCGCGACTGGAGTGTGCGCGAGCTGGAAGAAGCCGTCCGGCGTACGCAGCAGGCGCCGCAGGGCAAGGCGAAAAGTGCGCCGCCGCGCGACCCGAACATTGCCGATCTGGAGCGTGAACTGGGCGAGCGTTTCGCCACCCGGGTCGAGCTGGCGCAGGGCCGCGGTGGTCGCGGCAAGCTGGTGATCCACTATCACAGCAACGACGAGCTGGACGGCATTCTCGGCAAGATCCGCTGAGTCGCCTCCGGTGCAGGAGCGCGCCGACGTGCGCGATGGCTTTGTGGGAGATTCTGTGTAGGAGCCCGCTTGCGGGCGATGTTTTACTTTCGGGACTCGGGACTCGCAAGGGCATCGCCCGCAAGCGGGCTCCTACAGGGCGGCGGGATCGGCGATAATCGCCCGTTCATCGCATTCCTCGGGCTGGCCCCCATGCCGCAACTTTCCGTCGTCGTTCCCGTGTTCAACGAGCGCGACAACATTCCGCCGCTGCTGGCCGAAATAGCCGCCGCGCTGCGCGGCCGGCTCGAGTTCGAGATCATCTACGTCGATGACGAGTCCAGCGACGACAGCTGTGCGGTGCTGGCTGCCGAGCAAGCCGCCCGTTACCCGGAGCTGCGGGTGCTGCATCACGTCACGCGCAGCGGGCAGAGCACCGCCGTGTGGAACGGTGTACGCGCGGCCCGGTCGCCATGGATCGCCACGCTGGACGGCGATGGCCAGAACGATCCGGCCGACATCCCCAAACTGCTTGCCGCACGGGCGGCGGCGGCGGCGAATGTCCGCCTGTTCGCCGGCTGGCGCACCACCCGCCGCGACAGCTTCAACAAGCGCATCTCCTCGAAAATCGCCAATGCGGTGCGTTCGCGCATGCTGCGGGACGCCACCCCGGACACCGGTTGCGGGCTGAAACTGTTTGAGCGCGAGGTGTTTCTGCGTCTGCCCTACTTCGACCACATGCACCGTTACCTGCCGGCGCTGGTCAAGCGTGCCGGCTTTGCCTGCCAGAGCGTGCCGGTCGGCCACCGCCCGCGCACCGCCGGGGTCTCCAAGTACGGCATGCTGGATCGCCTGTGGGTCGGTCTGGCCGACCTGCGCGGGGTGGCCTGGCTGATGCGCCGGGGCAAGGTGACCGAAGTCGAGGAACTGCAAGGTTCCTAGCCGCCTGTCGGGCCGTTGGTTGACCGGCCTGCGAATCCGTCTGTCCCTGTACAGCCAAATTCTCGCTTCGACCACCGGCGGCCCGACCGGCTGCTAGCGCGAACAACATCGCGTCCGCCGGTCGTCGTATGCTGGACATCCTGCGCCCTATGCACGGTCTCCTGCGCCGGCGCAGGAGACGCAAAACGGAGGGCGCGCAACGACTTTGCGCGCTGGACCAAACGGGAGACCGCGCATGGGAATCCTCATCAAGCGTGTCTATGAACCGGCCGCGGAAGCCGATGGCTATCGTGTGCTGATCGATCGGCTGTGGCCACGTGGCCTGAGCAAAGAGACGGTTCCGCTGGATCTGTGGGCGAAGGAACTGGCGCCCTCGACGGCCCTGCGGCAATGGTTCGGTCACGAACCGACCCGGTGGGACGGGTTTCGCCATCGCTATGCCGCCGAGCTGGATGCCAGCGTCGAACATTGGCGCCCGCTGGCCCAGCGGGCCGCGCGGCACACCATCACCCTGCTCTACGGCGCGCGCGACGAGGAGCACAACAACGCGGTGGCGTTGAAGGCGTACCTGGAAAACTGGTTGCATACGCACGGCCCGCGCTGATGCGCGGCCCGACAGGCTCCTAGCGCTGCGGCGCGCCGGCCCGCGGCCAGTTCGCCATGGCCTCGCGTGCGTGCATGCGACCCACTTCGATCAGCTCACGCGCGCGATAGAACTCATAGGCGAGCGCCATGTTGTGCGGCAACTGGATCAGCAGGTCCGGCGCATAGGCGGCCAGCCGCAGCCGCGACAGGTTTGCCTGCATCAGATCCATCGATTGCAGCAGCAGTTCGAACGTGCCCGGCTCGCGCGGGTGGCTTTCGCCATGCGGAATCAAGCGGCCGAGGAACTCGCCGACACGGCGGCGATAACCGTTTTCGGCGGCCGCCGGCAGGATCGACGGCTCCAGCGGCATGCCCGTCACCGCCGGGCCATCCACGCTGACTGCGATCAGGTAGTCGGCGCTGTCGCGGACCAGCGGCGTCACCGGCACCGGATTCAGCAGCGCGCCGTCGATCAGGCGGCGGCCGTCGATGATGTGGGGGCGGAACACCGTGGGGATCGCGATCGAGGCACGGATGGCGTCGAACAGGCAGCCGCTGCTCAGCCATACCTCGCGGCCGCGCTCGATGTCGGTGGCCACCGCGGTGAAGGCCAGCGGCAGGTCCTCGATCTGCACATCGCCGATCAGCCCGCGCAGGGTCTCGATGATCCTCTCGCCCTTGATCAGGCCACCACCGGTGAACGTCCAGTCGATCAACCTGAGTACGTCGAGCCTGGCCAGCGCGCAGACCCAGTCGCGATACACGTCGAGCTTGCCGGCTGCATGGATGCCGCCGATCAACGCGCCCATCGAGCTGCCGGCGATGGCCACGATCTCGAAACCCTGCGCCTCGATTTCCTCGATCACGCCGATATGCGCCAGGCCCTTCGCGCCGCCGGCACCGAGCGCCAGCGCCACGCTGGGCTTGCGCGGCGCTGCTGCCGGGGTGGCGCGAAGGGCCTGGTGCACGTCGGCGTTCTGCACCGCTCAGCCCGCCGGCTGCTGGTAGCCGCCAAGTGCCAGCTGCAGCAGGATCTTCATTTCCTCGCGCAGCGACAGCGGTGCGACGATTTCCGCATCCGGGCCGTACTTGAGCACATCCATCAACAACTCCTTCGAATTGGAGTACGGCAGTTTCAGCTCGTATCGGCCATCCGGCAGCCATTCGCCCTTCTGCTGCGAATGCCAGTGCTCGTCGGCGACCCAGCGCGCCGCGTGCGGCGAGAAGCGGATGGTGGCCCATGCCTTGGGCTTGCCGGCGAAGATGCCGTAACTGGAGGCCAGCAGGTCGTTCAGGTCGCTCTCGGCCACGTCGGTGGCAGCCGGTTCCAGTGCCTGCGCCTCGACGACGCGATCGACCGCGAAGCTGCGCAGCGCCTGGCGATCGTGATCCCACCCGTCCAGGTACCAGTTGTCGCGGTAATGGGTCAGCCGCTGCGGCGACACATGGCGGCGGCTGTCGGCATTGGTGGTGCGCGCGCGGTAGCGAAAGCGCAGCTGGCGCCGTTCGAGCACCGCGCCGGCGACGATCCGGAACACCTGCTGATCGAGTTTGCGTTCGCCCCAGGGGATCACCCGGATCCGCTCGATCGGCAGCGCCTTGCCGCTGCCGTGATCGGACAGCAGACCCTCGATGCGCGCCTTGAACGGCGCCAGTGCCCCGGCCAGCACGCCCGGGCCGGAGCGGCTGATCAGCTCGTTCAAGGCCAGCAGCGCGGCCAGTTCGTCGGAGGTCAGCCACAGACCCGGCAGCTCGAAGCGCTCGCCTTCGCCGACCTCGTAGCGAAACGCGGCCTGATCGCTGCCGGCGCTTTCGATCGGCGCGCCCAGCGCATCGCGCAGAAAGGCGAGGTCGCGGTACAGTGTGGCGCGCGAGCACTCCAGTTCGCCGAGCAGGCGTGACAGCGCAATCGGGTAGTGCGCCGATTTCAGCAGGCGGTGCAGGGTCAGTATGCGTTCGTAGCGATCCATGAGGCTCACGAGGACATGGGGCGGCGGATTCGTAGCATGGTCGCGGCCTGTCGCGGCCGCAAGTCATCGCGTGTCTGCCGCGGCTGTTCATTGCAAGTTCAAGCCATCCCGCTAGGGTAGCAAGCCAGTACGATCAGACAAATGGATTGCTCCCCGATGAAAAAGACCTTGCTTGCCGGCCTCGCGCTGGCGACGTTCGCGAGTTTTGCCGTGCAGGCCCAGGACGCCGCACCTGCCAGTGCCGACCCCAATACGGCGGCCAACCATGGTGGCTGGAGCGGCTCGGGTGAGTTCGGCTTCGCCTCGACCACCGGCAACTCGCGTTCGCAGAACATCAATGCCAAGCTGGGGCTGAACCAGGAAAACGATCAGTGGAAGAACAACTTCTTCCTTGACGCCCTGCGCTCCAAGAGCCAGCAGAAAGTGGTCGATGCATCGGGCAATACGCTGACCCGGTTCGATACCACCGCCAACCGCTACGACGGCGGCGCATCGGTGGGCCTGAAGCTCGATCCGCGCAGCTACATCGTCGGTGCCGCGCGTTACGAGCACGACGATTTCGGCGCAAACATCTGGCAGGGCGTGGTATCGCTGGGCTACGGCTACATCGCGCTGAAGGACTCCCGCAACGAGCTGTCTTTCGAAATCGGTCCCGGTTACAAGAAATACCGTCCGGCCGACCAGGCCGTTGCAGTCAATGGCGTCAGCGTGCAGCAGCCGCAGTCGACCCGCAGCGAAATGGTGGCCCGCGGCCAGGCCAACTACAAGTTCAGGCTGACCGAAAACACTTCATTCGAGGACACGTTTCTGATGGAAGCGGGCTCCAAGAACACCTATCTGCAGAACGATGCCGGCCTGGCGGTCAGCATGACCCGGAAGCTGGCGCTGAAGGTGGGTTTCCAGGTGCGTCGCAACAGCGATGTACTTGCCGGCATCAAGAAAACCGACACCCTGGCCACCACCAATCTGGTGTACAGCTTCTGAGCCGTCCACTCGTGCACGAGCGACCCGCGTAGGAGCCCGCTCGCGGGCGATGCTCTTTGCCTTTGATGTGGCATCAGAGCAAGAGCATCGCCCGCGAGCGGGCTCCTACACGGATTTTCCCGGCGGACTTCGTCAGCGGGCGAGCAGCTCGTCCGCGCCTTGCGCCAGCAGCGCCGCCGCCACCTGCTGGCCCAGTGCGACGGCCTGGTCGGTGGCGCCGCCGGCTTCGGCCAGCAGCAGCCGGCCGCTGGCCGCATCGCCCACCAGCCCGCACAGATGCAGGCCGTGTTCGACCAGCATGCACCAGGCGCCGACCGGCACCGTGCAGCTGCCGCCCAGCGCCTGATTCATCGCCCGCTCGGCGGTGACGGCGAGTCGCGTGTCGGCATCGTCCAGCGCAGCCAGCAGCGCCAGCACCGCGGGCTGGTCGCTGCGGGCCTCGATCGCGATCGCCGCCTGGCCCGGCGCCGGCAGCCAGTCGGGTGCGGCCAGCCGGGCGCGGATGCGCGGTGCCAGACCGAGCCGCTCCAGCCCGGCACAGGCGAGCACGATCGCGTCGTAATCGCCGTTGTCGAGCTTGCCCAGCCGGGTACCGACGTTGCCGCGCAGGTCCAGCAGCACCAGGTCCGGCCGCAGCGCGCGCAGTTGCGCCTGCCGGCGCAACGACGAGGTACCGACCCGGGCGCCGGACGGCAGCGCGGCAAGCTCGGCGTAGTGGTTGCTGACGAACGCGTCGGCGGCATCCGCGCGCGGCAGGATCGCCGGCAGCGTGAACCCCGATTCGAGCTGGGCCGGCACGTCCTTCAGCGAATGCACGGCCAGATCCGCGCGGCCTTCCAGCATCGCCACTTCGAGTTCTTTCAGGAACAATCCCTTGCCGCCGATTGTCGCCAGCGGCCGATCCTGGATCTCGTCGCCGCGGGTGGTCATCGGCACCAGTGCCACCGCCAGTCCGGGATGTGCCGCGCGCAGCAGCGCGGCCACATGCTCGGCCTGCCACAGCGCCAGCGCGCTCTTGCGGGTGGCGATACGCAGGGTGGAAGGGTTCATCGGAACTCCGCGACATTCGGCATTGTCGTATTGTCGCGTAGTTTGTGCGTGGCCGGATGGTGGTTCGTGCCTGGCTGGGCGCGACCTATCGGCGCAGGTCGCCGACCGGCAGGATCATTCACCGGTACCAGACCCACGGCAGGCCGGCTACGATGGTCGGCAGATCACAGGAGCTCAGCATGCAAAGCGGCAATCCGGCACTCAACAAAAACACCTTCCTCGATGCCGCCAGCGGTGCGCTGGTGGCGCACGGCGACGAGGTCATGACGATCAACGGCACGGTCAACAAGACCGGCCTGCTGCTGGTGCTGGCCTTGACCGGCGCGATGCTCAGCTGGAGCCGGTTCGATGGCCCGGCCAGCCTGCCGGCGATGATGCCCCTGATGCTGGGTGGAGCGCTCGGCGGCCTGGTGCTGGCGATGATCACCATCTTCAGGAAGACCTGGGCGGGCTATACCGCGCCGCTGTACGCATTGGCGGAAGGGCTCTTCATCGGCGGGTTGTCGGCCATCTTCGAGATGCGCTATCCCGGCATCGTGATGCAGGCGGTCGGTCTCACCTTCGGCGTGATGGCCGCCCTGCTGATGGCCTATCGCAGCGGGCTGATCCGCGCCACCGAGAAATTCAAGCTCGGCGTGGTCGCCGCCACCGGCGGCGTGTTCCTGCTGTACCTGGCCAACATGGTGATGGGTTTCTTCGGCCATTCGATGGGTTTCATCAACGGCCACAGCGGCCTCGGCATCGCCTTCAGCGCGGTGGTGGTGGTGATCGCCGCGCTGAACCTGATCCTCGATTTCGACATGATCGAGCAGGGCGTCAACGCCCGCGCCCCGAAGTACATGGAGTGGTATGGCGCGTTCGCGCTGGTGGTGACCCTGGTGTGGCTGTATCTGGAACTGCTGCGGCTGCTGTCGAAGCTGCAGTCGCGGAACTGAGCCACCGGCCCCGGGGCGCCCGGGCACGGACAAGCAAAAGGCGCGGTCACCCGCGCCTTTTGCTTGTCCGACGCCGCGTCTGCGGCGGGGCCATCAGGCTTGCAGGACCGGGTCGTCGTGGCCCAGCGTCCGATCATCCGACGGCGCATCGCCGTGGTGATCGGTGGACAGCAGCAGGTAGAACGCGGGCACCACGAACAGGGTGAACACCGTGCCGATGGCCAGGCCGGTGGAGATCACCAGGCCCATGTTGAAGCGGCCCGCCGCACCGGCGCCGGAGGCGATCACCAGCGGCAGCACGCCCAGCACCATCGCGGCGGTGGTCATCAGGATCGGGCGCAGGCGCACCGCGGCGGCGTGTTCGATCGCCTCGCGTTTGCTCATGCCGGCCAGTTGCGACTGGTTGGCAAACTGCACGATCAGGATGCCGTGCTTGCTGATCAGGCCCATCAGCGTCACCAGGCCGACCTCGGTGTAGATGTTGAGGCTGGTGAACAGGTTGACGAAGATCAGCGCGCCGAACAGGGCCAGCGGCACCGAGACCAGGATCACGATCGGATCGCGCAGGCTGTTGAACTGCGCCGCCAGGGCCAGGAACACGATGATCACGGCGAACAGCAAGGTGCCGCCGAAGCCGCCCGATTCCTGCTCGAACTGGCGTGACTGGCCGGCGTAGTCCACGTTGTAGCCGGTCGGCGCCACCTGCTTCACCAGATCGCGCAGGTAGGCCAGCGCCTCGCCCTGCGACAGACCGGACACGCCGGAGATCGTCGCCGAATTGAGCTGCTGGAAACGGTTCAGCGACCGCGGCACCACCTAGTGGGTGATCTTCGCCACGGTAGCGGCCGGGATCACCGCGCCGTCGGGCACGCGAATGTAGTAGTCCAGCACCTGCTTCGGATTGAGCCGGTCGACCTGCAATACCTGCGGGATCACCTTGTACGAGCGGCCGGAGATCGAGAAGTAGTTGACGTAGCCGCCGCCCAGCGCCGAACCGAGTGCGGCACCCACGTCCTGCTGGGTCAGCCCGAGCGTGGTGATCATGTCGCGATCGAGGCTCACCGTACTCTGTGGCTTGTCCACCTTGAGGTCGGAATCGATGAAGTAGAACTTGCCGCTGGCCTGCGCCTTTTGCAGCACTTCGGTGGCTACCTCATTGAGGTTCTGGAACGGCTCGGTGGTGGTGATCACCACCTGGATCGGCAGGCCCGAGGCGCCCGGCAACGGTGGAAACTGGAACGCCGCCACCTTGCCGCCGGCAATGCCGTTCCATTTCTGCTGCAGCACCTGCTGCAGTTCGTGGGCGCTGCGATGGCGCTGGTCCCACGGCTTCAACAGCACGCCGCCGATGCCCTGGTTGACGGTGGGCACGCCGGTCAGCTGGAACATCTGCTGGTATTCCGGCAACGTTTTCGCCAGGTCGAACATTTGCGTCGCATAGACGTTCATCTGTTGCGCGGTGACGTTGGGCGCGCCGACGAGTTGCCCGACCACGATGCCTTGATCCTCCTCCGGGGCCAGCTCGGATTTCGAGGTCATGCCCAGCGCGAAGGTAGCGAGCAGCAACAGCCCCGCCATCACGATGACCACCGAGGAGGTCGACAGCGTGTTGTGCAGCATGCGCCGGTAGCCGCGGTGCAGGCGATCGAACTGGCGATCGATGAATTGCACGAAGCGACCGCTCTCCTGCTCGTTGCGGAAAAACTTCGAGGCCATCATCGGCGACAAGGTCAGTGCGATCACCGCCGAGACGGTCACCGCACCAGCCAGGGTGAAGGCGAACTCGCTGAACAGCGCGCCGGTCAGGCCCTTCTGGAAGCCGATCGGCACGTACACGGCGATCAGCACCACGGTCATCGCCAGGATCGGTCCGCCCAGCTCCCGCGCGGCCAGCAACGCGGCCTGCAACGGCGTCTTCCCTTCGTCCTTCATGTGCCGGTCGACGTTCTCGACCACGATGATCGCGTCGTCCACCACCAGCCCGATCGCCAGTACCAGTGCCAGCAGGGTCAGCAGGTTGATCGAGTAACCCAGCGCCAGCATCACGAAGAAGGTGCCGATCAGCGACAGCGGCATCGCGATCACCGGGATGATCACCGCGCGCAGGCTGCCCAGGAACAGGAAGATCACCAGCGTGACGATCAGCAACGCCTCGACCAGGGTCTTGACCACCTCGGTGATCGAGCTGTTCACGAACTCGGTGCCGTCGTAGACGATTTTTCCGGTCAGCCCGCTCGGCAGCTGGCTCTGGATGTCGGGGAACGCCTCGCGCACGCGCTTGGCCACGTCCAGTACGTTCGCATCGGGCGCGACCTTGATGCCGATGAACACCGAGCGCTTGCCGCTGAAGGCCACGTTGAAGTCGTAGCTCTCCGAGCCCAGCGATACCGTAGCCACGTCCTGCAGGCGCACGATCGCGCCGTTGACCTGCTTGATCGCCAGTTGCTTGAACTCCTCCACCGAGTGCAGGTTGCTGTCGGTGGTCAGGTCGACGGTCACCGCCTGGCCCTTGCTGGAGCCGACCGCGGCGAGGTAATTGTTGGACGCCAGCGCCGCGTTCACATCGCTGGCAGTGATGCCGTGCGCCGCCATCTTGGCCGGGTCGAGCCAGGCGCGCAGCGCGAACTGGCGCGCACCGAGCAGCTCGGCGGTCTGCACGCCGTCGATCGAATCCAGCTTGGGCTTGACCACCCGCGCCAGGTAGTCGGTGATGTTGTTGGTGGGCAGCACGTCGCTGTAGAAGCCCATGTACATCGCGTCGACGGTTTCGCCGGTCTGCACGTTCAGCACCGGCTGCTGCGCCTGCGGCGGCAACTGGTTCTTGACCGAATTCACCTGGGTGGTGATTTCGGTGAGCGCACGGTTGGCGTCGTAGTTCAGGCGCAGGGTGGCGGTGATGGTGGACACGCCCTGCACGCTGCTGGATGACAGGTAGTCGATGCCCTGCGCCTGCGAGATCGCCTGCTCCAGCGGCTGCGTGATGAAGCCGGCGATGGTCTGCGCGTCGGCGCCGTAATAGGCGGTGCTGATGGTGACCGTGGCGTTCTGGGTCTTCGGGTACTGGCGCACGGTCAAGCTGCTGACGGCACGCAGGCCGAGCACCAGGATCAACAGGCTGACCACCACCGCAAGCACCGGCTTCTTGATGAACAGGTCGGTGAAATTCATGGCGGTCAGTGTTCCTGCGGCGCGGGGTGGGCGCTGTCGGCGGGCTGCACGCTGTTGTCGATCACGATCGGTGCGTCGTTCTTCAGCTTCATCTGGCCACTGGTCACCACCACGGTGCCGGTGGCGATGCCCTTGAGGATCGCAACCTGATCTCCACGGGCGGCGCCCAAGGTGACGAACGTCTGCTTCACCGTGGCGGGCAGCGGCCGCCCCTTCTCGTCCTTGCCCCTGGACGGCTGCACCACATACACCGTGTCGCCATACGGGTTGTAGACAATCGCCGCCTGCGGCAGGGTCAGTTCGCGTTGCTTGCTGCCGACGTCGACGCTGACCTTGGCGAACATGCCCGGGACAAGCGCCTTGTCGTGGTTGGGTACCGTGGCCTCGACCTGGACGTTGCGGGTGTTCGGATCGACCTTGGGGTTGATCGCGCTGAGCTTGGCGCTGAAATCGCGGTTCGCATAGGCATCCAGCTTCAGGTTCACTGCCTGGCCCACCCGCAAGCGGCCAAGCTCGCTCTGCGGCACGTAGAAATCGATCAGTAGCGGATCGAGCTGCTGCACGGTCACCACCGTGGTGCCGGCGCTGAGGTAGTCGCCGGGGCTGGTGGTAATGATGCCGGCGCGGCCGGCAAACGGGGCGCGCAGCTGCTTCTTGGCGACCACCACTTGCTGCTGTGCCACCGCGGCCTGCTTGCCCTTGAGGTCGGCGGCAGCGGTGTCGTAGTCGGCCTTGCTGATCGCCTGCGCGGCGAGCTGCTTGCGCGCCCGCTCGAAGGTGAGCCGGGACAGCTGGGCTGCCGCCTCCAGCTGTCGCAACTGGGCCACGTCGTCGCCATCGCGCAGTTGCAGCAACACCTGCCCCTGTTTCACATCCTGGCCGGATTTCAGGTTGACCGCGGTGACCAGGCCGGCCACCTCCATCGCCAGGTCGGCACCGTTGGCCGCACGCAGCGTGCCGACCGCGCTCAGCGACGGTTGCCATGGTTGCTCGCGCGCGGTGGCGGTGCTTACCGTGGAGGGTGCCGGCTTGGGCATGCTGCGGATCATCCGCATGACCAGCAGCACCTTGATGCCGGCGATCAGTGCGATCAGCAGCAGCACCCCGCCGATCATCCAGATCATGCGCTTGGTGGTGCTGGGCTTCTTGTCGACGCGCGTGGTCATGCGCGAACTCCTTGGATTGTGGCGATCGATTCACGATCGCGAAAGTCGAAAAACGGAGGTTGTCTGTGCGATCGATCCGTGATCGCGAAGGTCAGGAAGTGGACATCCTGTCCGCACCATTCAGAGAAGCTATTTCTTCCGGGTCGCCACATCGACGTGGGTGTCACTGCGCCATCCGCCACCGAGGGCGGCGTACAGCGCAGCGGTATCGCTCAATCGGGCGGCGC
Source organism: Rhodanobacter sp. (assembly GCA_004322005.1). GTDB lineage: Bacteria > Pseudomonadota > Gammaproteobacteria > Xanthomonadales > Rhodanobacteraceae > Rhodanobacter. The sequence continues at coordinate 9,276 of SCRF01000015.1, read as the reverse complement.
GTGCCTGGATCAGGCCGATGCGCGCCTGCTGGTAACTTCGCTGGGCGTCGAGCAGGTTGAGATAGCCGGTGGCACCCACCTGATATTGCTGACGGGTCAACGCCAGTTGCTGCGATGCGGCGCTTTCGGCGACGGCCTGGGCGGCCAGCCCCTGTGCGTCGTACTGCAACGCCTGCAGTGCATCGGCCACGTTCTGGAACGCCACCAGCACGGTCTGCTTCCAATCGGCCAGCGCCTTGTCCAGGCCGGCCTGGGCAGCGCGTTTGCGATGCAGCAGTTCGCCGCCGTGGAACAGCGGCTGGGTCAGGCCCAGGCCCAGCGACCAGGCGCCGGTGCCGGCGGAAAACAGGTCGCCCGCGCGCAGCGCCTGCGAGCCCGCGCTGCCGGAAAGGGTGATCTGCGGCAGCATTGCCGCGGTGGCCACGCCAACCCCGGCCGAGGCGGCATGCAGTTGCGCCGAGGCCGCGCGGATATCCGGGCGCTGATCGGCCAGGGTCGATGGCAGGCTCAGCGGGATATCCCGCGGCAGGCTGATCGCATCGAGCGTCAGCGGCGACAATTTCAGCTGTGCCGGCGTGGTGCCCAGGTACGTGGCCAGTTGATTGCGGGTGGCGGCGAGCTGGGCGCGCAGCGGCGGCAGGGTGGCTTCGGTGGCGGCCAACTGGGTGCGCACGGCCAGCGTATCGGACAGCGACTTCGCCCCGATCTGCTGTTGCTGTCGGGCGATCTGCAAACTCTTGCGCTGGATGCCGAGGATATCCTCGGTTGCGCGCAGCTGCTGGCGCAACGAGGCCTCCTGCAGCGAGGCGGTGACCACGTTGGCGGCCAGGGTCAGATAGGTGGTGTCGAGTTGGGCGCGCTGATAGTCGGCCTGCGCCAGCTGGGCCTCGATGCCGCGGCGCACGCCGCCGAACAGATCCAGCGTGTAGCCCACGCTGACCGAGGCGTTGTAGACGGTAAACGGGCCGAGTCGGGCGGGAACACCCGATTGCGCCGAGGACTGCTTCTCGCGGGTGGCGCCGGCGGCGGCGTCCAGCGACGGGAACAGGCCGCCACGAGTTGCGTTGGCGCTTTCCTGTGCCTGGCGCAGCGCGGCCTGGGCCGAGGCGATCGTGGGGCTGTGGCTCAAGGCGGTGTTCACCCGGCGGGTCAGTTCGGCATTGCCGAACGCGGTCCACCACTGCGCGGGTACGTCACGGCCCTGCAGGAAACGTTGTGCGTCGCCTTGGGCAGCCTCGGCCGAGACGGTGGCGGCGGGCAGCGGTTGTGCCGTGTAGCGATCCACCGGAGGTGCGTCCGGGCGATGGTAGTCGGGGCCGACGGCACAGCCGGCGAGGGACAGCCCGATCAGCAACGCCAGCGTGGGAGCGCGGCCGTTGAGTGCAACCGGGTTCAGGTCAGACGGGTGACTGGACAAGGGAATGGCCTGGGCAGGTTGGAAGCCGGGCCGGACAATAACATACCGACAAGTTCAGATATACATGACGATCAGCACAGGTGCCGTCGCGCCGATCTGTGAACAAAGTAGGTCCTGTCGGCCGCCCGGGCGGGCCGCGGCGAGCGCCCCGGCCAGATGGCCCCGGGTATCTGTCGCCACGCGTGCGGATCAGTTGCCGAGCAAGGCGCGGGCCCGGCGTATTACGTTGTTCACCGTGAAGCCGTATTCGCGCAGCAGCACGTCGGCCGGGGCGGAGGCACCAAAGCGGTCGATGCCCAGCATGTCGCCGCGCTCGCCGGCATAGCGCTCCCAGCCCTGCGCCACGCCCAGTTCCACCGCCAGCCGCGCGGTGACCTGCGGCGGCAGCACGCTGTCGCGATAGGCCTGCGGCTGGGCGTCGAACAATTCCCAGCTCGGCATCGACACGCAGCGCACGGCGATACCCTCGCGCTGCAACTGCTCGGCGGCGGCCAGGATCAGGGCGACTTCGGAGCCGCTGGCGATCAGGATGAGCTGCGGCTTGCCGTCTTTCGCGTCGCTCAGCACGTAGGCGCCCTGGCGCAGGCCGTCGGCGCTGGCGTAGCGCGTGCGGTCGAGGGTTGGCAGACTCTGCCGGGTCAGCGCCAGCAGCACTGGCCGATCGCGGCTCTGCAGCGCCACCTTCCATGCCACGGCGGTTTCGTTGGCGTCGGCCGGGCGGATCACGGTGAGCTGCGGGATCGCGCGCAGACTGGCCAACTGTTCCACCGGCTGGTGGGTGGGGCCGTCCTCGCCCAGCGCGATGCTGTCGTGGGTGAACACGTGGATCACGTGCAGGCCCATCAGCGCGGCCAGCCGGATCGCCGGGCGCATGTAGTCGGAGAAGATCAGGAAGGTCGAGCCATACGGCACGAAGCCGCCGTGCACGGCGAGCCCGTTGGCGATCGCGCCCATCGCGTGTTCGCGCACGCCGAAGTGCAGGTTGCGGCCGGCGTAACTCCAGCCGGCGCCATCGGAACCCTGGGTGTCCTGTGCTGAGGTTGCCGGCGGATTGAAATCGCCCAGCCCCTTGAGGTTGGTGTGGGTGGAGGAATCCAGATCAGCCGAGCCGCCGAACAGCGCGGGCAGTTCCGGCGCGATCGCGTTCATCACCTGGCCGCTGGCGACGCGGGTGGCGATGCCCTTGGCATCGGCCGGAAAGACCGGGACCTCCGCATCCCAGCCGGCGGGAAGCTCGCCGCGCAGGCGGCCCCGCAGTTCGTTCGCCAAGTCCGGATACGCTTTCGCATAGACATCCAGACGTCCATTCCATGCAGCTTCGGCTTCGGCACCTCGCGGCAGCGCTTCGCGGAAATGCGCCAGCGCAGCCTCCGGCACCAGAAAGTCCGGTTCGAGCGGCCAGCCCAGCTTCTGCTTGGTCTTTTTCACGTCCTCGATGCCGAGCGGCGAGCCGTGCGCCTTGAAGCTGTCCTGCTCGGGCGAGCCGAAGCCGATGTGCGTGCGCACCAGGATCAGCGATGGTCGCGCGGTCTCGGTGCGGGCGGCATCCAGCGCGGCGCTGATCGCGTCCACGTCGTTGCCGTCGGCCACGTGGATGACCTGCCAGCCGTAGGCCGCGAAGCGCTTCGCGCGATCCTCGGAGAAGGTGATGTCGGTACCGGCCGCCAGCGTCACGTAATTGTCGTCGTACAGGCAGACCAGCTTGCCGAGCTTCAGGTGCCCGGCCAGCGAGGCGGCCTCCGAGGCCACGCCTTCCATCAGGTCGCCGTCGCTGACGATGGCCCAGGTGCGGTGGTCGATCACGGTGTGGCCATCGCGGTTGTAGCGGGCGGCCAGATGCGCCTCGCCGATCGCCATGCCCACCGCGTTGGCCAGGCCCTGGCCGAGTGGGCCGGTGGTGATCTCCACCCCCGGCGTGTGGCCGTATTCGGGATGGCCGGGGGTCTTGCTGCCCCACTGGCGGAACTGCTTCAGGTCGTCCAGCGAGAGGTCGTAGCCGGTCGTGTGCAGCAGGCTGTAGAGCAGCGCCGAACCGTGGCCGGCCGACAGCACGAAGCGGTCGCGACCGGGCCACTGCGGGTTGGCGGGGTGGTGCGTCAGGTGCCGCGTCCACAATGCGTACGCCATCGGCGCGGCGCCCAGCGGCAGGCCGGGGTGGCCGCTGTTGGCCTGCTGCACCATGTCCACCGAGAGAAAGCGAAGGGTATTGATGCACTGTTGATCGAGAGGGCTGGACATGGTGATTTCCTGACTTGAGTGGAACCGATCGAAAGGGCTGGACGGGTGCTGCCCGCCGGCCCGGCATCAGGTGATGCCGAGCCGGCGGAACAGCGGTTGCTTCAGCCAGCCCAGGATGAGCGAGAAAGCCATCGCGGCGGCAAGGGTTGCTGCCACCAGCAGGGGCGGCAGACGCGTCATGGCGATGCCGCCGATGGCCAGGGTCGTGGCAATCAGCACATCCGCTGCCGACGACAGCGCGAGCCAGCGGTTCGGCCGCTGCCCCCACAGGCGGCGACGGTCGCGAATGGCATACAGGGTGGCCTGCCCGCCGAACACCAGCACCAGGAACGCCAGCGTCCGCAGTGCCCCGATGCCCAGGTGCAGCGGGAATCTGCCGATCGCCAGCAGGCCGGCATCGAACACCAGCAGGCAGCAGCCCAGCACGATGCCCGCCGCCGTCAGCCGTCCGATCCGCCAGGCGTTCGGCATTTCGGTCGGCTGCACGTTGTCGATGGTCAGCGACATCGCCAGAAAGTCGCCGGTGATCATGATGATGACCATCAGCAGCGGGGTCAGGATCGCATGCCCGGTCAGCAGCAGGCCGAAGATCAGGAACAGCACCGAGACGATCTTCTTGATGATGGAGTTCAGCGTGTAGGTAAGGATGCGCTGGAAGATCACGCGACCCTCCTTGATCGCGGCGACGATGCCGGCAAGGCCGGGCACCGTCAGCACCATGCCGGCGGCGGATTTGGCCACATCGGTGGCGGTCGAGACCGCGATCCCGATCTGCGCCTGGCGCAGCGCCGGTGCGTCGTTGGCGCCGTCGCCGCACATGCCGACCGTATGCCCGCCGCGCTGGAATGCCTTGACCAGCTTGTACTTGTCCTCCGGCAGCACCCCGGCGAACACCGCGAACTGCCCGGGGCGGACGTCCGGCGGGATCGGCCCGGGCGGACACACGGCGCCGGCGAGCCCCACCGCGTGCGCCACGATGGCCGCCGTGGCGGCGGCGTCGCCCGTCACTATCACCACGCGCACGCCAAGCGCGCGCAATTCGCTGATCAGCGTGCTTGAATCCGCGCGTGGCGGATCGCTGAGTGCGATCAGCCCGGCCAGTTGCATGGCTGCTGGCGGGCCTGCCGCGACCGCCAGCACCCTGAAGCCCTGGCCCTCCAGCTCCGCGGCGGCGGCCGCCGCCGTCGGCGAAGGCTGCGCGAGGCGGCTGACCGTGGAGAACGCGCCCTTCACGATGCGCTGCGGGTTCCCCGCCGCATCCGTGGCGCTCGCCTCGGACATCTTCGAGGCCGGATCGAACGGCACGAACTTCAGCAGGCGCGGCGCATCGGCGCTGCCCTTGTCGCCGGCTGCCGCGGCGCGGATCGCGCCATCGACCGGATCCTGCCCGCCCTCCGCACTGGCCAGCGCGGCCAGCGCCAGCACCTGCGCCGGGTCGAACCCGGGCATCGGGCGGGTCGTCGTCACCGTGAGCCGGTTGCGCGTGAGCGTGCCGGTCTTGTCGGCGCACAGGACATCCATCGTGGCCGCCTCGTCCACGGCCGAGAGCCGGGTCGGAAGCACGTCGCGTTTGGCCAGCGCCCGTGCGCCGAGTGCCGAGGCCAGCGTGAAGGTGGCCGGCAGCGCCACCGGGATCGAGGCGAGCACGGCGGTAAGCACGAGCGGGATGAGCTCGGCAAGCGGCATCCGCAGGAACCATGCGTACGCCACCAGCAGCACGACGACGACGCTGTTGAACGCGGCCAGGTTGCGCACCACGCGCAAGACCGCCTGCTGCTCGGAGCTGACCACGTGCGCGCTGCTGACCAGTTCCGCGGTACGGCCGTAGCGGGTGCGCACCCCGGTGGCGGTGACCTCGGCCACCGCTTCGCCGCGACGGACCAGCGCTCCGGCGTAGGCGTGCATGCCTGTGCCCGCCTCGATCGGGACCGATTCGCCGGTGAGCATGGACTGGTCGAGCAGCACCTCGCCCTCGATGAGGCGCGCATCGGCGGCCACCACCGCCCCCAGCGAAAGTTTCACCACGTCGCCCGGCACGAGCCCGACGGCCGGCAGGGTTTGCCACGCACCGTCGCGCCGGACCGAGGCGTACAGCGCCAGCCGCGACTTCAGCGCAGCCAGCGTGGCCTGGGCGCGGCCCTGCTGGAACAGCCCGAGCGCGGCGTTGAACAGCAGCAGGCCGGCGATGATCGCGGCCTCGAGATATTTGCCCAGCACCAGCTCCAGCACGATCCCCGCCTCGAGCATCCACGGCACCGGCGCCCAGAACTTTTCAAGCGCCATCCGCAGCGGGTGCAGCGACTGGTCCGGGATCGCGTTCGGGCCGTATCGCGCCAGCCGGCGCTGCGCCTCGACTTCGCTGAGCCCGGCGGGCGAGGTTCGCGGCCCGCCGGGTTGTGTCGCAAGCGGCGGCGCGGGGTCGGCCCGGGGTTTCATGGCCGGACCCTCGTGCGGCACCTGTGTGCGGGCGCGGTCATGACGCAGGACACCATGTCCAGTCGCGGATCTCCGGCAGATCCCGGCGCGTGCCGGTCGGCGCCAGAGCGGCCAGTTCCGGGCCGGGCGGAGGGGTGGCAAGCGGGCGGGGCGTTGGCGCGTGCATGGGATGGCGGGTCCGTTGAACGAGGTTTGGCATCACATCCGAGAGTGCTTGCGTGCGGGTGGTTCCACCGTGAAGTCCGCGCTACGCGACGGTCGCTCAGCCGGCCACGCCGAACAGCATGCCGACGCCTGCGGTGATCGCCATCGCCAGCGCGCCCCAGAACGTGATGCGCGTGATGCCCGTGCGGACGCTGGAACCGCCGGTGTAGGCCGCCAGCCCGCCAAGCAGTGTCAGGCACAGCAGCGACGTGATGAAGACGGATACCAGCAGGCCCGCTGCGGGGGCCAGCAGGACCACCAGCAGCGGCAGCGCGGCGCCCACCGCGAAGCTCAGTGCCGACGCGCCGGCAGCCTGCAGCGGCCGCGCCCGCAGTGCCTCGGTGATACCCAGCTCGTCGCGGGCATGCGCATCCAGCGCATCGTGGCGCATCAGTTGCTCGGCGACCTGTTTCGCCAGCGCGGGATCCAGTCCGCGTCCCACGTAGATCGCCGCCAGTTCCTTGTGTTCGCCTTCGACGTCATTCTGCAGTTCGGCCTGCTCGCGCTGCAGATCGGCCTGCTCGCTGTCGGCCTGCGAATGCACCGACACGTATTCACCGGCGGCCATCGACATCGCACCGGCAACCAGTCCGGCGATACCGGCGATCAGGATGTTCTGCCGATCGGCATGTGCCGCCGCCACGCCCAGCACCAGACTGGCGGTGGAAACGATGCCGTCGTTGGCGCCGAGCACGGACGCGCGCAGCCAGCTCGTGCGGCTGGTGCGGTGGCGTTCGGAGTGGCGTGGGTGCATGCGGGCGATCTCCCGGGTCGGTGCGGCACGTGAGGCGTTGGCCAACTTTCCCGCGGCAGCTCAGAGCATCCGCTTCAAGGTGTCGTCGTGCCTGCGGTAGTGGTGCCAGAGCGCGGCCAGGATGTGCAGCCCGATCACGTAGTAGAAGATGGTGCCGATCCAGCTGTGGATGTTTTCCAGCTGGTGCGACAGCGCACGGTCGGGCGCCGCCAGCAGTGCGGGCAGTACGGTCACGCCGAACAGCGTCACCGCCTTGCCGCCGACCTGCAGGGTGAGCACGCCGAGGATCGGCTGCACCAGCAGGAACAGATACAGCGCGGCATGAGTGAGCTTGCCCAGCAACTCCTCCCAGTGTCCAAGCGGTGGGGTGATCGCCGGTCGCGGATGCCGGCTGCGCAGCCACAGCCGCGGCAGTACCAGCAGCAGTACCGCCAGGCCGGCCAGGAAGTGCGAGGCCAGGATGTTTGCGCGGGTGGCGCTGCCCTTGGGAAACAGTTCGAACAGATTGATGAAAAGGTAAGCCAGCAACACCAGGGCAAACATGATCCAGTGCATCCGACGCAGCGGTGCGGCGAAACGGGGTTGCCCATCGATCGACGACATGACCTATCTCCTGCAGAGTAGTGGTTCGCGGCGGTACGGCAAGCGGGATTATTGCCCAATTGCCATCATCGCAGCGCGATCCTTGGCAAATGCTTAGCCTTGCCGCGGGTTCGTCCGTACATGCATGTCTGACCGGGTGCGGATCGTGATTTTCGATCGGAGGCACACGGAAGCATGCGTGGCTGTCATGCATCGGCCACGGCAGTGTCGACGATCGTCTGTGCCTCGCGCAGGATCGATTGCAGGTGCTGTTCGCTCTGGAAACTCTCCGCGTAGATCTTGTAGATCGCCTCGGTGCCGGACGGGCGTGCGGCGAACCAGCCGCTGGCGGCGATCACCTTGATGCCGCCGATCGCCGCGCGGTTGCCCGGCGCCTTGTCCAGCACCTGCGCGATCGCCTCGCCGGCCAGCTGTTTGCCGTGCAGCCGGTCGGGCGAGAGTTTGGCCAGGCGGGTCTTCTGCGCCGGTGTGGCGGCGGCTTCGACGCGGTCGGCAAACGGCGTACCGAGTTCGCGCGTGAGTTGCGCATACAGCTGGCCCGGGTCCTTGCCTTGGCGCGCGTTGATCTCGGCCGACAGCAGTGCCGGCACCAGGCCGTCCTTGTCGGTGGTCCACACCGAGCCGTCGTGGCGCAGCAGCGAGGCGCCGGCGCTCTCCTCGCAGCCGAAGCCGAGCGAGCCGTCGAACAGGCCTTCGGAAAACCACTTGAAGCCGACCGGCACTTCATACAGCTTGCGCCCGAGCCGCTGCACCACGCGGTCGATCAGCGCGGTACTGACCACGGTCTTGCCCACTGCCGCGTGCTCGCTCCACCGCGGCCGATGGGTGAACAGGTAGTCGATCAGCACCGACAGGTAATGGTTCGGTTCCAGCAGGCCGCTGCTGCGGGTGACGATGCCGTGGCGGTCGTGGTCGGTGTCGCACGCGAACGCCACGTCGTACTGATCCTTCAGGGCGATCAGTCGCTGCATCGCATACTTCGACGACGGGTCCATGCGGATCTTGCCGTCCCAGTCCACGCTCATGAAGGCGAACTGCGGATCGACCACGGCGCTGACCACGGTGAGGTCGAGCTTGTAGCGCTCGGCGATCGGTGCCCAGTAATGCACACCGGCGCCACCCAGCGGGTCCACGCCCATGCGCACGCCGGCACTGCGGATGAGGTCGAAGTCGATGACGTTGGCCAGGTCGGCGACGTAGTGGTTGCGGTAGTCGTGCTCATGCGTGGTGGCGGCCGCGCGCGCCTGCGCAAACGGCATCCGCTGCACGCCCTTCAGGCCGGCTTCGAGCAGTGCGTTGGCGCGCTGCTGCACCCAGCCAGTGATGTCGGTATCGGCCGGGCCGCCGTTGGGCGGGTTGTACTTGAAGCCGCCGTTGTCCGGCGGATTGTGCGAGGGCGTGATCACGATGCCGTCGGCCAGTCCGCTCGTGCGGCCACGGTTGTAGACCAGGATCGCGTGCGAGATCGCCGGGGTCGGGGTGAACTCGCCGCTGGCCGCGATCATCGTTTCGACGCCGTTGGCGGCCAGCACCTCCAGCGCGTTCTCGAACGCCGGCTGCGACAGCGCGTGGGTATCGAAACCCATGAACAGCGGGCCGTCGATGCCTTTGGCCTTGCGGTACT
>SCRF01000014.1 GCA_004322005.1 Rhodanobacter sp. | reverse complement strand
TGGCTATGGCAGTAATCTTGTCCATGGGCTCGCCCTCGCGTGGATTGTGGTGGGAGCTATAGCTCACCACCACTGGCACCGCGATGCCTGAATGCGCGGGGGCGAGTCCATGCGATTACAACAGCCGCCCACATCACGTCGCCGCGAACGCATCCCGCGTGAGGTTCTCCGGCGCACCGGCGGTGCACACCACGTCGTCCTCGATGCGGATACCGCCGAACTGGCGGAAATGCTCCACCCGGGCCCAGTCGATCTCGTCGGCGAACGGCTTGTCGCGCAGTTCCCGCAGCAGCATGTCGATGAAGTACAGGCCGGGCTCGATCGTCACCACCATGCTCGGCTCCAGCGTGCGCGTCATGCGCAGGTAGGGATGGCCGTCCGGGCGGGCGATCGTGCCGCCGCGTTCGCTCTGCTGGAAGCCGGCCACGTCATGCACCTGCAGGCCGATCGGATGGCCCAGGCCATGCGGGAAAAATGCCGCGGTGACGCCCGATGCCACCGCGCTCTCCGCACTCATGCGCAGGAAGCCGTGTTCGCGCAGCACGCCGGCCAGCACGTGGTGGGCATGCACGTGCAGTTCCGGGTAGCTCTGCCCGGCGCGGACCCTGGCCGCAAACCCCTGCTGGGCTACGTCGACGCTGTCGATCAGCGCCTGGAATTCGTCGGCGCCCGCGGCGGCATGGGTGCGGGTGATGTCGCTGGCATAGCCGCCGGCGCTGGCGCCGGCGTCGATCAGCAGCGAGCGGGCCGGCTGCGGCGGGCGACGGGTGAAGTCGGTGTAGTGCAACACCGCGCCGTGCTCGTTCAGCGCCACGATGCTGGCATACGGCAGTTCCGCATCGATCTGTCCGGCCGCGGCCAGATAGGCCTGGTGGATGCCCAGCTCGCTCTCGCCGGCGCGAAAGGCCTGTTCGGCGGCACGGTGGGCGCGCGTGCCGATGCGGCTGGCCTCGCGCATCAGCGCCAGTTCGTACGGCGTCTTGTAGCTGCGGTGATAGTGCAGGTAGTCGAGTACCGCCGGCGGGTTGTTGAACTCGATGCCGGCGATCGTCGGACACGGTTCGCCGATCACCGCGCAGCGGCCGCGCGGCAACTGCGCCAGCGCCTCTTGCGGCGTACGCACGATCGCGATGTCGAACGCATCCACCCAGTAGCCGCTGGGCGCGTCGGGCACCACGTGCCAGTAGTCGCGTGGCTGCAGGAACACCAGCTTCGGCCGCGATCCCGGCGTGTGCACGAGCCAGCTGCCCGGCGCATGGGTCAGCGGCAGCCAGTGCTTGAAGTGCGGGTTGACCGCATACGGATAATGCAGGTCATCGAGGAATTTCAGGCCCGGCATGCCGGCGGCGATCACCAGATGATCGAAACCGCCGAGTGCGAGAGCCTGGTCGGCGCGGTCGCGCAGAGTCGACAGATGCTGGGGATAAAGCGAGGCGAGCTGATCGTGCATGGGAGTTCCTTGCAGCAAGGGGCCGGTACCGGGTCGTGCGTGAACATGGGCCAGCGGGGAATGCAGTTGTCGCCGGCTGGCCAGTGGGTTCGGATGCACGCAGGGCTGCAGGCCCGGGCAGGATCGAACCGGCGTGTAGCTACCATGATGACGCGCCGGGGCCGACACTACCAGTGAAGCGTCAGGCTTTCGCGAGCCAGCTCTCGAGTCTGGCGGCATCGGCATCGCTGATCGCCACGATCCGGTAACCGGCCCAGATCTGCCCTGGAGTGGCGGCCGGGGCGTGCCATTGTTCCTGGATGCCCGCTTCGATCGGTTGCGATTGCGTCAACAGCCGGCCGGCTGTCGGCAAGGCCATGCTGACCTGATAGACGGCTTCGCTGCGGGGTGCGCGCGTGCTGATCAGCAGCATGCCGGTGGTGGAAAGATTGCCCAGATGCCCGATCGGCTCATTGCGGATCACGTCGGTCACGATGGCGGTGAACGCAGTGCGCTTGCGCTGGGCGCGGCGCTGGTTGACGGCTTTGTCGGGCGGATTCATCGGCGATCGGACTCCTGCGCGGCGGCGCGCGGGACACCGGCATCCTGGCGCAGGCTGCGGGTCAGGCTGAGCCAGGCACGATCCAGCAGGCTCTCGCGCTGTGGCGGCAGTTCCCGTACACGCCCCTTGGCGATGGCATGAGCCAGTTCCTGCAGGTTCATCTGCTCGCTGCGCGCGCCGCGGCGATTGACGAACAGGACATTGCCCGATACCGGCGAGAACCACGCCAGTTTGCGTTGCGTACGCTGGCCACTGACCGGGTCGAGAAATTCAAACCAGCTGCCGTACGGCAATTTGCGCAGGCGGTTGTGGATGCTCGCTTCCTGCGGCCCGAGCACCGGTGCCGGCGCAACGGTCTGGCTGGTGCGGGTGGCAGGTTGCGTTTCACGCTCACGTTGCGCGCCAGGACGCTGATGCTGCTTCAGCCGCTGGGCAAGCACGGTGGCGCTGGGCAGGTCGTCGCCGGACGGCGTCACTGCAGCCGGCGTTGCCGCTGGAGGAACGACGGGGGCAGGCATCACCTTGTCGACTGTCAGGATCGCTGTTTTCCCCGTACCGGCCGGTGCCTGTGCGGGATCTGCTTGCCGGGCTCCTCCGGCATCGCCATCGTTGCCGAGCAGCCGCCGGGTTGCCTGGGCGGCTTCCTCCGCGGGCATGCCGATCTGTTGCAGGCCCGCCTCCACCTCATGCTGCAAGTGCTGGCGGTCATCGATGGGCAACCGGCCAAGCAACTGGTCGGTGATCGCCAGCTGAATCCTGAACGCGTCGCTGTCTTCACCATGGCGCAGCAAGCTCAGTGCCAGCACATCCGACCAGGCTCGGTCCATCAGCGCCCGCAGCAGGCCGCGCGGTGGCGATTGCGCAAAACGCTCCGCCATGAGCTCGGCGGCGCGGTGACGCGCCTGATCCAGCCGTTCGCGCCCGCGCGCCGCTTCGGTGTGGCGACGTTCGGCCGCTTGCGCCTTGCGGCTGAGCAGGCTCAGGTGATGCTCGATATCGGCCAGCAGGGTGGTGTACAGGCCAGCGCTGGGCGGCTCTTGGTTGGCCCGGACGACCAGTTGTTCCAGTTTGGCCGCCAGCGCCCGATCGCTCTCGTCGTCGCTGCCATCGAGCCAGTCGTTGGCCACCTCGGTGACCTTGTCCAGCAGCTTGCGCGCCGGATGTTCCCGTTTTTCGAAAAATTCGTGATCGGTGACCGCCATGCGCAATACCGGCAACTGCAGGTTACCGAGCAGGGCGTGTGCATTGCCGCCCTGCTTCAATTGCTGGCCGATCTGCTCGAACAGCATGGCCACCAGCTCCACCGTGTCGCCCTGTTCGCCGCTGAGTTGGGTGCGCGGCGCGCCGCTGGGTTTGTCGGCGTTGAGCTGGGCCAGCAGTTCCTCGCGCAGTCGCTGGGCGCTGCGCAATTCGCGGCCGGCCCGATCGGTAACCTGGGCCAGATGCTGCTGCAATGCAGCCAGCGCAGTCTGCAGTTCATCGGGACTGGCGACACGCTCGACCGGCGATCCGCCGGCCGCGCCAGGGCCACCGCGCCGCTGCGCCAGGAGGTTGCGCAGCGATTCGAGTACCTCGATGGAGCCACCCTGCGCGGCCGTCGTACTGCCGGCAGGATGCGGTGGTTCTGTGGCCGCTGCCGCGGCATCCGCTTCGGCTGCACCTGGGCGTGATGGCGGCTTGACAGGGCGTGGAATCGGGTTGGTGCGCAATTTTTGCAGGATGCCATCGGCCAGCAATTGCGCGTTGATGCTGCCATACAGCGGCGTCAGGGTCTGGATCACCTGCTGGTCGAAGTTGCTGAACAACAGCAGCTGATGTTTCAGCGGCAGTGCCAGTTCGCTGCTGGCCTGGTGACATGCCTTGGCCAGCGCATGCGGACCCAGCGGCAGTGCCTCGCCGTCCAGCGGCGGACTGCCGACCAGCACGGCAAACCGGTAGCCCAGTTCGTACAAGGCGTTGCCATGCTGTGTCTCGCCGCGTGCGCCAAGCCGCTCCACGGCCATGCCCAGCTCCTGCTCGACCGGATCGAGCAGTTCCAGCGATGCCCATCCGGTCGCACCGTCGGGGCCCGTCGCATCGGCATTTGCGTCGATGTCGCTGAATGCCTTGCCGAGCTGGGCGAGGAACCGCTCCTCGAACGCGCTGCGATCCCGCAGCACGCGCTGCCGGCTGGCAAAATAGTCCTGTTGCTCCGCGTTGTCGTGCGCACGATCAGCCAGTGCAAACAGCTGTTGCGCGAACGAGCCCAGGCAGCGACGCAAGGGTTCATGCAGCCCCTGCGCCATCATCGTGTAGCTGGTTTCGAGCAGATGCCGTGCGCGTGGCGGCCAGCGCCCGCTGTCGATGCCGGCGGGCGGAGGGCTTGCACGAGAAGGCCACGGTTCCTGTCCGACATCCATGAAAGAGCCTGCCTGTTCTTCCGAAGGCGCCAGTTTATGCCGAATCGGCCAGACCTGCCTAGGCAGGTCTGGCCGATTCGGGGCTGCCCCTGGAGGAGCTTTCAGGTGGACGTCTCCAGCCAGGCCTGGAGCCGTGCCGCGTCGTCTTCGCCGATCGCGATGATGCGATAGCCGGCCCAGACCTGCCCGGCGGAGGGCGCGTTCTCGTGCCACTGTTCCTGCACCCCCACTTCGATGTACTGCAGCGGCGTGCCGTCGTTGCCCGGCAGGGACAGACGCAGTTGATAGACCGCCTCGCTGTTGGGTGCGACCGGGCTGATCAGCAGCAAGCCGGTAGCCGACAGGTTGCCGAGTTGGCCGAATGGCTGTTCCGTAACCGCATCGGTGACTGCAGCGGCGAAATTGACGGGTTTGCGCCGTGCCCGCCGTTGTTCGCGAGTGTGCCGATCCGCCTGGTTCATGGGGCGATCCCGGAAGCGATGGAACGGGGCGGGTGACCCAGTTCCCGGGCCAGCGCGCGCCAGGCGTGGTCAAGCATGTCCTCGTGTTCCGCCGGCAGTTCGCGTACGCGGCCGTTGGCGATTTCCGTGGCCAGTTGCAGCTGCCCGAGCTCCTCAGCACGCTGGCCGCTGCGGGTGGCAAACAGGCTGTGCCCGGTCAATGGCGAGTACCACACCAGCCTGCGGCGCTTGCCGCGACCGCCGATCGGGGCAAGAAACTCGAACCAGACCCCGGCATGCGGCACTCGCAGACGCCGATGGATGCGCAATACCTCCGTGCTCGGCGCGGTCGTCGCGGCAGCGGCGGGTGGGCTGGCTGCCGGATCGTCGCCGTCGACGATCCGGGGGGTGTCCGGTTGGCGCCGTTCGTCCGGCGACCGCCGCCGCGCGAGTCGCGAAACCAGCGCATCGGCATCGCCGTCGTCGACGGGCGCGTTGCGGCTCGCGCCGAGCAGCTTCCGGGCCACCAGCAGGGCATCGTCAGCCTGCATGCCGATCTGGCGCAGGCCGGACTCCACTTCGCGCTGCAGCTTGGCTGCATCGCCGACCGGCAGGCGGCTGAGCAGTTGATCGGTGACCGTCAGCCGGGTGCCGAAGATCTCGCTGTGCTCGCCGTGACGCAGCAGTGTCAGCGCCAGCACATCGGACCAGGTACGGTCGAGCAAGGCAACCAGCAGACGCTGCGGCGATGACTTTGCGTAGCGTTCGGTCAGCAGTGCGGTGGCGCGATGGCGTGCCTGTTCGAGCTGTTCGAGGCCGTGCATCGCCTTCACCAGCCGGCGCTCGGCCTGTTGGGTCCGGTACTGCAGTTGTGCCACGTACTTTTCGATGTCGTCCAGCAGGGCGGCATGCAGGCTGGCGCAGGGGGCTTCGCGGCCGGCGCGCGCAATCAGCTGTTCCAGCCAGTCACGCACGCTGCGATCGGTTTCGCCGTTGGTCTCGTCGAGCCATTCGCTGGCGATTTCGACCACCTTGCCCAACATCCTGCGGGCAGGATGCCGGGGCTGCTCGAAGAATTGCGGGTCCGCCAGTGCGGCACGCAGCATCGGCAACTGCAAGCCGTCCAGCAGCGATTGTGCGTCGCTGTCCGGCGCCAGCTGCTGCGCAATCTGCCGGAACAGTCGCGCGATCAACTCCATCGTTTCGTCTTGCGCGGCGCTCAGGATGGCGCGCGGGGCATGGACGGGGCGTGCAACGCCGAGCTGGATGAGCAGTTCCTCGTGCAGGCTGCGGTGCCGGTCTGGAGGGGTTTGTCCGGCAGGTCGGGTGAGATGTTCATGCAGCGCGGCGAGTGCTGCCTGCAGTTCCTCGTCGGTTACGGTGCTGCTGATGGCGGGCGGATTGGCATCCGGTGCGGCGCCCGGGCCCGGGGGCGACTCAGTCGGTTTGCCGGGCATGACATCCCGGTGGCCGCGGTCCCTGGCGACGACCGGTGCGGCGGGCAGGGGACCTGCGGGCTCCTTCGCGCGATCACGACGCGCCGAGCTCCGCGACACGGCGAAGGGGCGCAGCCCCGGCAGGATGCCATCCGCGTTCAGGTGGGCATTGATCAGTTTGTGCAGGGATGTCAGTCCATCGATCAGGCTGCTCTCCAGACTTTGCAACAGCAGCAATTCGTGCTCGCGCGGCAGGCCCAGCGTCTGGCTGGCCACGCTGAAGGCCCGGGCCATCGCTCGCGGGCCGACCGGCAGCGCATCCCCGGTCAACGGGGGCGAGGCGATCAGTGCCGCCAGCCGGTAACCCAGCTCGACTTGCGGCAGGCCGCCGCGTGCCTCGCTGCGCGCGACCAGCTGATCCAGACTGGTAATCACTTCATGCTCCAGCGGATCGAGCAGGCTCAGTGTCTGCAGGGGCCCTGCGCTGGATTTCGGCACCGGCTGGCCAAGCCGGTCGAAGGCATGGCCGATGTTGGCGATGAACTGCTGGTCGAACGCATGGCGCTCGTTTTGCAGCTTCTGGCGAGTCGTCAGGTACAACTGCTGGTCGAGATGGCTGTGGGTGCGCTCGGCCTGCTGATGCAGGCGCATCTCGAAATGGTCCAGGCTGATCATCAGCAATTCGTGCAGCCAGTCGCCGCACAGCAAACGCAATTCGCTCAGCAGACGCTGCGTTCGCGCCGGCCAGCGAACATCGGGACGATCGGCACCGGTGCCGTCACGTTGCGTTGAACTGAGTGTCTCGTCGTGCATGGCACCCTCCATCGAGTACCTGACAGCTTCAGTCTATGCCGATTGCGCAGAATTCGCCGCTACTGCGACATCGCGTCAGGCGAGAAAGCCGGCGATCACGTCGTTGAGGAAGCGCTGACCCAGAGCGGTGGTCTGCAGCCGCTGCGGATCGTCATGCAGCCAGCCGCGCTGATGGGCATGGGCCAGCGCCGGGGCAAGGCTGGCGGCGGGCAGGCCGGTGCGCGCGGCGAAGTCGGCAAGCGGCACGCCCTCGATCAGGCGCAAGGCGTTCAGCATGTACTCGAACGGCAGCTCGGCCGTCTCGATCATGGCGTCGCCGCCGATCCGCGTCGGGCCGCCAGCGGCTTGCAGATACGCGCGGGGATGGCGGGTCTTCCAGCGCCGGCGCACCTGACCGTTGCCGGCGTCGCTCAACTTGCCGTGCGCACCGGCGCCGATGCCGAGGTAATCGCCGAAGCGCCAGTAATTGAGGTTGTGTGCACAGCGCCGATCGGGCCGTGCGTAGGCGGAGATTTCGTACTGGCCGTAGCCGGCGGCGGCGAGACGCAGTTCGCAGGCTTCCTGCATCGCCCAGGCGTGATCGTGGTCCGGCAATGGCGGCGGATTGGCGGCGAAGGCGGTGTTCGGCTCCAGCGTCAGCTGATAGTGCGAGATGTGGGTGGGTTCGAGCGCGATCGCGCGTTCCACGTCGGCCAGTGCGCCTTCGGATGTCTGTTGTGGCAGCGCGTACATCAGGTCGAGGTTGATGTTGCGGTAGCCGGCATCCTGTGCCGACTGCACCGCGGCCGCGGCCTCGGCCGCCGAATGGATGCGACCGAGCCGCTTGAGCTTGTCGTCGTCGAAGCTCTGCACACCGAACGAAAGCCGGTTCACGCCAGCCGCCAGATAGCCGTCGAAACGGCCATGTTCGACCGTGCCGGGATTGGTTTCCAGGCTGATCTCGCAGCCGTCGGCCGCGCAACCATCGAAGAATGGCAGCCGCGCGCGCGCGCCGTCCAGGAAGCGCGCCACCAGTTCAGGCTTGAACAGGCTCGGCGTGCCGCCGCCGAAGAACACGCTGACGATCGGGCGGTTTTCCAGCGCGGCGCCGAAGTCGCGGATGTCGGCATCCAGGTCGGCCAGCAACGCGTCGATGTAGTCGGCATATGGCGGCGGCGCGTCGCGCAGGCCGTGCGAGTTGAAGTCGCAGTACGGGCACTTCTTCACGCACCACGGCATGTGGACGTAGAGCGATAGCGGTGGTGCGATCAGGGACACAGCAAATGGCCGAAGTGTGCAGGCGTATCAGAGCAATGCCGCATGGGGCCTCAACAAGGCGACGGTCGCCGCCAGCTCATGCCTCAAGTAGCTATCAAACAATTCTTCGGTCGTTCTCGGTGGATTCTTCAGTGACGCGCGGTGATTGCGGACAGCCATAAGCACCGCCGATGGGTCGATGCCAAAAGCATGCTCGATGAATTGATCGGGGTGTTGCGCGGCAATCCCGTGAGGCGCCAACGCCGCATTGGGGAAATCCTTGAGGTTGTAAGTCACGATCGCGCCGGCATGGCAGAGAATCGCGGCAGCGAGAACGTGGCGGTCGTCCGGATCGGGCAGGCACAACCCGTTTTCCAGATGTTCGTAACCCGTAACCAGGCAATCGGGAACGGCCGCATCGATCTGTTCTCGGGTCCAGTCGAGCGCGGTGCGCGGAATGTCCGGGCGCTGGCGGAGCAGGGCGGCGATCCATTCCTGGTGGATGCGTTCAGTCCAGCGCGCGCGGTACAGGCCACCCACTGCCAGTCGGAGCAGCAGATTCCGCAAGGATTCCAGATACAGCACGCAGGCGTCGAGCATCGCCACGAAATTCGACACGACTCAGTAGTCCAGGTGGAGCTTTTGTGCCTGTTCTGCCATCGCATCCAGTGCCGCGTGACTTTGCGTCGCACGCTTTTCGCGGTATGCCATGAGGTCGCGGAAATACACGCGCCGGTGCGTACCGACCTTGTGGCATGGCAATTCACTACGCTCGACCAAGCCGATCAGGTAAGGCCGCGACACGTTGAGGAAATCGGCTGCCTGCTGGGTGGTAAGTTCCGCATGGATTGGCACCAGGCTCATCGCATTGCCTTCGGCCATGTTGGCGAGGATGTCGACCAGCATGCGCAGTGCCGTTACCGGCACCTCGATATCGCCGTCACCGTCGATCACGCGCAGGCGTGCGGTCGGGCCATGACCGATGCATGCCGCCAGCAAACGGCTGCTGCTGCGGGCCAGTTCGGTTTCCTGTGGGCTGGACGATGGCGTGATGAGTTGTTCGTTGTGCACGGCAGACAGGTGGCTTTACCTGCGACAAGACGGGAAGTGTCGAGTTACAAGTTTGACCAATAATCGAAATAAATGCAATAAACGAAATATACGAAAAGCGCCAAGCCCATCCGTTACAGTGCCAGCACTGCGTCCGTATCGCTGGTGAATGTTCAGGGCAAGAATAGTCGAACCCTTGGCTGCGCAACCCGGATTAAGGTATCCGAAGGGAGCTGGTTCAGACTTCGGATGCGAGTCGCGCGTGCAGTTGCGCCAGCGCCTGGCCGCGATGGCTGAGGCGGTTCTTCAGGGCGGGGTCGAGTTCGGCGGCACTTTGCGATTGGCCATGCGGCAGGAACAGCGGGTCGTAGCCGAAGCCCTGCGTGCCGCGTGGCGCGTCGAGGACGCGGCCGTGCCAGCGGCCTTCGACGATCAGCGGCGCCGGGTCGTCGGCACCGCGCAGCAGCACCAGCACGCAGATGAAGAACGCGTCGCGCCGGGCGTCCGGCAGCCCGTGCAGTGCCTGCAGCAGGCGGGCGTTGTTGGCCGCGCTGTCGCCGTGGCCACCGGCGTAGCGGGCCGAATGCAGGCCGGGCGCGCCACCAAGCGCGGGCACGCACAAGCCGGAGTCGTCGGCCAGTGCCGGCAGCGCGCTCGCCTGCGCGGCATGGCGTGCCTTGAGCAGGGCGTTCTCGACGAAGCTCAGGCCGGTTTCCTCGGCGTCACCGATGCCCAGGCTCGATTGCGCGATCACCTCGAAACCGCTGTCGGCGAGCAGCTCGCCGAATTCGGCGAGCTTGCCGCGGTTGCTGCTGGCCAGAACGATGCGTTGCATGCCGATACGAGCCCTTTGGAGTTGTTGCTCTCATCCGTTGCCCTCTCCCGCAGGCAGGAGAGGCCCTCACCCCTTGCCCTCTCCCGCGGGCGGGAGAGGGGGAGTGATCGTCGCGCTGCGCGCGACAGCGTTACTTGATGGAAGCGGCGGCCAGGGCGCAGCGCTGCGCGGCCACCAGTTCGCCGATGCCTTTTTCGGCCAGCATCAGCATGGCGTCCATTTCCTCGCGACGAAAGGCGTGGCCCTCGGCGGTGCCCTGCACCTCGATCAGGCCGCCGCCGTCGTTCATCACCACGTTCATGTCGGTGTCGCAACTGGAATCCTCGGCGTAGTCGAGGTCGAGTACCGGCACACCCTGCCAGATGCCGACCGACACCGCCGCCACCGCGCCGACGATCGGATTGCGCTTGAGCTTTTCGCGCTGCATCAGCACGCTCACCGCGTCGACCAGTGCCACGTAGGCGCCGGTGATCGCCGCGGTGCGGGTGCCGCCGTCGGCCTGCAGTACGTCGCAGTCCAGCGTGATCACCCGTTCGCCCAGGGCCTGGCGGTTGACGCAGGCGCGCAGGCTGCGTCCGATCAGGCGCTGGATCTCCATCGTGCGGCCGCCCTGGCCGCCGCGCACGGCCTCGCGCTGCGTGCGCGGGTTGGTGGCGCGCGGCAGCATGCCGTATTCGGCGGTCACCCAGCCTTCGCCCTTGCCGCGCAGCCAGGCCGGCGCGCGATCCTCGATGCTGGCGGTGCACAGCACGCGGGTGTCGCCGAAGCTCACCAGCACCGAACCTTCGGCGTGACGGGTGTAATGACGTTCGATGCTGACGCTGCGCAGCTGGTCGCTGCCGCGGCCACTGGGACGGGTGACGGAATTCATGCTGTGATTCCTGATGTCGCTTGGCCGGATTGGGCAAGACGGGGCGTGAGAGTTTACCATTGCGCTCTTTTCTCCCTGTCCGGATGGCCCGCGATGATCCGCAGCATGACGGCCTATGCCAGCGCCGAAACCACCGGTCCCGCCGGCACGCTCAGTTGCGAGCTGCGCACGGTCAATCACCGCTACCTGGAACTGAGCCCGCGCCTGCCCGACGAGTTGCGCGGTTTCGAGTCGTTGCTGCGCGAGCGTATTGCGGCGAAGCTGTCGCGCGGCAAACTCGACTTGACCGTGCGCCGTACCAGCGATGCACGCAGCGGACCGCTGCAGGTCGACCATGCGCTGCTGTCGCGCTTGTCGGAACTGAACCTGGATCTGGCCGCGCGGTTTCCCGGCATGCAGGTGGAATTCACCGAACTGTTGCGTTTTCCCGGGGTGCTGCAGCAAAACGCAGCCGACCCCGAGTCCCAGCAGGCGGCCTTGTTCGACGTACTCGACCGTGCGCTGGATGCACTCACTGCAACGCGCGAACGCGAAGGCGAGAAGCTGGGGGAAATCCTGCGCGACAAGCTCGACAGCATCGAGCGCGTGGTCGCCGACGTGCGTGGCTGGATGCCGGAAATACGCGCCACCCTGCGCGCGCGGCTGGAAGCCCGGCTGGCCGACCTCAAGCAGCCAGTGGAGCCGGGCCGGCTGGAACAGGAACTGGTACTGCAGATCACCCGCACCGACGTGGACGAGGAGCTCGACCGGCTCGACACGCACATCAGCGAGACGCGCCGCGTGCTCGGTCTGGCCGAGCCGGTTGGCCGCCGGCTGGATTTCCTGATGCAGGAATTCAACCGCGAGGCGAATACCCTGGGCTCCAAATCGGTCGATGCGCGCAGTACCAATGCCGCAGTCGAGCTGAAGGTGTTGATCGAACAGATGCGCGAACAGGTGCAGAACATTGAATAGGGTTGCTTGCTCGCTGCCGGCAGGGTGCACATCAACAGGGTGCACGCGAGCCGTGGCCCCTCACCTCAGCCCTCTCCCCCAAGCGAAACAAGAGCGGGGGGAGAGGAGGCAACGGCGCTGCGCATGGCCATGACGACGGGAGAGGGCACCCTGTTCATCGTCGCCGCCCCATCGGGGGCCGGCAAGTCCAGCCTGGTCAATGCGCTGCTGGAGCGCGACAGCGCGATCTCGCTGTCGGTATCGCATACCACGCGGCCACCGCGGCCGGGTGAGCAGTATGGGCGGCATTACTACTTTGTCGAACGCGGCGAGTTCGCGCGCGCGATCGCCGAGGGCATGTTTCTCGAACACGCCCAGGTGCATGGCAACCTGTACGGCACGTCGCGCACCGGGGTGCAGGCGTTGCTGGCGCAGGGGCGCGACGTGCTGCTGGAGATCGACTGGCAGGGCGCCGCGCAGATCCGTCGCAGCAAGCCCGATTGCGTGAGCGTGTTCATCCTGCCGCCGTCGCGGGCCGAGCTGGAGCGGCGCCTGCGCGGTCGCGGCTCGGACAGTGTCGAGGTGATCGAGCGCCGGCTGATCAATTCGCGCGAAGAAATTTCCCATGCCCACGAATTCGATTTCATCCTGATCAACGACGAGTTCGAACGCGCCCTGGACGACCTGCAGGCGATCGTGCGGGCGGTGCGCCAGCGCAGTGCGCTGCAATGGCGGCGGCATGAGGCGCTGATCGCGGAACTGCTCGCCGCCGCGCCGGAGGACACCTCGAATAAACCCGATGCGTAGGAGCGCACCCTGTGCGCGATGCTTTTGCCGCACGTGAAGAAAAGCCTTCGCGCACAGGGTGCGCTCCTACCGGTCCGGGGCCGGCCGCATGGCCTTTCCGCAACGCTTCGGTTATTTTGGCGCTTCCCCATAGCCGTTCCTGCCCATGACCGACTCCGTTCCCGCCACGCCCGATGACAGCATGCTGGTGCGAATCCGTGGACTGACCACGGTGCTCGGCGGCAAGACCATCTTCAGTGACCTGGACCTGGACATCCCGCGAGGCAAGATCACCGCGATCATGGGCCCCAGCGGCACCGGCAAGACCACCTTGCTCAAGCACATCACCGGACAGATGCGGGCCGATGCGGGCGAGATCGTGGTGGACGGTCTGAACGTGGCCGAACTGTCGCGCGAGAAGCTGTACAAGCTGCGCGAGGGGATCGGTTACCTGTTCCAGAACTCGGCCCTGCTGACCGATTTCGACGTGTTCGAGAACGTGGCGTTTCCGCTGCGCCAGCATACCCAGCTGCCGGAAGTGCTGATCCGCAATCTGGTGCTGCTGAAACTGCAGGCGGTGGGCCTGCGCGGCGCCGCGGCGCTGATGCCCAGCGAGCTGTCGGGCGGCATGGCGCGGCGCGTGGCGCTGGCGCGCGCGATCGTGTTCGATCCGATGTTGATCCTGTACGACGAGCCGTTCGTCGGGCTCGATCCGGTGGCCTTGAACCAGGTGCTGAAATTGATCCGTACGCTGAACCAGACCCTCGGCATCACCAGCGTGCTGGTGGCGCACGAACTGGCGGCGATACGCCAGATCGCCCAGCACGTGTTCCTGATCGCCAACGGCAAGGTGGTGGCGCAGGGCGATCCGAAAACCATCGCCGACGACGGTTCGCCGTGGACGCGGCAGTTCTTCGGCGGCGAGGCCGACGGCCCGGTACCGTTCCAGTATCCGGCCGGTGATTACGCGCAGGCACTGGGCTTTGCCGGGGCGGCGAAATGAACCAGCGCATATCGCAAGACAACAACGTGGTCATCCAGTCGCTGACCCAGATCGGCAACTGCGGGCTGTTCCTGCTGACCCTGCTGGTGGCGGTTCCGCGCAGCCTGCGCTACATCCGCGAGACCATCCGCCAGCTGTGGTTCGTCGGCGCGATGAGCCTGACCATCATCATGGTCTGCGGCCTGTTCGTCGGCATGGTGCTGATGCTGCAGCTGTATCACGTACTGTCGATCTTCGGCGGCACCTCGGCCAGCGGCATGGTGGTGGCGTTGTCGGTGTATCGCGAACTGGGTCCGGTGGTGACCGCGCTGCTGTTTGCCGGCCGTGCGGGCACCTCGATCACCGCCGAGATCGGCCTGATGCGCGCCACCGACCAGATCGACGCGATGGAGCTGATGGCGGTCGATCCGATCGCCTACGTCGCCACACCGCGATTCCTGGCCGGCTTGATCGCGATGCCGCTGCTCACCTGCGTGTTCTGCGCGATGGCGATTCTCGGCGGGCATCTGGTCGGCGTGACCTGGCTGGGCATCGACAACGGCACGTTCTGGTCGAACATGACCGCGCAGGTCGATCTGCACACCGACATCGTCAACGGCGTGCTGTTCAAGAGCCTGGCGTTCGGTGCCGTGGTGTCGCTGATCGCGGTGTTTCAGGGCTTCGCCACCCCGCCGACCAGCGAGGGCGTGGCGCGCGCCACCACCCGCACCGTGGTCGCCTCGTCGATCGCCATCCTGGCGCTGGACTTCGTGCTTACCGCGTTTCTCATGTGAGTGTGCTGATGTGACTGCCGCCATGACCATTACCATCATTTCCCATTGTTCACCGAGGATCGTGCCGTGAGCCAGCAGAGAAGTTCCTACGCCGTCGGCACCGGTCTGTTCATCGTGTTCGGTTTTGCCGCGCTGGCTTATCTGGCGACGCAGACCACATCGATCGCGAACGTGCACCAGGGGGCCAGCTATATCGTGGACGCGCATTTCGCGAACATCGGCCAGCTGAAGGACCGCGCACCGGTGAAGATCGCCGGCGTGCGGGTCGGCCAGGTGCAGTCGATCAGCCTGGAGCCGGGTCGGGAGGTGGCCGACGTGAAGCTGTCGATCGACAAGCGTTACGACAGGATCCCGCTCGATTCGGTGGCGACCATCTTCACCAGCGGCCTGCTGGGCGATCAATATATCGGCATCGAGTACGGCAGCTCGAAGAAGACCGTGACCGACGGTGGTACGTTGGCGCTGACCAAGCCGGCGCAGCAGCTGGAGGACATGCTCGGCAAGTTCTTCGGCGCCGGCGGCGTGGCCGACAACCTCGGCGGCACCTACACGGTGTGGGCGCGATTCACCAATGTCGGCTCGCTCTCGGTGGGTGCCCCGGTGAAGATGGCCGGTGTGGCGATCGGCAGTGTACAGTCCATTCAGGCTGACCCGGTCAAGCTGGATGCCAAGGTCACGTTGGCCATCGACAAGCGTTACAACCAGATTCCGGACGATTCATCCGCGGCCGTGTTCACCAGCGGCTTGATCGGCACCCAGTTTGTTGCGATCCAGCCTGGCGGTTCCCCCGACGCGCTCAAGAACGGCGACGAGATGATCCTGACCCAGTCTGCGATGCAGCTGGAGGATCTGATCGGCAAGTTCCTGGTCAACGGTTCGTCCAGCGACAGTAAAGCTGCCGGCAACGGCAAATCATCCGATACCACCCCCGGCAAGCATTGAGCCGGTATTGCTGAAGGAGTTATCCATGTTGCGCAGATTGGCTCTTGCCACCGCCGTTGCCCTGGGCAGCGTCATTGCCGCCCCGGCGTTTGCCCAGGCCGCCCCGGCGGCGGCGCCGGCCGCCCAGCAGACCCCGGTGCAGATCGTGCAGTCGATCGCCGATCAGCTGGCCACGGCGATCGACGGTCATCGTGATGAGTTGAAGCAGCATCAGGAAAAACTGATCGGCATCATCGATGAGGTGTTTCTGCCGCACTTCGACATCGACTACGCCTCGATCCTGGTGCTCGGTCAGCATGCCCGCGAAGCTACCCCGGCTCAGCGCGAGCGCTTCGCCAAGGCGTTCTACAACTCCATCACCCATCGTTATGCCGAGGGCCTGCTCAACTACACCCGCGGCCGCGTGAAGGTTCTGCCGTTCAACGGCGACCTCAATGACAAGCGCAGCGTGGTGCGCACGCAGGTGGTGCTGGACGACGGCAAGCTGGTGGCGATCGACTACGCCTTCCGCAAGACCAGCACGGGCGACTGGAAGGCCTACGACGTGATCATCGAGGGCATTTCCTACGTCACCAACTACCGCAATCAGGTCGACGCGGAGATTCGCAAGGTGGGTATCAATCAGTTGATCACCAACCTCGAAACCCAGGGCGAAAAGGCACTGGCCGCGATGGAGAAGGACAACAAGGGTACCAAGTGATGGCCGCGGCCGATCGCGGGTTTCAACTGAGCGTCCACGCGCCGGGCATCCTCGCGGTGGACGGCGTGCTGAGCTTCGATACCGCGGCGGCCGCGCTGCAGGCGCTCGAGCTTGCGCTGGCCGAGGGCGCGCACGGTCAGCTCGATCTGGCGGGCGTCCGGCACAGCGACAGCGCCGGCCTGTCATGTGTGCTTGCCGTCGTGGCCGAGGCCAGCCGGCTCGGGTATCCGCTGCACGTCGTCAACATGCCGGCGAGCATGCGGACATTGGCGCAGGTCTGTGAGGTCGAGGAGCTGATGCCCTGACCCTCGGTTTCAGCCGGCCTTGCTCACTTCGGCTTGGTTGAATCGTCCGGGTGCTTGTTTTCCCACTGGTGCTGTTGCTCCAGCAACTGTTCGGGATCGAAGTTCTTGTCGTCCAGCCCTTGCATCTGCTCGATGATCGCCGCGGGCGGGTTGCCGTCGTAGATCTTGTACAGACGCTGTTGCCGATACGCATCGCGGATGAAGACATAGGGGTCATAAGCGGATTGCAGGAAGCTTTCCGCGTCGATGGCGCGTGCGCGCAGCGTAACCAGATACATCACCTGCGGCAGGTATTGCAGCCCGCCGTAGGAATGATTGCTGGCGTAGATGCTCAACGGATCGAAGAAATAGCTGTCGACCGGCAGATGCCAGATGTCGCGCACCGTGCTCGGGCCGACCAGTGGCACCATCAGGAAATCGCCCTCCGGAACACCCCAGCGGGCCAGCGTGATGCCGAAGTCGTTGTCCTCCAGCGGGATGCCGAGCTGGCTGGCCGGGTCGAAGAAGCCGGCGACGCCCAGGGTCAGGTTGACCAGGAACCGCCCGCTGCTCTGCAGCGCCTGCTTCGGACGTGCCTGCAGCAGATCGTTCGCGACGGTGATCGGCATGCGGATATTGGTGAAGAAGTCACTGACCGAGCGACGTACCGGCGGGTTGGTTATCTTGCGATAGCCGACCGCCACCGGGCGAACCACCGCCTTGTCCACGTGCTCGTTGAACTTGTAGACCCCGCGGTTGTACTTCTCCAGCGGATCGTCGGTGCGCGGCTTGGCAATGGTGCAGCCTGCCAGCATCGCGAGGATGAGCGGTGGCAGCCAACGGCTCAGGGGGAGAGAACGGAGCGAATAGCGCATCGATGCAGTGGCTCGCGGTTGGGGATGTGCATAAGTGTACTGTTTGGTTTTATATCTTGCACGACTTTCGAGGTGCTTTCATGGTGCGGGGTGCGTGGCTGGTTCGCGCGCCGGTTCAAGGCGTCCGGTTCGTGTCGGGTACCGGTTGCATTGCCAGCAAAGCACTAGCTCATCTACACTGTCGGGCCATATAAGTTATTTATTCTTAGAGGATTTCGAATGGCACGCATTACCGTGGAAGACTGCCTGGAGGTAGTCGACAACCGTTTCGAGCTGGTGCTGATGGCAACCAAGCGCGCGCGCCAGCTGGAGAAAGGCGCCGAGCCGGCCGTCAACCCCGACCACGACAAGCCTACTGTACTGGCCCTGCGTGAAATCGCCGATCGCCGCATCGATCAGGCCATGATCGATCAGATCGACAAGGCCGAACGCGAGCGGGCCGAGCGCGAAGCGCTGGAGTGGGCCGCTGCCGAGGTCGACGACGACCTCTCCAAGGGTGGCGACGACTGATGGACACGGGCTGCCGATCGTTCGTTCGTCACCCCGCTGTCGCTGGCGTGATCGACCGTACCTGCGCAGCCACCGTCTGGTCCGGTCGGTGCCGCGAGGTGGGTGCCTGAGCCGGCGCCAGCATCGATGACTGCGGCCGCGCCTCCCGCTTCCGTCGATCTGTCCGCGCTGCCGCCTTATGTGCTGGCTCTGCGAGAGCGCATTGCCTACCTGCCCGAGGCTCAGGTCGAGCGCGTGATGGGCGCATTCCTGGTGGGTGCGCAGGCGCATGCCGGGCAGGAACGCAGCAGCGGCGAACCGTACATCACGCATCCGGTGGCGGTGGCCGGCATCCTGGCCGAACTCGGGCTGGATGCGGAGACCATCATTGCGGCCATCCTGCACGACACGCTGGAGGACACCGAACTGAGCCGCGAAGCCCTGGCGGCCGAGTTCGGCGAGGTCGTGGCCGAACTGGTCGACGGGGTCACCAAGCTCGACAAGATGCGCTTCGGCAGTCGCCAGGAAGCCGATGCGGAAAGTTTCCGCAAGATGCTGCTGGCGATGGCGCGTGATTTGCGCGTGATCCTGATCAAGCTGGCCGACCGCCTGCACAACATGCGCACGCTCGGCGCCAAGGATGCCGTGTCGCGCCGGCGCATCGCCCGCGAGACGCTGGAGATCTTCGCGCCGATCGCGCAGCGCCTGGGCATGAACAAGTTCAAGGCCGAACTGCAGGATCTGGGCTTTCGCGCGCTGTACCCGGACCGCTACCGGGTGATCAGCGAGCGCATCCGCGCCGTGCTCGGCAACCGTCGCGAGGCGATGGGCAGGATCGAGGCGGCGCTATCGCTGCGGCTTGGCGAAGAGCACCTGCACAATCGCGTGGTGGGGCGGATCAAGTCGCCGTGGAGCATCTATTCGAAGATGCGCGGCGAGCACAAGAGTTTTGCCCAGCTGATGGACGTCTACGGATTCCGCGTGGTCGTCGACAACGTGACCAGTTGCTACATGGCGCTCGGTGCGGTGCACGCGCTGTACAAGCCGGTCGATCGGCGTTTCAAGGATTTCATCGCGATTCCCAAGGCAAACGGCTACCAGTCGCTGCACACCGTGCTGCTGGGCCCGTTCGGTGCGCCGATCGAAGTGCAGATCCGCACGGCCGAGATGGACTCGGTCGCCGAACGCGGGATCGCCGCGCACTGGGCCTACAAGAGCGACAGCGGTCCGGCCAACAGCGCGCAGACGCGCGCCCGGGAGTGGCTGTCGTCACTGGCCGACAGTTCGGTCAATACCGCGTCGTCGGCAGAGTTCATCGAGGCGGTGAAGATCGACCTGTTTCCGGACGAGGTCTACCTGTTCACGCCGCGTGGCGACATCCTCTCGCTGCCGCGCAACGCCACCGCGCTCGATTTCGCCTATGCCGTGCACACCGATGTCGGCGATCACGCCGTCGCGGCGCGGGTCGACAAGAAGCTGCTGCCACTGCGCACGCGGCTGGAGTCCGGCCAGCTGGTCGAAATCATCACCGCGCCGTCGGCACTGCCCAATCCGGCGTGGCTGGAGTCGGTCGTCACCGGCAAGGCGCGCACCGCGATCCGCCAGTACCTGAAGCATCTGCAGCACGAGGACGCGGTCGACTTCGGCTCGCGCATGCTCGACCGTGCGCTGGGCGCGCTGGGCAGCAGCCTCGATGCCATTCCGGTGGCGGTGCTGGACCGATTCCTCGAGGCATCCAGGTTGAAGCGGCTGGAGGAACTGCTGTCCGACATCGCGCTAGGCAACCGCATGCCCGATGTGGTCGCCAGCCAGCTGCTGGCGTCGCGCGGCGTGCTGCACGGCGACATGCCGCCGGTTCCGCAGCATGTCCACGAGAAGATCCGCATCACGGGCACCGAACGGGGGGTATTGAGCTTCGCCAATTGCTGCCATCCGCTGCCTGGCGACGAGATCATCGGCTATCTGTCGTCGGGCAAGGGCATCGTGGTGCATCGCGAGGAGTGCCCGAACGTGCTCGAGCTGCGCAAATCGCCGGAGCGCTGCGTGGCGATCGAATGGGACCGTGGCGTGCAGGGCGACTATCGCGCGGAACTGCGCATCGAGGTCATCAACCGCCCCGGCGTGCTGGCCACCGTGGCCGCCGCGATCGGCGCTGCCGACTCGAACATCGAGAATGTGGAGTATGTCGAGCGCGATGACTCTGCCGCGACCATGCTGTTCGCGATGGAAGTGAAGAACCGCAAGCATCTGGCCGACGTGATCCGCCGTGTGCGCCGCACCGGCGTGGTCAGTGGCGTCTATCGCCACCCCTTGTAAGTCAAGTCTGCTCCGGCGCTGCAGCGATTGAGCGCAGCTACGGGCGATGCGGTTCATTCCGTTATGCTTGCCGCGCCTTTTCGTTGCCGGCAACATGCATGCCCTCCCGACTTCCCGAACCCAGCGCCGACGAGCGTGCGCATTCCGATCACCTGCTGCAGCTGCTGCGCGAGCTGATCGCCGCGCACGGGCCGCTGCCATTCGCGCAATACATGGAGCGCTGCCTGTACGCGCCGGGGCTGGGCTATTACAGCGCGGGCAAGACCAAGTTCGGCGCCGCCGGCGATTTCATCACCGCGCCGGAGCTGGGCGAGCTGTTCGCGCAGTGCGTGGCCAACGTGATGCAGCCGGTGCTGGTATCGCTGGGCGAGCAGGCGGATGTGCTCGAACTCGGCGGCGGCAGCGGTGCGTTTGCCGAGGCGGCGCTTGATGCGCTGGCCGCCGGCGGCACGCTGCCGCGGGAGTACCTGATCCTGGAGCCCAGCGCCGACCTGCGCGAGCGTCAGCGCGAGCGGCTGCAGGCGAAGCTGCCGGCCGAACTGCATGCGCGGGTGCGCTGGCTGGATCGTCCGCCCGAGCAGGACTGGCGCGGCGTACTGTTTGCCAACGAGGTGATCGATGCGCTGCCGACCACGCGCTTTTGCGTGCGCGGCGGTGAAGTCTACGAAGAGCACGTCATGCTGGACGGCGAAGGCCGCCTGCGCCGTGTCGATCGTCCGGCCGATGCGCTGACCGCCGGCGCCGTGCGCCACGTCGAGCGGTATCTGGGCACCGGGTTCGTCGACGGCTACCGCTCGGAAATCCTGCCGCAGCTGCCGTACTGGATCCAGGCGGTGGCCGGATCGCTCAGCGCCGGGCTGATGCTGTTCGTCGACTACGGCTACGTGCGCCGCGAGTTCTATCTGCCCGAGCGCGACGACGGCACGCTGATGGCGCATTACCGGCATCACGCGCACAACGATCCGCTGTACTTGCCGGGCCTGAACGACCTCACCGCCTCGGTCGATTTCACCGCGCTGGCCGAAGCCGGCGACCGTGCCGGTTTCAGCGTGGCGGCCTATCTGCCGCAGGCGCAGTTCCTGATCGGCGCTGGCCTGCATGAGGTTTTCGAACATGCGCAGGCGCAAGCCACCGACGAGCACGAGCGCTACCGGCTGGCGCAGCAGGTGAAGAAGCTGATGCTGCCCGAGCAGATGGGCGAACGGTTCCAGGCCATGCTGCTCGTCCGCGGCCTCGACGATCCGCCCTTGCCGGCCGCGCTGCTTGCCGCCGACCAGGGCGGCCGGTTGTGATGACGACAGTTCAGCCGTCTGGACGGCTGCGCTGGCATCGCGCCTGGGTCGCGCTGGGCGGCGCGATCATGCTGTGGACCCTGTGGATGGCGCTGCGCCCGGATCCTGGCGTCACGCTGGCTTTCCCGTTCGGCGACAAGCTGCTGCATGCGACCACGTTCACCTGCCTGATGGGCTGGTGGGGCAATGTCTACCGCGATCGCCGCGCCCGTGGCTGGGCGGCACTGGGCTGCCTGGCATTCGGCGTCTTCATCGAGTTCGCGCAGTGGCTGTCGCCGCCACGCGACGCGGATGCCTTCGACGTGCTCGCCGACAGTATCGGCATCGCGCTGGCGCTGCTGTTGCTGCGCAGCCGGTTGGCCGGCGTGCTGGCCGGCGTGGAACGGGGATGGCTGCAGTGGCGTGACGGCCGGCACTGAGCGCAGGCGACAATCAGGGGTGAGCCCGTCGCCGTGCCGCGGCGATCATTCGCCTTTGTAGAAGCGCACCTTGTGCGCGAAAACCCACCGCGTGTAGGAGCGCACCTTGTGCGCGAAAACCCACCGCGTGTAGGAGCGCACCTTGTGCGCGAAAACCCACCGCGCGTAGGAGCGCACCTTGTGCGCGATGCTTTTTGCGTTTCGTCAAAAGCATCGCGCACAAGGTGCGCTCCTACGGCAGATCTGGCAGGAGCATTCGCGCACAGGGTGCGCTCCTACGACAGGCAGGCCCGGTTATTCGAGATTCCTTACGGGGATTTCAGTGCCGCGATCGCGTCGATCCGGGCGCGCTCCATCGCCATGCCGATCGCCGGTCCGGACAAACCTTGCTCGACAAAGCGGCCGGCGTCGACCGCCGCTGCCGCCTCACGCGCGTCGCGCAGGTAGGCGGCCTGCGGGTAAGCATCGTGTTCATGGCCCAGCCGGCCGCGCTTGTCGGCCTCGCAGGCGGCGAGAAAGATTTCCAGTCGCGCCGGTCGGCGCAATGCGTCCAGCGAACCGAGCAGCTGCAGCACGGTGGCCGGCTTCAGTTCGAACGCGCGATGCGCATTCAGGTGCTCGCGGCATACCTGCTCGGCCAGCGTGGCATGTTCGGTCGGCACTTTCAGGCGCGCCGCCAGCGTTCGCAGCGGCACCACCCCGCGCTGCTCGTGGCCGATATGCCGCGGCCATTCGCGGACCGGCGTGAGCGCCTTGCCGAGGTCGTGCACCAGCGCGCAGAAGCCGACCACGTCGTCGCCCGGTGCGATCCGCGCGGCCATGTCCAGCACCATCTCCAGATGCACGCCGGTGTCGATCTCCGGGTGGAACTCGGCGCGCTGCGGCACGCCGTACAGCGCATCGATCTCGGGAAACAGCACCGCGAGCGCGCCGCACTCGCGCAGCACGCGCAGGAATGCCGAGGGTTGCGGTTCACCCAGCGCCTTGCGCGTTTCCGCCCACACGCGCTCGGGCACCAGATGGTCGACTTCGCCGTCGCGCACCATCTGCCGCATCAGCGCCATGGTTTCCCCGGCGACGCTGAAGCCCAGCGGCGCGAAGCGCGCGGCGAAGCGGGCCACCCGCAGCACCCGCACCGGGTCTTCGACGAAGGCCGGCGAGACGTGCTGCAGTACCCGCGCCGCGATATCGCGCACGCCATGATACGGATCGGTCAGCGTGCCATGCTCGTCCTCGGCGATCGCATTGATGGTGAGGTCGCGCCGCGCCAGATCCGCCTCCAGCGTGACCGTGGCGTCGGCCTGGAACACGAAACCGTGATAGCCGCGCCCGGTCTTGCGCTCGGTGCGCGCCAGCGCGTATTCCTCGCCCGTCTGCGGGTGCAGGAATACCGGGAAATCCTTGCCTACCGGCTTGTAGCCCAGTGCCAGCAGATCCTCGGGCGTCGCACCGACCACCACGTGATCGCGGTCGGTCACCGGCCGCTGCAGCAGTTTGTCGCGGACCGCGCCGCCGACCAGATAGATGTGCATGCGGCGATTCTGCCACGCGGGCTGCGCGATCGGCGGGATCGGCACGAAACGGGATTCACGTCGGCGATGCGTAGATCGCGCCGGTAAACGGTGCATGACGACAGGAAAAAAAGCGGGCCGTGGCGTCACGGCCCGCTGCAGATCGATCAGACATGGGAGGTGCGGATTTTCCTCACTGGCAACCCGGGAACTTGAACGACCCGATGCGCGTGTTCCAGTTGAACGAGCCGGTGGTCTTCAGGTATTCGGTGGTGTACCAGAACGTGCAGTCGTCGACCGGATCGACGGTCATCGCGCTGTAGTCGCCCCAGCGCGACAGGCGGTTGCCGCTCTGCGACCCGAGGCCTTCGATGATGCTGTTCTCGGCCTGCATCGTGCTCAGCGGATCGCTGGCCAGCCGCCCGGTGTAGCGGATCGCCGGATGGATGGCGCTGCTGGACACGCTGTAGCCCAGCGCCATGTCGCCCAGCTTGTCCATTG